>CAZZHA010000010.1:0-20321 GCA_964653685.1 uncultured Gammaproteobacteria bacterium
GGGTGGACGGAGAGGGAGTCGAACCCTCACGGCTCAAAGCCATACACTCCTGAAGCGTACGCGTCTGCCAATTCCGCCATCCGTCCGGATTTGATTGAATTATAGCAAAAATTGGTGGTCTTTTCTATTTTCTCGAGAGGCTGTAAACCGTAGGATAAAAGAGGAAAACGGCGGGTGAATCCTCAACTAAAAATCTTTGAAAATCCTGGTAAATTGTTTTTCTTTCATCCTGATTTAAGGTTTTTCTGCCGTCTTCTAAGAGTTTATCTAATTTCGGGCTTTTATATTTACTCAGATTAGTTATCTGGGTTGAATGCCAGAGAACGTATTGGTCTGGATCCCGGGGAATTTGTTGATTAACGAGAATAACTTCATATTCTTCGTCTGGACTGTTAATGAATTGAATTTCGGTTTCAATCCCTAGTTCCTGCCAATCACTTTTGATTTGTTCAGCAATATTGGCTAATGAGGGAATAGTTGAAAGCTTAATCTGTTTAATGATTTCTTCTCCATCCTGGCCTAGTAAAGTTCTAGCGTTTTCTAAATCTTTATCATAGGGTTTGACGGTGCTGTTGTAAGCCCAAGAATCTGGGTTATAAGAACCTAAAGCTCTCGGTTCCCATCTTTTTTCAATCGCATAGGCCAGAGCTTGACGAATCGGTTTATCAGCGAATTTGTCTAATTGGGTATTGAAAAAAAGAGCGGTATAGCGATCATATTTAACACCTTTCTCAATCTTAGTATTACTCCAGTTTTCCAATTCACCTGGGATCAGAATTTCTTCGAGATAATCAACCTCGCCTAGTTTGTAGCCGGTTTTGGCTGATTCCTCATTAGGAAAAAAATGGAAGATAAGATTGGGTTTTGAACGGTCTTTGGCTGGTACCAGAATTAATTTTCTGATTATTTGGCCGCTCCTTTCGATTTTCTTTGTTTTATAATCACCTAAGCCAATCAGATTATTTTTGAAAACCGGCCGGGAGACAACAGCCGGGAAAGGAGAAAAAGATTCTTTTAATTCAAATTTGATGTGGTGGTCATCAAGAACGGTAACGCTGACATCACTGAAATTGTAATTAATATCCTTGGCTAAGACTTCACTGCCATCATGCCAGCGGACGTTTTCTTTAAGGGCAAAAATATAAATTTTACCATTTTCACGAACTTCCCAAGACTCAGCTAAACCTGGTTCGACTGACCCATCTGGTAAAGGAATCGTTAAACCATAACTGATTAAACTGGTAATTTCATAAGGAAGATTGGTTAAATTGTATCTGCCGGCTAGCCCAATTTTTTCCTGGCGCTTAATGGGGTTTAAACTGATTAGTTTAGGGAGAAAAAAGGCAGTTAAGATAGTTACTGTCAAGGAAATGAGAATGATGCGGCGGTGCTTTTGCCAAAAGGCGCGGATTAAGCGAACGTAATAACGAGGTTTAGCAATCCTCATTGAGCAAAGATATTAACAACAGAGATGAGTAGAAAGCCGATAGCCAGACCAATTGTGGTCAAAAAGAGAATCTTTTCGACCCCTCTTTTTGATCGATAGGATTCACCACCAGCCCCACCAAATAAATTGCCTAAGCCAGTCCCCCGAGCTTGTAAGAGAATCGTCGTAATCAAGCCAATTGAAAAAACTATTTGGAGAATGGTTAAGAAATTGTTCATCAATGATCTGTTGGAATTATAGCACTGCTGGTTAAAAAAGCCAAAAAAGGAAGGTGGTTATTAAACTAATGAAAAAAGAAGAGATAGCAATAACCCAAATTTTAGCAAGATACATTTCAGGAATAATAAATCCCTGGTAGGCATAACCAGGAAAAGCGAAACCAATGATTTCCAGATAAGGGACCAGCAGAGTAACTAAATAGAGACTAAAAACATTAGCTACCCAACGAAAAGCCCCTAAAGTAATAAGATTAATAGGCAAGAGAAGAAGTTTGATTAAGGGCTTGATGGCTAAATTAATGCCAGTCAAGACAGCCGCTGTAAAAAGGAGACCTTGGTAGCCTCCAGAGACAATAAAACCCTCAACCGACTGACTAATAATAATAATGGCAGCCAGATTGATGACAAAAGAACGAATAACCTTTTTCATTCTAGTTTTTTTGTACCACGTAATTTTCTTGATGTCAATTTAAAGATGGCCAGCGAGATAGCGGTTAGGAGAATTAACCCCCCAATGACTGGCAGAACTCCCTGCCAGATAAATGATTTAATTTTTATTGTTTGGTTATATTTTTGACTATCAAGAGAAAGATTAATTTTTGCTGAGCCAACTTCAAACCAGTTTTTGCTATAAACTTCAATGGGAATCTCTTGCTTGGCAAAGGGAGGAATGAGAGCCGATTCGTCAGAGGAGGCAAAATTAATGGTAATCCCCTCTCCAGAGACATTAGTCGGCAAGTGATAGATGGCCGTTGGTCCTAAGTTATGGATAATAATATTTCCTTTTGTTTTCAGACCAGCAAAAATAGATTTGGGAAGAGCAAACTCTACTTCTATTTTACTATCAGGCAGCTCTTTGAATTTACCAAAGCTGATTTGAATATTTT
Source organism: uncultured Gammaproteobacteria bacterium (assembly GCA_964653685.1). Classification (GTDB taxonomy): domain Bacteria; phylum Patescibacteriota; class Microgenomatia; order PFEM01; family JAHIFH01; genus DATKWU01. Next base: position 2,553 of record CAZZHA010000010.1, read on the forward strand.
TGCCGCCATCTTCTTGGGTTCGATAGGAACCGGCGGGTGCAGGCAATTGACTATCAACCCCATGGATAACAAAAGCAAAGTGGTTCAAATCAGCCTTATGAAAGAAATCGACACCGCCAGTTGTTTTTTCCCAAGTCGGATCAACTGGCACCCAAATCTTTTTTTCGTCATCCCAATATTCTGGCCAGGAATGGAGGACATCAGCGACTAGACTCAAAGGTCGGAGTTTAGGATTGGTGGTGTAGGCATAGCCATTAATCTCTCTGGCTGGAATGCCTAGAGTCCGGGCTAAGCTGACAAAAAGATCAGTAAATTCCATACAAATTGATTGGTCAGGTTCTTCTAAGGCAGCCAAAGCTCCTTTTCTTTCGGTGCCTTCTTTGACTTGGTCAAAATCATAGCCCAGGTAATCAACCACAAAATCATAAACGTCTTCAATTGACTTTAATTGACTGGTAATCTCTTTTATTTCTAGATAATTGACTGGCCAGTATTCTTGTTCTTGGAGATTTTTTTGGAGAGTTTCTTGACTAGTGGTTGGGAAATTCTTTTGGGGTTGAGAAAAGACTTTTACTTGCCCTGTAGCTTGAATGTTTAATTTCTGGTTACCTGATAAGGCGTAATTGGCCAGCCAGTTACCATCCTCATCCACCCGAACATTAGTTGGTTTTGGCTCGAGCGATTCATAATAGACTTTTTGATAGGCTGTATCTGGAGGCAAGGCAATTTCCGTAGTCACTGGAGTGAGACGGTCATTTTTAAGGTGATAATCAAAGATAAAATCAAAAACCTGAAATTGACCAAAAGCAGCACTGACACTTGATTGAACCAATTGGTTTTTAGTAAAACTAAAAACTTGAAAATTTTCTTCCAAGCTAATCGAAATCGGTTGAGGGCTGATATAGGCAGTCGCCCCAAAACTGGTCGGAACCGCTAATTGGAGCTGATAATCATTCATTTCGGCGGCATTAGCTAATTTAGGTACCGAAACTTCCCAGACTTGGCCAGTCTTATCAACTAAATCAGGGGCATCATAAGAAACAGTGAAGTCAAGCGTCTTGCCAGTGCCAACCACTTCTTGATTGAATTTAAGATTGATTTCGGTTGAATCAGAGGTTTGTTTAAGATCAATTTCTAAAGGGCCGAGATCATCTCTCGCCTTAATATTTTCAATCTGACTAGTTTGGAAGAAAAGAGAGTATTGGGTGGCATAGACATTAGAGAGTTTATTGGTTAAAGAAATATTCTGGGTGACCTGAGTCAGGCCATTGGGATTAACCTGGTAACGGACTTGATAGGAGGTTTCAAATTCTTCAGAAGCCAAAACTAAAGATGAAGAAAAAAAGAAAAAAAATATAAATATCAAGGAAATAATTAATTTCTTCATCTTTTCTATTTTAACATCTTTAACATCAAGAAAAACAAAATCCAGAATATTTTGACAAAAACCAGAAAAAAGATTAAAATTAGACCCAGAAAACTCGCTCTTTTCATTTTTACTGACAATCCCAGCAAAGGCGCTGTTAGGACATATAAAATGGATGTTAGCAGTTAGAAAAAGAGAGGAGACGAGGAAAATGAAGCTCGCGCCGAAATGTACGTGCGGTACGATTGGCAAGCCGCCGGGTAAGTATAGGATATCCTTGAGGCCGTCGAAACCAGGTAAGCCAAAAGGAAAGTGTATGGGAAAGTCTATGTCCCCAAACCCGGGAAAGTTGGTTCGTTGCGATAATGAGCCAACTTGTGCTTGCAGTCGATGCTATCTGCCGTTCTGTGAATCATGCTTCCCAAAGCATGATTGCAAAACAGGAAGGACAGATTTAGCAGAAGGAGGCTGAGATAGCTGGGGAGAGAAAAATCGGGTGAAATCATCACAGGGTTTCTAGAACCCTTTCATCCAATCTCTCCCCAGCTCGTGTCTTATTTTCCCTCTTGACAAGGTTTTTTTCTTCGGGTATTGTTAGGGTAGATGCCAGTCACTCTTTACAAACGCCAAAAACAAATTCTTGATTTTATTTCCCAATATATTCAGAAAAATGGTTATTCGCCGACTTTAACGGAAATTGCTGAAGCGATTAACGTTTCTTCTTTGGCCACGGTTCACGAGCATTTAGCGGCTATGGAGAAAAAAGAGGTGATTAAACGCTATGAAGGTTCGGTTCGGGGAATTGAATTGATTAATAAAAAACTTGGTCAATTAACTAAAGGAATTGAATTACCAATCTTAGGTTTTATTGCCGCTGGTAAACCAATTGAACCTTTTACTGATCCCAACGCTTTAGCTCATGTTTCCCCTTCTCTCTTAACCGGTAAAAAGCGGGCTTTTGTTCTTCAGGTTAAAGGCGAGTCAATGATTGACGAAGGTATTCTGGATGGCGATTACGTGGTGATTGAAGAACAGGAAACCGCTAAAAACGGTGATATTGTGGTGGCTTTATTGGAAAATGGTTTTGCTACTTTGAAGCGCTTTTTTAAAGAAGCGACTCGGGTTCGTTTAGAACCGGCTAATGCCGCCATGTCGCCTATCTTTGCAAAGAAAGTTATGATTCAAGGGAAAGTAGTCGGAATTATTAGAAGGTTTTAAAACTTCCCGATTTTCTCTTTGACTTTTGCCCAAACCGGCTGGCGGTAATCTCGCCAGAAATGAATTGCTCCTGGTAAGATGGTGACCAAAATTACGGCCAGAATAATAAAAAGGAAATATTGGTCTATATTGGGAATCGTATTGCCAAGAATATAACCAGCTAGCGAAGTTACCAGAACCCAAAAAATTCCCCCAAAAATATTAAAGCTTAAGAAACGAAAGTAATCCATTTCGCCAACACCAGCAACAATTGGCGCGAAGGTTCGGATAAAAGGTATAAATCGAGCCAGCACAATGGTTTTGCCACCGTGTTTTTTGTAAAACTCATTGGCTTTAATAATATTTTTTTTATGAAAAAGCAAAGAATCTTCTCTTTTAAAGATTTTTGGTCCAGCTTTCCTACCAAACCAATAACCAACCGTATCGCCTAAGATGGCGGCTGCGATTGTCACTAAAATTAATAGTTTAATGTCCAGATAACCACGCGAGGCGAGTAAACCGGCCGTAATCAAAAGACTGTCACCTGGAAAGAAAAAACCAAAAAGCAAACCTGATTCAGCAAAAATAATAAAAAACAGACCTAGGTAACCAGTGGTCAAAATTAGGTGTTCTAAATTAAACATGTTAATTATTTTTTATCGACTCTGATTGCCCGTTCAGGACAATTAACTTCACAAGTTTGACACAAATTACATTTATTGGCAAGGACTTTGGGAACTGGTTGATTGGCGATGCCTTTATCTTGACCAAAAATCAAAGCTTGATTAGGACATTTGAGCAAACAGAGGCCACAACCCTTGCACAAGCCTTTAAAAACAGTCCAATTACCTTTTTTAACTTTAGTTGATTTGGGTTGAAAATCCTTCATTTTTTCAGTTTATTTCCTAAGATTTTTTCGGTAATCATCTTAAGGGTAGTCAGTTTAATAATTTTAGTTTCTTTAACCAGTTCTTCTAACAAAGCAAGGTTCGAGCTGTTTTTTAAAATCTTGGTTTGCTTGCCTTGATAGTTTTTAACTCGGGACATGGCTTTTTCTGTAAGAATTGCCAAAACATCAGCGGTTTTAAATTTGGGGTAAGCGATTGGCTTTGAATCAATAATCACAAAAGCAATCGAAAGACCACCTCTTTGCTCAACCCCAAAATTAGGAATATAGGTGACTTCTTGACCTTCAGTAAAGGCTGATTGGGCGAGAATTTTGGCAACTGTTTGAACTCCCTGACCACCTTCACCGGCAATTAGAATTTTCATTAAATTTCTCCTAGTTTAAAAATTTTTTCTAATTCTTCCATTCTTTTAATCGTTTCTCGAGCTTTAGTCCGCCAATTAGTCGGACAAGCGGCTAAAGCCTCGACAAGCGAGAAATTTCCTTTTAGCTGAGTTTCAATTGCTTTTTTTAAATAATTTTTAAGAACTAGAGGTTGGTTACTGCTTCCCCGAGCCAGGTAAGCGTCTTTGTCTTTTATCCAGGAAAGAACCTCTGGACCGTGAAGAGTTTTTCCTAGAATCTTATTATTTTTGCCTGTTGGCGTGGTGGTCGTAATCTCGCCCTCAGTTGTAGTTGGCGCCATCTGACCGCCAGTCATGGCGTAAAGGGTGTTGTTAACCACAATGGTGGTGATTGGATTATTTCTTAAGCAAGCGGTGAGAGTGTGTTGTAAACCAATGGCGTAAGCGCCACCATCACCCACGTAGGCAATCACAATCTTTTGAGGATCAGCTAATTTAAAACCGACTGCCGTGGGGATGGTTCGACCATGATGAGTTTGAGTTGAAGCGAGATCAAAAAAATCCCAGGCTAGAAGAGAACAACCAATATCAATCATAAAAACCGTTTTTTCGGCAATACCTAATTCATCAATCACCTGACCTAACATATTCAAAACAATTGAATGACCACACCCTGGGCAGAACTTATGGGGTTTTGATTCGACTTTAAAACAATTAGGAAATTTTGGCGATTTCTTCATAAATCTCCTCTGGGGCAAAACCCACAGCTGGTTTATAATATTCAATTAAAGGAAAAGGAATCTTAACTTCGTCTTTCAAAAGATTGGCTAATTGACCTTCAGCCGATTCTAAAACAACAATTTTTTCTGCCTTTTCTAGAGCCTGAATTGCGGCATGAGCAGGAAAAGGTCTCAAGGTAATGGGTCGAAAAAGACCAACCGGAATTTTGTCTTTTCGAAGTAAATCAACGGCGGCTTTGGTGGCAGTTGCGACAATACCGTGAGCGATGAGAATGATTTTTGCGTCCCCTAGTTGGTAATCTTCGTGCTCTTCGATTTGAGAACGAACTTTTTGATATTCTTGGCGATAATCATTAATAATTGCTCCAATCTCTTCTTCAAGGTTGTAGCAATTTCTGAGATTAACATTCTTTTTCAAAAGAGGCTCGGTCAGTAATTGTTTATTCTTTTTTTCCATTTCCACGAGACCCATCATTTTTCCCTGATAGCCGTCAGCTAAGATAAAAGTCGGCCAACGATATTTCCAGGCAATCTTAAAAGCTTTGAAAGTATAATCATAGAGTTCCTGGAGATTGGCGGTTGAGTAAACCACCCTAAAGCCTTCACCATTACCGCCAAAACAAGTTAGCCTGACTTCTTCTTGAGAGTAGATGACGGTTGAAGTGGAAAGACCACCTCTTTGCATAATCATGGCTACAGTTGGAATTCTTAAGGCTTCAGCCATGGAAAAGGCATCTTGCATTAGAACATTACCTGGACCAGCCGTGGCCGTAAAGGCTGGTATACCGGCCAAACAAGCGCCAATGGTGCCAAAACCAGCCGCCATTTCATCTTCAGCTTGAAGATAGGCAAGATTTTTATCTTCGGCACAAAAATCAGTCCATTTTTCCAAGATTTCAGAGGCCGGTGTAATTGGATAACCAAACATCACTTTAGCTCCAGCTTCTTTAGCTGCTTGGGCTAAAATATAATTACCCATTAGGAATTGTTTCATTTTAAAATTCCTCCAAAGTAGAAACATCACCTGTTGGCAAGCCTAGTTCTTTGGCTTTGAGTAAGCGCCTAACAATCTTACCTGACCTAGTTTTGGGCAGCCTGTCTATAAACTCAATTTCTCTTGGATAGGCGTGTCCAGCCAATTCTTTCCTAACAAAGCTCTGGATAGCCTTTTTAAGGCTCTCAGAGCCCCTGTGGCCGGGTTTTAGACTGACAAAGGCCTTGATTATCTCGCCCCGAAGAGGATCAGGTTTACCAATCACCCCAGCTTCCGCTACAGCTGGATGGGCGACTAAAGCTGATTCAACTTCAAAAGGACCAACTCTTTCACCTGAGGTTTTAATCACATCGTCAGCTCGACCGACAAACCAGAAATAATTATCTTTATCTTTATAAGCTAAATCACCGCTAAGATACCAGCCATTGACAAAATAGCTCTTATATTTCTTGGGTCGGCGCCAAACCTTGGTCATCATTGAAGGCCAGGTTGGTTTGATGGCTAAATTGCCAATTTTTTTAGTATCGATTTTCTTGCCTTGATCATTGACAATCGCGGCTTTGATTCCAGGAACGGGCTTGCCCATTGAACCTGGTCTAATGGTAAGACTGGGATAGTTGGCAATCAAAATGCCTCCGGTTTCGGTTTGCCACCAATTATCATGAAAAGGTAAACCAAAGGCTTTTAAACCCCAGTAGACCGCTTCTGGATTTAAGGGCTCGCCTACTGAAGCTAAATGACGAAGAGAAGACAAATCATATTTTTTAACAATTTTTGAGTCTTTGGCGGCGAGCATCCGGATGGCGGTTGGTGCCGTATACCAAACAGTGACTTTATAATCTTGAATAAGTTGATACCATTGAGCTGGATCAAAACGACCTTCATAAACTAGAGTCGAAGCTCCATTTGACCACGAACCTAAGATTTCATAGGCGATGCCAGTGACCCAGCCAGGGTCAGCCGTGCACCAATAAACGTCATCCTCTTTTAAATCCAAAACCCATTTGGCTGTCAAGTGTTCCTGAAGAATGGCGAGATGGTGGTGAACAACACCTTTAGGTTTACCGGTTGTCCCTGAAGTATAAAGCATGAAAGCCGGTTCAGTTGGGTCCATATGAGCACATCTTAATTTATTGGAAGCCTTTTTGATTAATTCGGAAAGCGGATATTTGCCTTTTTTTTGTTTAGTCTCGGTATCAATCAGAAGAATCTTTTTAAGACTGGTTTGCTTTTCGATTTTCGCCACCCGTTGGTAAAGTTCTTTGTTAGTGACCAAAACTTTGGTGTCCGAGTTTTGAAGGCGATCAAGCAGAGCTTGGGGTCCAAAAGCCGAGAAAAGAGTCCCAGCAATGGCGCCAATTTTCAAGGTGCCTAAAAAACCAAAGTAAAGTTCGGGCACTCGGGGCAGAAAGAAAAAAACTCGTTCGCCTTTTTTAACTCCCAGTTTCTTGAGAACATTACCAAACTGGTTTGACAATTGGCTTAACTCTCTAAAAGTATATTTTTGTTTTTGACCGTTTTCTCCTTGCCAATAAAGGGCGACTTTATTTTTTCTCGGGCCTTTCAGATGACGATCAACCGCATTGTAGGCGGCATTTAATTTCTTTTGAGGAAACCATTCCAGTTCTTTTTCGGCTTCTTGCCAATCAAAATGATTGTAGATTTTTTGGTAATCAATTAGATTAGGTTCGACTTTCAGTTTTTTTTGTTTAACGCTAATGATTTTTGGTTTCATAACATTTCAAGCAAATTCCTGCCGGTCATTAAACCTGGCTTTTCAATCTGCAAAAGTCCAAGAATGGTGGGAGCGATATCAGCTAAAATACCTCTGGGTAAAACTCGACCGCCTTGATTAAACTTCTTATGGAGAACAATGAAAGGGACCGGGTTGGTGGAGTGTTTTGTATCCGGTTTGTTTGTTTCCAAATCAATCATTTCCTCTACGTTACCGTGGTCGGCAGTAATTAAACAGACACCATCGAGATTGAAGACTGTTTGGGCAATTTTGCCAATACAATCATCAACTACTTCACAGGCTTTAATCCCAGCCTCTAAAACACCAGTATGGCCAACCATATCGGGATTAGCGTAGTTGACGATAATAAAATCATAAAAGCCAGTTTTAATTCTCTTCAGTAGTTCTTCGGTGACTCCATAGGCAGACATTTCTGGTTGAAGATCATAGGTTTTGACTTTAGGCGAGGGAATCTCCGCTCGGTCTTCACCTAAAAATGGTCTTTCACGCCGGCCGTTGAAAAAGTAGGTAACGTGACGTTCCTTTTCTGTTTCAGCCAGATGAAATTGTCTTAAGTTTTTTTCAGCTAAAACTCGACCAAGGGGCATTTTGACTTTTTCAGGAATAAAAGCAACCTTAACCGGCATATCGGGTTCATATTCAGTCATGGTCACAAAAAAAAGATTCTGGAGGATTTTTTTTCTTTGAAAAGTGGTTGTTTTTGTTTGAGGCGGATGATATTGTTTGACACCATATTTTTCTGCATAAGGGTCAAAAGCAGTTTTTTTGATTACCAATCTTTCGAAATCAGGCAGAACAAAGGCTCTAGTTAGTTGACGAGGTCGATCAATTCGAAAATTAAAGAAGATAACGCCATCATTGTCTTTGATAAAATTAGTTTTGTTTTCATCTAAAACCAGAAACGGTTCAATGAATTCATCAGTTTTATCAGCCTGATAGGAAGCGTTAATGCCTTCAATCGCTGATTTGAATTTGGCGCCTTCTCCCAGGACAAGAGCGTTGTAGGCTTTTTCCGTTCTTTCCCAACGTTGATCACGATCCATGGCAAAATAGCGGCCCATGACTGAAGCAATTTTACCGATGCCAATTTTTTCTATTTCTGTCTGAAGCTGGTTAATGTAAATTGAGGCAGCAGTTGGTGGTGAATCACGACCATCAGTGAAAAGATGAAGATAAACTTGATTAAGATTCTGATTTTTAGCTAATTTAAGAAGAGCAAAAATATGAGCCATACTGGAATGGACACCACCTGCTCCCAGCAAACCCATCAGGTGGAGTTGGGAACTTTGTTTTTTGACGTGATTAACTGCCTCGAGAAAAGCAGGGTTAGTAGAAAAGGAACTGTCAGCAATGGCAAGATTAATTACAGGTAATTCCTGAAAAACAATCCCGCCAGCACCAATATTTAAATGGCCTGTTTCTGAATTACCATCATCACCTTTAGGCAGACCGACCGCTTCTCCGGAAGCATCTAATAAAGTTCGGGGATAGACCGCCCAAAAACGATCAAAGTTAGGCGTTTTGGCTAAGGCGATCGCGTTACCTCTAGTTTCAGAAGTCATTCCCCAACCATCCATAATAATTAAAACTACTGACTTTGGCCTGGTTGATTTAAAACCATTCATTTTTCTTTAATCTCACTTTCAATTGCTAATAAGCGATTATATTTAGCCACTCTTTCGCCTCGGGCCGGCGCGCCAAACTTAGTAAAATCAGCGTTAACCCCAACCGCAAAATCAGCAATAAAATCTTCGTTGGTTTCACCGCTTCGATGAGAAACAATAATTTTCCATCCAGCTTCACGGGCTTCCGTAATAACGTAGATTGTTTCTGATATTGTCCCAATTTGATTGGGTTTAACCAGAATACCATTACAAGCTTTCTTTTTAATCGCTTCTCTCACTCGTTCTTTGTTAGTCGCTAAAAGATCATCGCCCACAATGATTGTTTTAGTAAGGGATTGGGTGATTTTAACCCAACCTTCCCAATCATCTTCATAAAAACCATCCTCTAGAGAAAACAAAGGATATTGTTGATTAAGTTCTTCGTAAAAGACAATCAAATCGTCAACTTGCATAGGCATCGTGCGGTCTTTTATTTGGTATTTGTCGTCTTTGTAAAAGGAATCAGCCGCCACATCTAAACCCAGAAAAACGTCACGATTAAGAACATAATCAGCTTTTTTAATGGCACTAACCAAAAGTTCTAAAGCGTCGGCATTGGTGAAAAGATTAGGCGCATAACCACCCTCATCGCCAACACTGTGAATCGCACCATGACTAACTAAAACCTCCTCCAACGTTTGATAAATTTCTTCCGCCGTTCTTAAAGCCTCACTGTAGGTTTTAGAGGTTGAGGGGATGATGTGAAATTCCTGAAACTCAAGATTACCAGCCCCGTGTTTACCACCATTAATTAAATTAAAGGTTGGACCAGGCAATTTTTGGGTTTCTTTAAAGCCATAAAGAGAATTAATATATTGGTAGGTAGGTATCTTTTTACTTGTTGCAGCGGCTTCAATAATACCTTGGGAAACACTAAGAATGGCATTGGCGCCTAACTTAGATTTATTGGGAGTACCATCGAGTTCAATTAAGAGCTTGTCTATTTTGATTTGCTCGGTTGCTTCCTTTCCCTTGAGTTTGGGAGCAATAATCGTATTAACATTATTAACAGCGGTTAGAACGCCCATACCCTGATACCGTTTAGAATCACCATCTCTGAGTTCAAGAGCCTCATATTTACCTCGAGAAGCACCTGAAGGCACCGAATTAACAGCCTGAGAATCGTCATCGAGGATGACGGTTGTTTCGACAGTAGGATTGCCTCGGGAATCAAGAATTTCTCTGGCTTGGATTGTTTTTATTTTAGCCATTTTTCTTCTATTTTTTGATTATTTTCTTACTAATCTTTTTTCAGCTTCGTAAACTAATTCCCTGGTTCTTTCAATCGCATCTGGATTAACGGAAATGCTGGTAATTCCCCATTTAATCAGGTTTTCTACCAAATCAGGATAGACTGATGGAGCTTGACCACAGATTGAGCTCGTTATTTTGTTTTTTTGGCAGGTTTTAATTGCTTTTTCCAAAGCCCAACTGACGGCCGGATCTTGTTCATTAAAAGCTTGAGCCAGTTCGGCGCTGTCTCGGTCGACGCCTAAAAGAAGCATCGTCAGATCGTTTGAGCCAATAGAAATGCCGTCGATGCCCACTTTGATAAACTCTTCAAGGAGAATAACGTTTGAGGGAATTTCGACCATTAACCAGAGTTGAAAGCTTGGACTTCTAGATAAACCGTTGGCAACAATAATCTTTTTTACTTTTTTGAGTTCATCTGGTGTTCGAACAAAAGGAATCATTAACCAAAGGTTATCAAGACTTCTTTTTTTTCTGACTTGTTTAATCGCTTCTAACTCCATTTCAAAGACAGCTTCATCACTGATATAACGAAAGGCACCCCGGTAACCTAGTAAAGGATTTTCTTCTTCTGGTTCGTAGACTTTACCTCCAATTAAATTGCGGTATTCATTAGTTTTAAAATCAGTCGCTCGATAAACCACTGGCCGAGGATAAAAAGCGTGGCAAATCTGGCTGATGTCATCGCTGATCTTATTGATAAAATCTTTTTGCTTTTTATCTTTGATTATCTTTTTAGGGTGAGTGCCAAGCTGGGCCATCATAAATTCGGCTCTCAAAAGACCAACCCCATCAACATTTCTTGTCGCTATCTTTCCGGCTAATTGGGGTTCACCTAGATTAACGTAAATTTTAGTAGCTGTTTTTAAGGCTTGTTGATAGGCTTTCTTTGGTTCTTTTTTAGGTTCAAGCGAAGATTGAGTTTGGTTAAGATAACCGCCTTGATAGATTTCACCATTACTACCATTAACCGTAAAGACTTGACCAGTTTTTAATTTTTTGGTGGCTTCTTTGGTACCAACAACACAAGGAACACCTAATTCACGACTAACAATGGCCGCGTGGGAAGTTTGGCCACCCTTATCAGTCACAATGGCCACCGCTTTTTTCATAGCGGGGACAAAATCAGGCGTAGTCATGGCTGTCACCAGAATTTCACCTGAAGCGATTTTGTTAATCTCTTTAGATGATTTGATAATCTTGGCTGGGCCTGAAGCCATACCTGGACTGGCGGCAATGCCCTTGAGGATTGGTTTTCTTTTTACTTCTTCTTTAATTTTTTCTTTTGGCTTTTCTTCTTTAATGGTGGTTACTGGTCTTGTTTGAACAATAAAGAATTTATTTTTAATCAAAACCCATTCAATATCTTGAGGAAAGAAATAATGTTGATGGATTTTTTTACCCAATTTAGCTAGCTCAATTATTTGTTTATCATTGAGCTTTCTTTTAGCTTGTAATTTTCTGGGAACTTCAGTTTGTTTATTTAAAGTACCTACTTTAGTTAATTGAATTGTTTGTTTATTAATATCTCGAGTAATAATATCTAAATTATTCCTGTTAACAACATAGTTATCAGGAATTACTTTTCCTTGAACAATTAATTCACCTAGACCATAGATGGCTTCGATGACAATTCGATTTTTTTCGTTAGTAACCGGATTAATGGTAAACATTACACCAGAAATATCACTACCAATCATTTTTTGAACCACCACCGCGATGCCGACTTTAAGGTGATCGAATTTATTTTGTTCCCGGTAGAAAATTGATCTTGGTTCAAACAAAGAGGCCCAACAATCCCTGACTCGATAGACGACATTGGTTTCTCCTTTAACATTCAAAAAGGTTTCTTGCTGACCAGCAAAAGAAGCGGTCGGTAAATCCTCAGCCGTGGCTGAAGAACGAATTGCCACATAACTGTCTTTAAAAATACCGCCTAATTTAGCGTAGGCAAAAACTATTTCTTTGGCTAACTCCTCAGAAATTTTTGCTTTTTCAATCTTAGGTTTGATTTTTTTAGAAACTTGATCAACCGTTTCCGGTCTTTCTAAATCAACCAGTTGGTAGGCTTTTTTTATTTCTTTCTCTAAATTATTTTCTTTGAGGAATTGAAAATAAGCACTGGCGGTGACAATAAAACCATTAGGTACTGGCAGATCAATCGAAGCCATTTCGCCAAGATTAGCACCCTTACCACCCACCAAATTTATGTCATCTTTATCAACCTCATTAAACCAGAGCAGATTTTTATCTTTTTTCTTCATGGGCAGTTTTTATTCAGACTTTTTCCAATTCTTTTTTAAAAAAATCAACCCAGGGAATCGTGGCTGGATCAACCTTGTTCAAAATGGCTAAATAATAACTAATAAGACTGCCAAGATAAACGGTTTCAAAAGCTTGAATTAACCTTGTTCTTCCTTTCAAAAGCAAGGAACCATAAGGAATTTTGTTCTCCTTGAGAACCTCTTTAGTTACTTTAATTCTTTTCTTAATTTCTTCATCATAGACTTCTGATTCTAAAAACATAACCTTGACAACTTCGCTGTTTTCTTTTGGAAAAGCTAATCCTTCTAATAAATGGTGGTTTAATTCCGGTAAACTGAATCTAACAGCAAAAGTTTTACTATTTTCATTAAGCATGTTTTTGAAGGTATGAGCGGCGCCAATCAAATGCTCGCCGGAAACAACAATAATAATTTTTTCTTTAAAGTCGCTGGCGACCTTTTTGGCCTCATTTTTCTCTGTTGGTGAATCAATTAATAAATTATCTCTGATTTGATTGAGATAATGAATTACTTCGGTTATCTGGGCTTCGGTTAGGCGAAGAAATTTTAACCTTGAAAGCAAGGCTAATTGAGCTGTGATCGAATACCCTAGTCCTAATCGAGGCTGGCCAGAAGGATTGTATCTGGATTTAAAGATATAGGCTGGGATTCCTTTGTCTTTGGCTAATTCAGCTAATCGACCACCGTTGGTAATCGCGAAAAGCTGACATTTTTGCCTAATAGCTTCATCAAGACAAGATAAGGTTTCTTCAGTATTGCCAGAATAACTTGAGATAATCGCTAAGGTTCCTTGGTTAGCGTAGGCAGGCAGATGGTAACCGTTGATTATTTCCATGGGTACGTCTAAAACTTCAAAATTTAAGGAGTCAATTATTCTCGCTCCTAAAGCTGAACCGCCCATACCGGTAACAATAATATTTTTAACTTCTTTAAACTTTTCTAAAGGAATTTTTATTTTGCTGACTTCCTGCCAGGCTTGTTCCATCTGATCAGGAAAAAGAATGATGGAATCAAAAACTGAGCTTTTATCTAGTTTTCTGATTTCTTCTGGATTATCCAAAGTTTTCATTTTCTTATTTAATCGCTTTTTTAACAAATTCAATCCCTTTCTCTGCTAGTTTTTTCACTTGATTCTTGTCTTTAGCCTCAGCAAAAACTCGAAATTCGGGTGCGTTGCTTGAAGGACGGAAAAGAATCCAGGCATTCTTATCAAGCCAAATCTTTAGTCCGTCGATCTCCTCAATTTTGACTCCCTTAAATTCTGCTTTTGCTTTTCTAATTATAACCTGATTAAATTTGCGGGGACAGTCAACCTTCAATCTGTGAAGATAAAACCTAGGTAAAGTATCAACCAAACTGCTTAAAGTTCCCTGGTGTTTTTTAAGCAAATTGAGCATTTTGATAGCGGTTGAGCCACCATCGCGACTCATCATGATTTCGGCTGAAATACCACCCCCATTGGCCTCAAACCCAAAAGTCGCCTTATTTTTTTTCATGGCTTCAACCACAAAAGGCGAACCAACCCGAGTCCGAATAACTGGTTTTTTTAGATAATCAACTACTTGGGAAGTGTTTGTTGGAGTAATAATCACTGGCGTTTCAGAATCTTGAGCTATTAGAGAACCAGTATAATCGCCAGGGATAAATCTGCCCTTTTCATCAATAAAAATTACCCGGTCGCCGTCATAATCAAAGGCAATAGCCAAATCCGCCTTTTCTTTTTTTACTAATGTTTGCAAATCTTTTAGAACATCTTCTGTTTCCGTATCTCTGGAGATAAAATCACCCTGAATTGAAGCATTTATTTCCTTGACTGCAATACCCAGTCTGGCTAACACTTGAGGCATGGTGTCGGATTGACTGCCATTACCCGGGTCAACCACTACCATTTTCCATTTAGGGTAAGGAGCATCGGCTAAATTAACAAGCATTTCCTGGTAGGATTCACCAGCTCTTTCTTCTTCCTCAACCACGGGTTTTTTTCTTTGATACTTAACTTTACTTTTGATTTGATGGTAAATTTCACTGATTTCCTTTTCGTGTTTCTTGGAGATTTCCTCTTTGAAGGCAAAAAATTTGAGACCATTAAGATCAGCAGCAATATGACTACCAGTAACCATCACACTACCGGCATAAGGAGCTATTTTTAGAACCCAATTCATCGCTGGTACCGGCACCGATCCCTGATCAACTACCTGACGGCCAACCTCATTCAAGCCAACCTCAAGGGCTTCCAAAATTCTTGGGCTGGAACCACGGGGATCCATCCCCACGGCCACAGGACCTCTCTGGCTATATTTATCAAGGAATTGAGCAAAAGCTCGACCGATATCAAAACAAAATTGATTGGTAAAAAGCTTCTCGCCTTCTCCTCTAATACCACTAGTTCCAAATAAACTTTGGACAGCCATACTTCCATTCTAGAGAGAAGCGATTAAAAGGTCAAGCTGACCAGCTAAATCCATGGGTGCCTGACCGGTTTTTTGCTGCCAGTCAATGTAAAGCAGTTTTCGGTGGATGGTTAAAAGCTCGCCTAATTTAAATTTTTTCGCCTGGCTGGCTATTTTTTGGACTTGAAAAGGATGAAGACCAGTTAAACCTTCCTTATCTAGTTGGTTAGCGATAATCAAATAACGAACCTGCCTAGCAAGCATGTAAAAAACGCCCTCGGCTGAAGATTGATTGATGGCTTGTCTTAAAAACTGAAGAGAAAACCGACTGTTACCAGGAATAACTGAATCTAAGAATTTGAAGATAATGGTTGGTAATTTAAAAAGTTGAGCTTTAGCTCTGATTTGCTTTAATTTTGCCTGACTGAGCTCTTTTTCCTCCCAAATAATCAAGTTTTGGGGAGCGGTTTTATTTAAATAATCAATTATTGATTTTGAAGCTGTTTTGACCAGTAAATTCTCAATCACGATTAAGCTCTCTCTACCTAGAAGTGATTTTGTTCCCAAAACTGTTTGGATTGCTTCCAAATCTAGGTTCTTGCCTTCTAAATGAATGATTTCTTTATCCCTGGCTTTGGCACTTTTTATTTGAGAGCTTAAAAATTGCCGACTTTCAACCTGATTATCGCCGTGAATAATGAGCATTGATAGCCTTATATAACTTATCTACGGTTCGGTTGTCAATTCTTCTTTTTCGACCTCGATGGGAAAGGAGGGCACCAGAAAAGGTTTTGGGAATATGAAGGAGTTCGTGAATCAAGATTTTATCTTGATCTTTGTTTGAAAGATTATCAAATTTTTCCGAAAGAACTTCTAAGCAGTAATGGGGTTCAACTTTGAGGGCTTTTTGCCAGATTCTAGGTAAACTCCAAATTCTGGCTCTGGCTCTTGATTTAGAACCATAACTTCGAAAAGCCACGATTTTCTTCGAATCAATATGAGAAAACTGAAGGGCTTTGACTAATTTTTTAACCCTTCGATGAAGTTCGGGGGCTAGTTGCCAATCCATCTTAACCTACTTTATTTTATAAAGTTCGTCTCCTTCTTTGACTGACTGGTCAATTTTAAGACCAACCTGATCACCCTTTTTGGCGGTGTCAATATTCTCGTGTTCTATCTGCATTGAAGTAATTTCCTGTTCAAATTCATTACTGCCAGTGATTTTGACTTTATCACCCACCTTAATTGGAGCTAGGACATCAACTACACCCACGCCAATTTTATCGTAATAGTGGGTAATGGTACCTAATTTAGTATTAGCCATTCGGTTTTATGATTCACCCCCTTCCTAAATAATATTCTATCATTTTTTTCTAGTTTCTTGCCAGTGACAAATAGCCACCGCTAAAGCATCGGCCGCATGAGTCGGTCGAGGAATTTTTCTGATGCGTAAGGCTTTTCTGACTTCAGATTGAACTTGTCTTTTCTCAGCCCGACCATTTTTGGTTAAAGACATTTTTACTTTTAAGGGTGGATATTCAAAAACTTCAATTTTCTTTTTGGCAGCCGCTAATTTAATCACCCCGATGGCTTGGCCAACGGCTGAAGCAGATTTGGCGTTAACATTGAAAAAGAGACTTTCGATGGCTAAAACTTGAGGTTTGTGTTTTTGAATAATGGTAGTGGCTTCTTCATAAATCAAATCAAGTCTCTTAGAAGATGAATCTTTATTAGAAGTTTGAATTTTACCGTAATCAACCAACTTGATCTCGGTTCGGGTACACTTAATTATCCCAAAACCGGTATCCGCTGTACCTGGATCAATTCCTAAAATGAGCATAGAATCAGTATAGCACGCTTGTAGAAGACCCACAAATTTGATAAAATTACCCAAGCGGGCCCGTAGCTCAGCGGTAGAGCACCTGCCTTTTAAGCAGGGTGTCGAAGGTTCGATCCCTTCCGGGCTCACTTATTTCTTGACATCATGTAATATATATACTGCATTAAGACTGTGGGGGGGGTTGTTAATGGGAAATACTTTTCTAGTTTGGGCGCTCAAGAAGTTACAGTTTGGGTAATGCTATTTTCAAAGAGTTCTATAATTTGTTCCTTGGTCATTTTGGCAAAATCTTTTATTAAATCTCCTTCAAGGTCATTAATTTTGAGCCAATTTCGAATATCTTTCTTTTTAAGCAATTTAAATCCTGTTCCCATACCTATATCATCTATCCAATTATAATGATAGCCAAGCTTCCCTGATTTATTTAGATCCCAAACGCGATAGACGAGGCCGGAAAATTCTAACCGTTTGCCTGTTCGACTAAAAAACTCTCTAACTAACGGCGAGATAGTTTCATTAATGAAATTCATATTTGAAATTGCCGATTCCTTTAAAGAACAAGTTGGAGTGACTTCCTCTTGTCTCAAAAGAGCCGTTTGCAATTCCCCAAGCGCCGTTAAAGCCCTTTTGCCAACCAGGTCAACGGGATTTTGTGGGGTTCCCTCAATTTTTCTTCTTAAAAATTCGATCATATGGTGAGATTTCTAACAAATTATGAGATAATTGTCAACCTTAAATTTTATTGACATCATGCTTTCGGTTTTTTCCCATCCCCTTGTATAAAACACAATTTTTAGTCTTCCTAATCAAATAGTTCTTGTTTTGTATCTTATATAAGTAATAAATAGGAAGGACTTTTTTCTTATTTTAGCTTTAAATTTACCCAGGCTAAATTTTAGATTATTAAGAATTTTTAACCTAAGATAAATTAAACATACGCTAGCAACTGAATACTTCATTTGATATAATTAAAATCACGATAAAGAGTTAAGAGATAAGGATAAAAGTGTTCGTAGGAGTCCAACTTGGGCTCAC
>CAZZHA010000011.1:0-6102 GCA_964653685.1 uncultured Gammaproteobacteria bacterium
AATAAAAAAATCAAGATATTTTTTCTTTAATTCTTGAGCGGTCATCAAGAAGAATTATAACCTAGTTTGCTTGTGAAGTTAAGGGTTTGCCGTTGCGAACAAAGAATTTTTTACTCGCTTTCCGGCCTCGTTCCCGGAGTTGTTCAATATGACCTAATTTTTCCTGAGCTTCTTCGGCAATTTCTTTGGAAATGTCTTTGGTCTTTTCTTCTAGTTGAGCCTGAATTTCTTTGGCCTTAACCCGAAACTCTACTCCTTTAGCTTCAAAATCTTCGACCAACTCGGCTAAATTATCTAAAGTTTCTTCACTCTTAGCTTTAATTTGTTTCTTAAATTCTTCACCCTGTTTAGTTTGGGTAAGAAAATAATAAGCGCCTGCACCAATCAAAGCCCCTAAAACTAAGCCTTGAAAAAAACCTCCCTGATGATCTTGATCACTCATTTTTCTTCTAACTCCTTTGTTTCTTTTTTTGGTTTTTCCCTCATTTTAGTTAACCAGCCAAAAAGACCAGCAATTCCTGAAACACCAGTAATCGAATTGGAAAGAGAGGCAATCGGCCGAGCCACTGACTCCGAAATCAAACCCATGTCATCAAGCATTTTATTAAATTTTTCAATCGTTCTTTTAATTTCTTTGAGAATAAAGAAGACTTGAACTCCAATAATGGTCAGGAGGGCTGTTAAAACAGTGACAACCGCAATTAGTAAAATTTGTGTTGTGTCAATCATGGGCAGTGTCTTATAATATCCTTTATCCAAAGCTAATTGTCAATTATAACTTTCTATATCAATTCGTTTTGGAGTAATAAATTGTTCTTGTTTGTTTCGTTTTTCTGCCTATCCGATTAGTCACTTCGATAACAATCTTATTTTCCCCACTCGTCAACCTTAAACGATAGCTAAATTTTCCTCCTTCATCAAGCTGAGTCAAACGACTATTAATGGTCACGGAATTATCTGGATCAGTTCCTCCTTCAATTAAGACTTCTTCATTAACAATTTTTTCATTATCAGTCGGTGAATAAACTTCTAATCTTGGCTTTCCCAATAAACTGTGATATTGATAACCCAAGTAAGTTAAGAAAATAAGAATAAACAAAGCAACAAGGGAAATCAAAGTCTTTCTCGGATTCCAGTGAAATTGTTTGTTCAGATTTTCTCCAGAAGGCAAAACCAGTTTTTGCTCTTGTGTCCGCTGGTAATCCCGCCTAAAAACAGCCAACACCTGGTCAGGTTCAAGATCCAAATACTGGGCGTAATTTCGAATAAAGCCTCGGTTTGTGGTGATCGAAGGTAAGGATTGATATCTATCTTTTTCTAAAGCAATTAAATATTGCTTTCGAATTTTAATTTCCCGGGCAATTTCGTCAAGACTAAGCCCCTTTTTCTTTCTTTTTTCTCCAAGAATTTGGCCAGCCGTTTTCATTTTTTTATTGTTGGGAGGCAATTTGAGAGGCAAGATATTCTTCAGGATCTTTAATTAGAACTTCTCGGGGTTTTGAACCTTCAGCCGAACCAACAATACCAACTCTTTCTAATTGATCAATAATTCTGGCCGCCCGGGCATAGCCAACTTTCAAACGCCGCTGGAGTAAAGAGGCCGAAGCCCGTTCATAGCGACAGACTGTCCGAACCGCATCCTCAAAGAGTTCATCTCTTTCTTGGATCTCACCACCCACCATTACTCCCGCTTTAGTTGGCATTTTGGTTACTTCCTCAGTGTATTGAGGGGCCACACCGGCTTTTTTAAGAAAACCAATTAATTTCTGGATTTCTGGTTCAGAAACAAGGGTTCCTTGAATTCGTGTTGGTTTAGCTTGATCTGGAGGAATATAGAGCATATCACCTCGTCCTAAAAGTTTCTCTGCTCCTGGCATATCAATAATCACTCTCGAATCAACTTGAGAAGAAACATTAAAAGCAATTCGGCAGGGGATATTAGCTTTAATCAAGCCCGTAATCACATCGACCGAGGGTCGCTGGGTAGAGATAATTAAATGGATACCGGTAGCTCGGGCCATTTGGGCAATTCGACAGATAACGTCTTCGACTTCGGCCGGAGCAAACAACATAATATCAGCCAATTCATCAATAATAATTAGAATATAGGGAAGGGCGGAAAAACCTGAAAGTTCATTATAGGCCTCAATGTTCCGCACTCCTACTTCAGCAAATAATTTATAGCGACGCTCCATCTCGGAAATAGCCCACTTTAAAGCCGAAACCACTTTTTCTGGATCAATAATTACTGGGGTTAACAAATGAGGAATCCCATTATATTGGGTTAATTCCACTCGTTTAGGATCGACCAAGATGAATTTGACTTCAGCTGGAGAAGCTCTAAAAAGGATGGCAGCAATAAAAGAGTTAATACAAACTGACTTGCCTGAACCAGTGGCGCCAGCGATAAGAACATGAGGCATTCGGTTAATATTATCTACTACTGAATCACCAGAAACATTCAGACCAAGCGGTACCGTCAATCTGGATTTAGCTTTTTCCATTTGATCTGAAGTTAACATCTTCTTAAGAGTCACAAATTCAGGACTCCGATTAGGCACTTCAATCCCTACCAAGGAACGCCCAGGAATTGGGGCTTCAATTCTAATTTGACCAGTTGGTGCCGCCAAAGCCAAGGCCAAATCATTAGCTAGGGTGGTAATTTTAGAAAGTTTTGTTCCTAGAGCAATTTCCAAAGCATACTGAGTAACGGCCGGCCCAAGATTAACCTCAGCCACTCGAGCGGCCACACCAAAGGACTCTAAAGTTTTCTCAATAAGATCAGCTTTCTTTTTAATATCACCCCGGTCAGCTTTACCACCAACAGAATCAGCTAAAAGAGATAAAGGCGGAAATTCCCAAACGCCTTCCTCGGCAGGCAAATTAGTCACCAAAGAGGACGTTAATTCTTCTTCCTTCTTTTGCGATTCTGATTTAACGGCTTCTTTTGACTCTCCACTTCTAATTTCTAAATCCCCAGTCGCTAATTGACGACGGCTAGAAACCTTTTTAAGACCAGCGTTCAACTGGCGAATTTTGGTAATGAATTTCATTAAAAAGAGAACGATTTCTTCTAAAGAAGTATTAAAAACCACGACAAAACCAATAAAAACAAAGCCTATTAAAACAAAGAAAGCACCAAAAGCACTAATTAAACCAGCTAGTTGATACCAAATTTGGGAACCAATCAAACCCGTTCGAGTTAAACTGATAAGAGCAATCGCTAGAACAACGGAACCAACAAAAACGTTAGGACGAGTGATTCGCCAGCGCAAGCGAGCCATCATCAAGCCTGCTGTCATTAAAAGGAAAGGCAGAAGAACTGCTCCCCAACCAAAATAATAAATAAAAACTTGAAATAATTTGGTTAGTAATATCCCTTGGCGGGAAAAAGAAAAGACAATAATTGCAGCCAAAGAAAAGAGAAAAACACTGGAAATCGTATAAAGAGTGTCTTTTTTTAGGTTTAATTTAAATAGTTTTTTTCTTCTGCCTCTGGCCATTTTGACCTTAACGGTGCTTTCTTCTATTTGATCTGGATTTCACCAGGTGGGTTTTCCCTATTAAAGGAGAACCTATTTTTACTTGACCTTTAGCCGTCATTTCAACGGTATCATTTCGGTTCGGAAGAATAATTTCTTCCTCGCGATAACCCATTTTCTCGGCTAAAAAAGCATATTGTCTCATCTGACGAAAAGCGCCGCCAATTGGAACTAAATAATGAGGTCGGGCTAAACCAATCATTAAGGCTAAATCTCCCTGAGCAGCATGGCCACTGACGTGAAGGTCATCAAGAATATCTGAATAAGCAACATCAGCTCCTTGGCGAGAGAGATTATCTATTAACTTATTAATTGCTAATTGGGTGCCAGGAATGTAATCTGGTGAAGAAAAAACCACTTTATCATCAGGCTGAATTTCCAGTCCCTTATATTCACCTCTGGTAATCCTATCTAAGGCCGAACCTGTCTGGGCTTGACTGCCAGCCACAAACAAGCTAACTTTTTCTTTTGGCAAACTATTTAATTTTTTCATCGGCACAATTGCCTCCTTAGGAATATTCAGGTAGCCCAAATGGGAAGCGATTTTAAAAATTTTTTCAATCGACCGGCCAACTAAAATCACTTTTCTGTTATATTTCACTGAAACATTCAAAGCTTGCTGCCAACGGGAAACATTAGAAGAGATGGTGGTAATTAAAACTCTTCCTCGACAATTACGCATTTCTCTCTCTAAAGAGTCTTCAACCATGGCTTCAGAAAGAGTGAAGCCGGCTTTTTCACTCCGCAAACAGTCAGAAACCAAACAAACAACACCTTGATTACCAATGGTCGCGATTTTACCTACGTCAGAAATCGAACCCATTACCGGTGTCCAGTCAAATTTGTAGTCACCCATATGAAGAATCGTCCCGATAGGCGTCTTAAGAGCCACCCCGAAAGTATCGGGAATCGAGTGAGTTAAATAAATAAAATCTAGATTAAAACTGCCCAAATTAACTTTTTCGCGAGAATTGATCAGGTTGATTTCAACTGATTGACCATATTCCTCAAGCTTTTCCTTGATTAAGGCCGTTGTTAGACGCGAAGCGTAGATAGGAATTTTTCGATTAAGCTTAGGTAGAATAAAAGGTAAACCACCATAATGGTCTTCGTGGCCATGAGTAATAATGATGCCTTTAATTTTCTCTCGATTTCTAACCAAATAATCAACATCAGCCACCAACAAATCACCTCGAGTCGTTTCTTCTTCAGGAAAACCAACACCACAATCAATGATTAGAATCTCATTGTTGTATTGATAGGCAAACAAATTCTGGGTAACGGTTCCCCAGCCACCAAGAGAAATCAGCCTTAATCCTGACTGGTAATTCTGTTCTCTTCTATTGTTTTTATGTCGTCTAAAAATATTCATTTTAAAATTTAATTTAAATTAATTTCATTTGTTTATCAGTTTCTTGTTCTTCAACAATTTCCTCTTCTGAGCGTCCTTCAAGAAAAAGCTCTATTTTCTTAAAATCTTCTTTTATCTCCTCCATTATTTTACCACTTCTTAAAGCCGCAGCCGGATGGTACATCGGAATAACAATATAGCGCTTACTTAAAAAATCGACGTATCTCGCCTGACCGTGAATTTGAGAAATTTTCTCATCAGGCAGAAATTTAGTCATTGAAAACCGACCTAAAGTTACAATAATTTTCGGCTGAATTATTTGAATCTGTTCATCTAAAAAAGACCGGCAAGCTTCAATCTCTTCTGGTAAAGGGTCACGATTGCCAGGTGGTCGATGTTTAATGACATTACCAATAAAAACTTCTTTTCTTTCCAGTTTAATTAATTGAAGTAGTTGATCTAATAGTTTCCCCGCGGCACCAACAAAAGGTAATCCTTGCTGGTCTTCATGAAAACCAGGGCCTTCACCAATAAACATCACTTTGGCATCAGGATTACCATCTCCAGGCACAGGATGAGTTGTTCCTTTATACAAACTACAACGAGTACATTCTGAAACCCAACTAGCAATTTTCTCTAATTTCACCGCTTTAGTCATTTAAATTCAATGCTCTAAATTTATTTGTTTTAGTATCGTAAACTCCAAAAGAACATTTTCCTCTTAAGCCCATTATTTCTCCAGGATTGATAATTAAAGTTTTACCGATTTTCTCTTGCCTAACTTTATGAGTGTGACCATGAAAGACTACGTCGTATTTACTAGTATAGGCTAAACCTTCGGCGAGTTGTGGATAATGGCAAAGAGCAATTTTTCTTTTATCTATTTCTACTTCTGCCATCTCTTTAAATTGATGATAAAAAGGTAAATTTCTAATTAGTTTCATTATTTCATAATGGGCTCCATCAACATTACCAAAAACAGCATATGTAGGAAGTTTTAACTCGATTATCAATATAACTACTGATGGCGCACAGTAATCACCACAAAATAGAATAGCTTCACATTTTTCTTTTTTAATTGTTTTCAAAACTTTCTTAAGATTCCAAATATTATCGTGAATATCGGATAATACTGCTATTTTCATCGGTTTAATTAATTAAATTACCAAGTAGGTAAAAATTCCTTTACATTTTCACTAGTGATATGAA
>CAZZHA010000011.1:6202-9789 GCA_964653685.1 uncultured Gammaproteobacteria bacterium
TAATTAAATTACCAAGTAGGTAAAAATTCCTTTACATTTTCACTAGTGATATGAAAACTTCTACCTTTTCCTTGGACAATCATTTTGGCTACTTTCCGACAGATACCATTAATCGTCCTTTCTAAAGTCCGGATACCGGCATCATAACCTAAAGGCCTAACAATTTTTGGCCAAACGTCAGGATCAATCTTAATCGCCTCTTTGTCCAAACCAGTCTCTTGGATTGTTCTTGGTAAAACATAGTCTTTACTAATTTTGATTTTTTCTTCATCTGTATAAGAGGGCATTTGAATTGGCTCCAAACGATCCATGACCGCCACCGAGATATTACTGGTATTATTGCAAGTAGCAATAAATAAAACTTCGGAAAGGTCAAGAGGATAATCAATAAAGTGGTCACGAAAAGCCATGTTCTGTTCAGGATCAAGCAATTCTACTAAAACTCCCATAATGCTTGACCTGCCATCTTCGGTTACCCGATCTATTTCATCAAGGAGAAGAACTGGATTCTTTGTTCCGGTTCGTCGTAAGGCCTTAATAATCAAACCTGGTTCAGCGTCGGGTCGGATTCGAGATTGACCCCGTAAGTCAAGAGGATCACCTAAGCCACCAAAGGGAACTCGAGCAAATTTCCTTCCCATTGCTTCGGCAATTGAATAAGCAATTGTTGTCTTCCCCGTTCCTACTAAACCAACAAAAAGGAGCATTGGTGCTCTCATAAACTTCAAAATACCTTCTTCCTTTCTTTCTGCTTTACCCTCTCTTTTTAATCTCATCACCGCTAAATACTCTAAAATTCTCTCTTTGGTTTCTTCTAAACCATAATGATTTTCATCTAAAATCTTTTTAGCTGCTTCCAAATCAAGCCTGTCTTCACTTCTTTTCTCCCAAGGTAGGGTGGTTATCCAATCAATGTAATGCGAAACTCGCTCGTACTCGGTTGAATATTCACCATATTTAATCATTCGGGAGAGACGTTCAATTAAATGAAGACACTTTTCCTTTAATTCTGGGGGTAAACAAGCTGCTTCCGTCTTTTCTTCTAATTCAGCAATTTCTTTAAATAGGGCAGTTTTTTCAGGCATATTAATAGCTTAACAAAAGCATAAGTTTAAAACAAGAAGTTTTATTAATGACGTCGAGGCGGTCGACGATTCGGCCGTCGAGAAAAACCTGAAGAACTTCGCTGTCGAGGCGGTCGATAATCACTCGTTTGTTTATCTGGTTGCTCCTTTAAAACCATCGTTAAATTAATTCTCCCCATATCATCAATCTCAGAGACCTTAACTTTAACCTTATCGCCAATCTTAACGACTTCATTGGGATCCCTAACATACTGAGTTGACATTTTTGAAACATGAACTAAACCATCTTTACCTGGTAAGATCTCGACAAAAGCCCCAAAAGGCTGGATTCGTTTGACTTCGCCTTCAAAAATCTCACCGGCTTCAACCTCTCGAGTCAAACCTTCGATTTTAGCCACAGCCATGTCCACCGCCGCTTTATCGGGTGCGGAAATATTAACTGAGCCATCGTCTTCGACATCAATTGCTGCCCCGGTTTCCTTAATCAACTCCCTAATCATGCGTCCACCGGGACCAATCACTTCACCAATCTTATCTACAGGAATATGAAGAACTTTAATTTTAGGAGCGAACTTGGAAATCTGAGCTCGAGAAGCAGGCAAAACAGTCATCATTTTCTTGAGAATAAAACCCCTTCCTTCTTTGGCTCGAGAAACAATCTCCTCGAATAATTTTAAATCAATACCTTGATTCTTAACATCCATCTGAACAGCCGTCATTCCTTTTTCTGTTCCTGCCAGTTTGAAATCCATATCACCATTAAAATCTTCTAATCCTAAGATATCAGTCAAGATTACCTGTTTTCCCCCTTCTTCAATTAAGCCCATGGCGATTCCGGCTACTGGTGTCTTAATAGGCACGCCAGCGTCCATTAAAGATAAGGTTGAACCGCAAACAGCCGCCATTGAGGTGGAACCATTAGAAGACATTATTTCGGTTACCACCCGAATGGTATAAGGAAATTTATCTTCGGCAGGAACGACGCTTAATAAAGCCTTTTCTGCCAGGGCCCCGTGACCAACTTCCCGACGCTTGGGCCAACCTAAATAACCAATTTCTCCCATAGAAAAAGGCGGCATGTAATAATGATGAATGTAACGTTTGGTCTCCTCACCTTCCATGTTTTCAATTAGTTGTTCTAAAGAAGGCGAACCCAAAGTAGTCACCGTCAGAGCTTGGGTTTGGCCACGTTTAAATATCGCCGATCCATGAGTCCGTGGTAATAAACCAACTTCGACCTCAATTGATCGAATCTCATCTGGTTTTCGACCATCAACTCGTTTACCCTTATTGACAATTTGTTCTCTAACGCTTTTCTTAATTAAATCATCAATGATTCGATTAATGTCTTTTTTGTTCTCTTCACCGAATTCTTCCCCTAAAGCCTCTTTCACCTCACCGATTAATTCTCTTGCTTCATTTTTAGCCATACTTATTAAAATTTGGTCAATTTGTTTAGCCGCAACTTTGGTTACTTCCTTAGTTAATTTGGCATTAACTTTTTTAGTTTCGACTGTCTGTTTCTTTTTACCAACTTCTTTAACTAGTAATTCAATTAATTGAATTACCTCTTTTATTTCTTTTTGGGCAACATCAATTGCCTTGATAAGAATTTCTTCAGGCACTTCTTGGGCTGATCCCTCAATCATAATTGTCTTGTTCTCTTTTCCAGAAATAATCAAATCCATAATTGAATAATCTAAATCTTGGTAAGTAGGATTAATGACAAACGAACCTTCGCTGTTTTTAGGAACATAACCAACTCGCATTGAACCCACTGGTCCTTGCCAAGGAAGATCGGAAATAGCCAACGCGGCACTAGTCGCCAAAACTGCCGGTATATCAGGATCGTTCTCACCATCAACCGAAAGAACGGTAATCACTACCTGGATATTATCCCGACAGTCCTTAGGAAATAATGGTCGAATAGAACGATCAATTAAACGAGCTGTCAAAACAGCTTCGTCGGAAGGCCGACCTTCTCTCTTTACCCAACGGGAACCTTTGATCCGACCACCAGCATAAAGACGTTCAACATATTCAACTTGGAGAGGCAGATAATCAAGTCCTTCTTGAGGTTCTCCAGAGACAACGGTTGCGAGAACCATCGTATCACCGTAGCGAGCTAAAACAGCGGCATTAGCCTGCTCGGCTAAAAGACCAACCTCTAAAGTTAATTTTTTACCACCGATTTCTTTTGATTGGGAAATAGTTTTTATCATCAGAAGCTACTTAGACAACTTCAAGTCGCTAATAACATCCTTATAGCGCTTTTCGTCCCTCTTTAATAAATAAGCTAATAACCTTCTCCTTTTAGAAACAAGCGAAAGTAAGCCCCGTCGGGAATGAACATCTTTTTTATGCTCTTTGAGGTGGCCGGTTAATTTTTTTATCTTCGCCGTCAGCAAAGCCACTTGAACTTCAGGAGAACCCGTATCCTCTTTTGACTGAGCAAATTTCTTAATAATTTTCTTTTTTTCGTTGGTTGTTAAAGCCATCGGC
>CAZZHA010000011.1:9889-17900 GCA_964653685.1 uncultured Gammaproteobacteria bacterium
CTGAGCAAATTTCTTAATAATTTTCTTTTTTTCGTTGGTTGTTAAAGCCATCGGCTCCCTATTTTAACAAAGATAAAAGAGGTTAACAAGAGGTTAAAGTCATTGGAAGAAAACTAAATGCGGTCTTCACCCTTGTAGATTTTAGGCTCAAACCAATCAGGTTTTGGCTTTTCTGTTTCTTCCTCTTCTTCTCTAGCTGGTTCCTTAAGAGCCGAAACTTTAGCAGGCATTGGTTTCAGAGGAGAGGTGCTTTTAGACTTTTTATTAGGCAATTTAACTTCTCGCCTTGCTCCCATTTTGAGACAAAGAGCGGCCGCTTCAAAGGTATCAGCATTCACCTTAGGTGAGGAAAATCGGTTGGTGGCTCGTTCAATTCCTTGAAAAAGATTAGTCCCAATATCCCTGTCAGTTAATAATCTCAATAATCTGATTAGTTTCGCCACTTCTTCAGAAAAGGAGGCGGCCGAAGGATCAACCAAGTTAATTTGGCCGTATTGCTGATTTCGAGAATTATTATCCAAGTTAACAACCTGAGTTTCTTTAAAAGCTTCCTGATTATCTTTGTAAAGATTCCCTAAACTCTCTAAGGAACTAGCCCCAATCGTAAAAATCAAATCTACCTTCCCACCAGTGTAGGAAAATTCGACTTTATCTGAATCAAGGGGCGGATGACCAAGTCTAGGTTTAATCACTAAATTAAACTTATCATCTTCAATGTTATAACTGACCTTCTCAATCGCCTCCTCAATGTAATCAAAGGAGATACTTAAGCTATCCTTACTACCTTTAAGGCTATTTTCAATTTTATCAACCCCGACGAGCGAAGAAAAACCAACCGTCATTTCGGTCGAACAGCCAATGGCGACTGATTTCTTGGTTATTCCTAAAGAAAGATAGAGAGCCAAACCAGCTGCCACTTGATCAAAATTGGGATTTAGGGGCAGGGCAATAAAAATTGTTTGGGCAGTGGCAAGAGCGGATTGAATTTGAGAAGCCTGGCTTTGATTAATCATTTACTCTTCCACTTTTCGATAAGAGATTAGCACATCACCTATCTGGAAGTCAAGCAGGGGTGAAAGAATCGCCCCGAATTCCTCATCTTTTTTAGCTTTCTCAATATCCTTTTTCCCAGTTTTCATTGATCTGATACGACAGTTACCAATCAGTTCTTCAAGACGTTGGAGATGAAACTGATCAGTTTTTTTAATTTCACCCTCAATTACCCGACAACCAACTACTCGTTGTTTGTCGATCTCAAATTCCTGAAGCACTTCGGCTCGTCCCAAAATTTCTTCATCGGCCATAGGTTCTAGCTTTTTTTTAACCTTTTCTTTAATTTCTTCAAAAAATTTGTAAATAATCTGGAAAGGGCTAATTTTGACTTTCTCGGTGGCGGCTAATTTCTTAACTTTTCCTGAGGTTTTAACATTAAAAGCAATAATTTCGGCTCCTGTTGTTTCGGCCAACAAAACATCTGATTCGTTAACTTCACCTACACTAGAATCAATGACTTTTACTCCCTCAGGCAAACCAGACAAAATCGCTTCTAAACTACCATTAACATCAGCTTTGATAATCAAATTCAATTTTTCCTCATCAGTTTCTTCTTTTTTAACTAGACTAGGAATTGCTTTTTTTTCTAAGGAAACTGGTTCTGTTTCAGTTCGTCTAAGAGTACTGCCAATCGTTGGCGTGGTTTTAAAACCTAATACTTCAACTGGCTTGCTCGGACCGGCGGTTTTTATCCTCTGACCATTCTCATCAAACATCGCTTTAATTTTGGCAAAATCACCATCCGCTTCAATCTGATCACCGACTCGTAAATTGCCATTCCTGACTAAAATTGTAGCTAAGGGACCACGATACTTATCTAACTTAGATTCGATTACTAGAGCTTCCAATTCAGCTCCTGGTTTCTCTTTAATTTCTTCCATCTCTGCCATTAATAAAATCATTTCCAAAAGTTCATCAACCCCTTTGCCTGTTTTGGCAGACACTAATACGTTCACAATCTTGCCCCCTTGGTCTTCAAGTAAAACATTGTTCTTAGCTAAATTTGCTTTTACTTGCTTTAGATCAAGATAGGGTAAATCAATCTTATTAATAGCGACCAGATAGGGAATTTTTGTTTGTTCAATATATTTCAAACTCTCCAAAGTTTGAGGTTTAACACCTTCATCAGCTGCCACCACTAGAACAGC
This sequence comes from uncultured Gammaproteobacteria bacterium, assembly GCA_964653685.1. Lineage (GTDB taxonomy): Bacteria > Patescibacteriota > Microgenomatia > PFEM01 > JAHIFH01 > DATKWU01. Next base: position 12,091 of record CAZZHA010000011.1, read on the forward strand.
AAGGTCAGCGACTTTGGCACCCCGAGAACGCATTTCTGAAAAAGCAGCATGGCCAGGAGTATCAATAAAAGTAATTGTTTTGTTTTTAAATTTTATTTGGTAAGCATCAATGTGTTGGGTAATACCGCCAAATTCTTTGGCAACAACATTGGTCTGACGAATCTTATCTAGAAGAGTGGTTTTACCGTGATCAACATGACCAAGGACGACCACCACTGGTGGTCGTGAAGAATTTTGAGAAATGTTTTTCTCCTTTGCCATCTTGATTTTTCCTGTCCCAAAGAACGACTCATTTTAGTGCTTTTTTAATTTCTTCGGCCGCTTTGGGACCAATGCCTTTAATTGCTACCACTGTATTTTTTTGTGATGCTAATTTTTTCTTTGTTTCAATACCAGCCGCTTCTAAAGTCGTAATCGTTCGCGTCGATAGACCTAGCTCTTCTAGCTCTGATTGTCTAGTTTTAGTCCTTTCTTTCTCCTTTTCAGTCCTCTTAACGACTTTTTCGGCACCCTTAATATCAATTCTGTAACCGGTTAGTTTAGCAGCTAAGCGGACATTCTGGCCTTCTTTACCAATTGCTAGAGAAAGTTGATCTTCAGGGACAGAAACGATCGCTTCTTTTTTCTTTTCATTAAGTTTAACTTTAATTCCTTCTGCTGGTGAAAGAGCGGCCACAATAAATTTTTCCGGACCATCACTATACTGGATGACATCAATCTTTTCGCCTTCAAGCTCGTCAATGACCGCCTGAACCCGGACGCCTTTTTGACCAACGCAAGAACCAACTGGATCAACTCCTAATTGAGTTGAGGAAACCGCAATCTTAGTTCGACCACCGCCCTCCCGAGCAATGGCTTTGACTTCTACGGCGCCTGAAGCGACTTCAGGTACTTCCCGACGAAAAAGAGCTTCAACTAAACTGGGATCGGCTCGAGAAACAATTACTTCTCGACCCCGGGCTGTGTCACGAATTTCTTTAATTAGAAAGGTGAGACGTTGATTAACCGAGTATCTTTCTGCCCTAATCTGTTCTTGGGGAGGCATGACTCCTTCGGCTTTACCGATGTCAACAATGGCATTTGGTCCGTCAAAGCGAATAATCATTCCACTAACTAAAGTCCCAGCTCGTTTAGAATATTCATCGAGGATAGCGGTTTTTTCTGCCTCTCGAAGTTTTTGGATAATCACCTGTTTGGCAGTCATTGAAGCAATCCGACCAAAACCTGGCGGGGTAACTTCTTTCTTTTTCTCTTCTTTCTCTTCAGGAAACTCGTAAACCTTAAAACTCCCTGTTTCCATATCCAAATCAACACTGTAATCCATCCCCTCTTTGACGCCATAATCTTTTCGATAAGCGGCTAAAACCGCAGATTTAATTGATTCCAAGGCCACATCAGGTTCAATGCCTTTTTCAGCACAAATCTGATTAAGGGCAGAAGCAAATTCGGTTCTCGCTTTAAGAACAGCCATCTTTTTTCTTTTTTATTTAAAAAGGTGGGAAGTTCCCACCTCAAAACTCATTTAACCAAACTAATTTTAACACCGAATGAAAAAGAAGTCAAAAATTGGCTCAGGAGATAAGAAGAATTAAAACAATCAAAAAAGTAAAAAGAGCTAACCAAGCCGTCATAAAAATAATTAATTTAAAAGCTTCCATCGTCTGTTTTCTTTCCCAAAACAAGATAAAGGCATAACCAAAAGCAATTAGAGCACAAATTAAAGCGGAAACAATAAATAAAACCAGAAAGAATAAGGGGCCCCAGTAATAAGAAATTGGTCCGAACCATTTTTCACCGCGCCAAAACAACAAACCGACTAAGCCACAATAGAACAACAAACCTAAAGCTTGGAAAAAAGCAATGAAAGGAACGGAGAAATTTTTCTTTTTCTTAAAAGGCAGACACATTTTCATTCTTAGTTAATTATGCATTAAATTAACTATGATTATAACTAACTGTCAATTAAAAAGGCAAATCATCAGAGTAAAGTTCTTCCTCATTAACTTTCTTAGTTAACTCCTCAACTTGGTTCTTGGCTGGACAAAAACTCGTAAAAAGACAATATTTACAGAGTTTACTGGGTCGGGGTTGCCAATCTGTAGTCTCTTTTATCTTCTCTATTTTTTCTAAAACTTTATCTCTAATTTCTTCGCTTTTCTTTTCTGTCTTAAAACTTTTCTTTTTTCCTAATTTTAAGAAGAAAAAACTGGTTTTTTTGACTGGCTGGTCAAAATTTGACTCAGCCAATAATTGATAAAAATCCAACTGAAAAGGGTTGGTTTCTTCTTTTTTTGAGGTTTTAAAATCAATGATGTGGAGACCATCCTCATCTTTGGTAATCAAATCAAACTTACCACTAATATCATAATCATCAGTTAAGGGAACAATTAAATCCTGATAATCTTTGATTGAATGAAGAAAATCTTCAGTCGGTAAATAATGAATGTTGGGATTCTCCTCAGCCATTTTTAAAAAATTTCTTAACATCTTGATCCCTTCAGCATAAACGCCCCGTTCCTCTTCAAGACTTTCAAACCCACCCCATTCTAACAAAGGTGGCTTTTTATTCCATCTGGCTTCACTAAGCCAAGTTTCGGCTAATTTTTTCATTAAATTTTCTTTAGTTCTCTGAGCTAAGGGCAGGTAATAATATGAAGTGATGGCGTTATGAACGGCTTTACCAAGGGTATGGAAAGGATAAATATTCTCTGGCATCTGCTTTAATTTGGTCTTCATTTTTCTTTTAACTGGGTCAAGATAGGAAAAGAAGTATTGCTGGGAACATTCCTCAAAAAGATTTAATTTAGTTGGAGAATAAATCTTATCATAATCAATCTTTGGCTGGTCCTGAACTAGTTTAGCCATTTGAAGTAAAACCTATTATTCACTAACCTGACAAGTTCCTGCTTCAGTTGTTTCACAAAGACTTTCTTGACATTGAGGACAAGGTTCCTTACCTTGGGCAATTAAATCATCACAGGCACAAGTACCAGCCTGGTAGTTATTCCATTGGTTTGCCTCCATAAAACACATGGTACAAGGAGGATTAATACAACATTTATAATTACCCTCTTTAACTGCTTTTTGGATAGCAATGTCTCTCTGTTCAACAATTAATTGATGCATCTCTTTAACACTCAAATCTTTAAAAGAAAAAGATTGGTCGTCAACAACCAACAAAGCCAGACCAAAGCCAATTATTATTGAAAAAATGATTAAAAAAAGGACTTGTTTTTTTACTAGAGGAACTAACATAGAGAGCATTATAACAGATTAAGTAAAACTAATCCTAAAAAGTTTTACTTGTTAAACTAAAAAACCTATATTATAATTCCCTAAGCTGCCCGTTACTTATGAGTAGAATTGAACAGGGCATTATTCCATCAGAAGTTGATCTTTCGGTTGACCCCAAAGTCATCAGCCAAGCCGAAAAGCTTCTAGGAACCGAACCAAATATCGAACGGGCAAGAGAGTGGATTCATAGCCCTGAAAAACAAAGAAGAGAAAAAATTATTGCAGGAGCAATTCTCACCTGCCTTACACCCCTTCTTTCCCTTTCGGCTCGCGGAGTATTGCTTGTTGATGGTAAACCAGCTTTTTATAAATACACCGTGGCTTTTCCAGGACCAAACGGAACCTTAATTAACCCAAGAGAATTCACAAAAATACGAACTTTAAGACTAAACGCTAGTGATCAAGAAAAAAGTCCTTTTGAAACAACAGCCTTTCAAGGAGGAAGAAAAAAAGATTATGAGGAAACAGACCCTCGTGTTCATTCGCAATTAGGAAGTTTACTTAGAAAAACAAGTTTAGATGAAGTTCCTCAGCTTGAAGACGTTATTAGTGGTGAAATTTCTCTTATCGGTTTGCGTCCTTTTACTCTCGAAGAAATTAAAGGTTTACGCGTTGTTCTTGAAAATTTAGACCAAAGAGAGGAGCTTAAAGAATATCTAGAAAATTATTTAGAAATAATGGCTTATATTGCCCCTCTTCCTAGTGTTGCCAGTCCTTATGCTGCCACTCTTAAGAAAAAATTAACTTCTATCGAAAGACTTGTCCTTGACCAACTTTATTGTCTTTGCGCCACTAAAGAAGGTGATAATCGAATCCTTGTCCGTTCGATAATCACCACTCTCAAAAGAACTGGGGCAAAATAAGAAAAATTTTCTCTGAACCTGTTATAATTATTCTAGTTGTGGAAAAACACTTAAAAGTAGCTTCTTTGCTAACAGGCAATTCTTTTGCTCTTCTAGTTATCTCAATCTTTCTTCATAATTTTATCTCTGGTCTCTTAAGAATCGAAGAGCCAATCTTTTTTTCTCTTTTTCTGATCCTAGCTCTTGTTTTACCTTTTGCTCTTCTTTATTTAGCAGTTGTTTCCGTCATTTTTTTGATTAAAAGAGGATTTGGATTAAAAAAGAAGTCACTCTTCAAAAAATAAAGGCTTCAATTATTTAAAAGTCAAGGCTACCCAATCACCTAAATAATGGGCAATAATAACAACAATCAAGGCTACTAATAGATGTTCACCAACGACCAGCCAACGATTAGTTTTTTCTGACTCCGCCATTTTCAAACTAAAAATCGCTAACAAGATAGTCCCCCAAATAGCACTCACTAAAACCGCCAAAGGTAAATCAAAAATTAAAACGGGGATGATAAAGGTTAAAGCAAAAACGAGTTTGGTAAAAAAGGTAGCTAGAGTCGCTAGCCAAATTTCTTTTGAAGAATGTTTATTTTCTGATTCTTCAGCAATATGAATCCCTAAAGCATCGGAAAAAGCATCGGCAACAGCAATTGTCAGGATACCACCAATGACCGCCAATTGAGAATGAGTCCCGGACTGCAAACCAACCATTAATCCTAAAGTAGTAATAATGCCTGAGGTCAAACCAAAACTAAAACCGGTTTTGATTGAATGTTTCATCAAACTATACTCTCCAACATAACCTCAGTATATCATTTTTAAAAACATCTCTAATCTTCAAGTTGGATAACATAAAAGCCGTGTTTCTTAATCTCTTTTTGTTGACCAAATTCATCAAGAGAAAAACGAAGGAAAAAATTAATCTTCTTCTTAACCTGTCTACCGGTGTATTGTTTAGTTTTTGGATCCCATTCTTCCAAAACCAAAGTATCGCCTTTTTTAACTTTAAAGTCAGCCACTCGCAAGTCAAACTTTTTCTTACCACTTTTAATTAATTCAAAATAATGAGGCCAAGTTTTTTTTCTAATGATTGCCATTAGTTAATTTTAGCAAATTCAGGAACAAATTTTTTTAACAAATCGGAACTATTACGATTATTTTTTTATTTCACCAAGATCAGTTTCATTCTGCCTCTTCAAACTTCTTAATGGCTTCTTTTTGTTCTTTGGTTAATCTTTTTGGAATCTTGATTTGTAATCTGACGTATTGGTCACCTTGGCCAAAACCATGAAGCTTTCTAATACCCCTGCTTCGAAGACGAATCATTGTTCCGGGTTGGGTTCCAGAACGAATTTTTAGTTTAACTTCGCCATCAACTGTTGGGACTGCTGTCGTTCCGCCTGATACCGCCATACTTAGAGGAATTTGGTGGTTAACAAAAACATCAACCCCATCTCTTTGAAAAGTTTTATCGGGCTGAACATCAATGGTAACATCAAAATCACGAAAGCGAATTCGAGAACCATCATCAACTCCGGCCGGAATTTTAATTGTCTTTTTTTGACCATCAAGATTAACGGTTTTTTCGGCGCCTTTAGCTGCTTCCACAAAAGAAAGACTTAAACCATAACGAGGCTTAGCTTCTCTTCTGCCAAAAGAAATT
>CAZZHA010000012.1:0-15337 GCA_964653685.1 uncultured Gammaproteobacteria bacterium
AGCTGGATCATTCATTAAACTAACTTTACAACACCAAAACACCTACCGTCAAGGGTAGGTGTCGGTACGCACTTTAATTATTTAAACCGCTTCTAATTTAGAGGTCAAATCCTGGGTTAAGGTTGATTAAGGTTGAATTTTTGGAATCGTTAATCCTGTTAGGATATGAATTCCAAAGAATGTCTCAAGTAATCTAATGATCGCCCAGGAAGCAAAAACAATTGCTAGACCAATTAGAGCGGCCGTGAGCGTGCTTTGGGCATTGGCGGTTCCCTCTTTATCGCCACCAGAAGTAATCCACTTAATCCCACCAATAATGAGAAAGAAAAAGGAAATAAGAGCCGCCACCACCAAGAGCAATTTAATAGCAGCAGAAATTATACCCGGAATGGTAATAGTGCCTAAAGCCCCAAAGTCTTCACCTGTAGGTAAGATGCTAATGGTATCACTAGCCGCCAAAGCAGGAGCAATCATTAAGTAATTTGCCAATTCTTTAATTTTTTTCATTTTTTCACCCCCTTTCCTTTTATTTGATTAGATAAGGCGAAATATCAAAAAAGAGATTCTCGAGCGCCTCAATCCCAAAGAAACTCCCGATTAATTTGATTATAGCAAAGACAGCAAAAAGAGCAATTAGACCAATAATCGCACTGACGACTTTACCTCGGGCTGATTCCAAAGCAGCCTTGTCGCCACCCGCGGTCATCCACTGAATCGCCCCAATCACCAGAAAAATGAAAGCAACGATAACCCCAACGATGAGAAGAATAGCGATAATATTGCCCAGGAAAAGGTTAATAATATCAAGGCCCTCACCTCTACCAACTAGAGGGTTAAGGGCGGGATTGTAAATACCTTCTTTTTCTACTACTTCACCTGGATAAGGAGCGGCTAAGATTTTTTCTATCATTTTTAGGGACCCAGTTGTTTAATAATTTCCTGAGGATTAAGAATATCAAATCCTAAAAAATTGCCGATAAGAGAAATAAGAGCATAAGCAAGAACAATCACGATTAAACCAATCAAGCCATTACTAATTCTTTTGGTGGCACCTTCAATTTTTTTAGGGTCGCCGCCAGCCGTTAAATAGCCAAAAGCGCCGGTAATAAGAATGAAGAAGAACCAAATACCAGCAATAACGGTCATAATGCCGATGATTTTTGAAAGGATTGAAGTTAGGTATCCAGCAGCAATATCCACATCGCGGAATAGATGAAGGGTTCCCCAGGGGCCAAAACCTTCACTGGGTTGGCCACCAATAGGACCAAGATCAATTTCAGCGGCTAAGATTTTTTCTATCATTTAAGGCCCGTAAATTTTCGGATTAAGAATGGCACTAGCATCGCCAAATAACAAATAACCAAAAATGGCAGCGAGAACAAAAGAACCCAGAATAAACAAAAGCCCCATCAGTGATTGCCAGATTCTAGACCAAGCTGCACTCATCTTTTTAGGATCATCACCCGCACTTAAAAAACCATAGCCGGCAATGATTAAATTAAAAAAAGCAAAAAGACCGCCAACAACAATTAAAAGACGGATAATATTATTCAAAAACTTGATCATCCCAAAATTTGGCCCAGGCTCGCCAGCATAGCCAGTAATTCCCATCTTGGTAAAAGGATTTTCAATGGCTCCAAAAATTTGGAAAATCATATGCCTAAACTCCCACTAAGAAAGTCGATGCCGGTAATAACTTTAATGATTTGTATTATCCAATAGCTGGCAAAAATAATCAAGAAACCAATTAAAGCGGCGGTTACCGCCTGGGTACCTTTGGCCGCTCCTTCAGGATTTTCCTGGCCAGCGCTGATAAGGAACATTAAACCACCACTGATCAGAAGAAAAAAGAGAATAATACCAGCTAAAACGTAGATGTTGGGTAGAAGATTAGAGATAATGCCTCCCAAAGTCATGCTCGTGCTTAAGCCTGCGTGTTCGCCAAAGAGAGCTTCGCCGATATCAAAATCCGTCATCAGATTTAGTCTAGCAATCTTCAGTTTAAGTGTCAACTTTTGCAAGTGGTCAAGATTTTGTTATACTTCTCGCCATGGAAGCCAAGGCTTATCTTCAGGATTACGTTAAAAAAACAGAGCCACTCTTAGATTCTTTTTTTAGAACTAAAGAGAAAGAAGCGGCTAAAATTTCACCCCTAGCCGCAGGAATGATGAGAACTTATCGTCAGTTTATGGGGGGCAAAAATATTCGGGGAGCCTTAGTCAAACTGGGTTATGAATGTTTTGGTGGTCAGGATGAAAAAGCGATTCTTAAAGCTTCGCTAATGATAACTCTGACTCATTCATTTCTCCTGATGCATGATGATGTCATGGATCAGGATGTTTTAAGAAGGGGCAAGCCAACCATTCATGTTCAATACAGCAAACTTCACAGAGAACGCTATAAAAAAGGCGAAGCCGAACATTATGGCCTAAGTATGGCAATTGATCTTGGTGATATTGGTTTTACTCTTGCCCATCTTCTTTTAACTGACACCGGTTTTAGCGATGAGATTAAAATAAGAGTTTTAAAACGATTTAACCAACAAATTTTAACCACCGCTTTCGGTCAGGCTCTTGATGTCACTCTTGAAGCCACTGACAAGATATTAGAAAAAGATATTTTGAAAATCCACCACTATAAAACGGCTAACTACACGATTACTGGACCTTTACAGTACGGAGCTTTGTTTGCTGGTGCCGATGAAAGGAAGATAAAAAAAATAGAAAAATTTGGCTTACCGATTGGAATCGCTTTTCAGTTGCGTGATGATGAATTAGGCCTTTTTGCTAATGAAAAAAGTTTAGGCAAACCAATTGGTAGTGATGTTAGGGAAGATAAAAACACGATTCTTCATTTTAAAGCTCTAGAATTGGCTAAGGGAAAAGAAAAGGAGTTTATTCGAAAAGCCTATGGGAAAAAGAATCTGACTAAAATAGAACTAGAAAGAGTCAGGCGGATTACTCAAGAGACTGGGGCTTTAGCTTATTCCCAAACAATGGCGAAGAGTTTGGTTAAAAAAGGTAAAAAATATATTTCTCAGATTACCCAGGAACCTCGACTAGTTGATACTTTAAGAAAAATGGCTGATTTTATGATTGAACGTCAGAGTTAGGAGTGGTAGAATCCAGTTCGATGCCGAGAAAAACTTCTAAGACCAAAATAGATAAAAAAAATCTTCCCAGACATATTGGCATTATTATGGATGGTAACCGACGTTGGGCTGCCAAAAGAGGTTTGACACCAATGGAAGGCCACCAAGCCGGAGTCAAAGCCCTGATTAAGATTGTGGATCATTGTTTGGACTTGAAGATAGAAACCCTAACGATTTATGCTCTCTCAACCGAAAATTGGCGGAAAAGAGCCAAGAAAGAAGTGGAAGGACTTTTTAACTTATTGGTTAGAGCCGTGGAAGAGAAAAAAGAAGAGTACAAAGAAAAAGGAGTCAAGTTAGCGGTTTTAGGCAATTTTCAGGCTTTTCCTAGGAAAGTGGTGCGGGCAATTGAAGAGATGTTAGCCATTGTCAAGACTCATGAGAGATTAAAGGTCAATGTTGCTTTAAATTATGGTGGCCGAGACGAAATTATTAGGGCGATCAAAAAGATTGTTGAAGATGACGTCCCGCCTAAAAGGATTAATGAAAAAATGTTTGGCAAATTTCTTTACACCAACGGCGAGCCAGATCCTGATTTAATTATTCGAACTGGTGGCGAATCAAGACTGTCTAATTTTCTTCTCTGGCAATCTAGCTATTCCGAGCTTTATTTTACTAAAACTCTTTGGCCAGACTTTTCTCCAACCAAGCTCGACAAAACAATTCTTGCTTATCAAAAACGAACCAGAAGATTTGGCGGCGGTACGTTTGCTATCTACAAGCAGAAAGCTAAAAAATCTTCAAGCCAAAAATAACTTCCAAAATTTGAACCAGCCAATAGGCAACAAAGATAATAACAAAGCCGATGACAGCGCCCGTGAGTCTTCCTTTAGCTGATTCCATTTTTTTTGGGTCACCAGCCGAAGTCATCATTTCAAAGCCAGCCAAAATCAGAACCAAGAGCAAAGCCAAGCCAGCCAAAGCAAAAATATAGGGGACAAGAGCGTTAATAATATTGCCAATATTCCCACTGGCAAATTTAAAGCCAGTAGGGTCATTAATTGGTTCGCCGCCGCCAGGAAAATTTAAAGCTAATTTTTTCATTTTATTTAAATCCTGAGATACCTAATATTTCCACTCCGATAATTCTTAGAATAAAAACAGCAAAAACAATTAGCAAAAGACCAGAGATCGCCGAAGTGATAAGTTCTTTACCTGATTGGACTTTTTCCGGGTTACCACCAGAAGTTAAAACCTGAAGCCCTCCAAAGATAATTAAGAGAGTGGCAATCCCACCGCCAATCCCAATGGCGAAAGTTAGAATTCTAGTAACGAAAGCTTGTGGACTTTCAACATCAATTGGACCAATGGCGGTATTGATAATTGCTTCAGCTAGAACTGGACTGGCGAGGATAAAAATTAAAGCAAATAGTGGAATAGTCACCGCTAGTTTTTTCATCAGCTAAAGTTTAACATAATTTCTTTTCAAGAGACAACCCAAGCGATGATAGCCTCTGTGATATACTTTTATCAGAATGAAAAAGGCAAAAGTTTTAGTCAGTCTCTTAATAGCTTCTTCAATTTTAATTTTTCTTTTTTCTCATTCTTTTATTGTTCAGGCGGCTTGTCCGGAAAGTGATTATGATTGTCAAATTGGGGAAATTCAAAAAATCATTAACGCTCTCGCCCCGGCTCACGAACAAAACAAAACCGAATTAGCCAAACTTAAAACTCAATTAGCCGATATTCAGAAAAGGCTTGATGCCGTTACCTTGGGTTTGAAACAACTTGAGAAAAGTATTCTTGAACGGGAGGTTGATTTAGCTTTTCAAGAAAAAATTTTAGCGGCTAAGGTAAGAAGTTATTATATTCAAAGTCAAAAATCTTCGCCTTTTCTCCTTTTTTTGTCTTCAAATAATGCTCAAGAACTGGCTCGAGAATTAGCTTTCCGGCTGAAAGTTGTTAATCAAGACAGATTGACAATTGTTCAAATTTCGGCTGATTTGAAGAAACTTCAAGAAGATAAGATTACTTATGAGCGAAGTCAAGCGAACTTAGCTCAAGTCCAAAAACAAGTCGACAGTCAAGCCACTTTTTTAGAAGGAGAAGTTGAAAAGGTTGAATCAGCCATTGCCTCTTTAACAGCTAAACAACAACAAATATTAGCCCAAAAATTAGCCAGTTTAAATCTTCCCACCACTCTAGGCGCCGGGCCTTTGGTTTGTGTTGATGATCGAAACCGAGATCCCGGTTTTCATCCCGCTTTTGCTTTTTTTACTTACGGGATTCCTCATCGAGTGGGGATGAATCAATACGGAGCTTACGGTCGAGCCAAAGCCGGCCAATTATACCAAGAGATTCTTAAAATTTATTACGAAGGGATTACGATTGAAAAGAAACCCAACGTTAGTCTCCAAGTCCAAGGTTATGGAGCGATGCCTTTAGAACAGTATTTATTAGGGATTTACGAGATGCCTGAAAGTTGGCCAATCGAAGCCCAAAAAGCCCAAGCGGTCGCCGCGCGGTCTTATGCTTTAGCCTATACTGACAATGGGGCTAAGGAAATTTGCACCAGTCAAAGTTGTCAGGTTTACAAGGGTGGTAATAAAGGCGGTAATTGGGAAGCAGCGGTCAAAGCCACCGAAGGTGAAGTCGCCGTTCATAGTGGTCAGGTAATTACTGCTTGGTATGCTTCGACCGCTGGTGGTTACACTTTTCTTTCTTCTGATGTTGGTTGGAGCCAGCGGCCTTGGACCAAAAGATTGCGAGATACAACCGGTGAAGTCAATAGTTTTACTGATCTTCAGAGCAAAGCCTATGACAAAGAATCACCTTGTTTTTATGCGGCCCAAGGCTGGCGGAAAGAGTATGCTAATTCTGCCTGGTTAAAACCTGAAGAGGTGACTGATATTATTAATGTTTTGCTTTTAGCCAAAGCCGACCCTTCAAGCCAACAACACTTAGCCCAGGTGGATAAACCCAATCCTGATGGGGTGGATACTTGGGATGCTGGTCGAGTTAAACAAGAATTAAAGAGTCGAGGGATTACACCTTTTGATAATATCTCTGGTATTTCTGTCGGTTGGGATAATGGTTTGGGAAGAACAACCTCTGTCAGTGTTTCTGGAAGTGCTGGTAATCAAACTTTTGATGGCCCGGAGTTCAAAAACTTTTTTAATCTTCGGGCACCGGCTAATATCCAGATTGTTGGGCCATTGTTTAATGTTGAGAAAAAGTAGTTAGCTTGTTTCTCTTGACTCTGAAGTGATAAAATATTAAAACAATGCCTGATATTTATATTGCTAAGGAAAAAGAAAAAAAAGCGGCTGAAGAAACGTCTAAATCTAAAAAAAGAGAAACCGAATCAGTTGCTGATAAACTTAAGAATCAAAGAACCACCAATCCTCTCGCTTCTTTAGTGATTCGACCCAGAAAAGTTACTTTTGAAACTCAAGAAAAAGAAGAGAAAGTGATTCTTTTAGCTCGTCAGCACCTGATTACTAATGTTAGATGGATCTTAGCCGCCGTGGTCATGCTTTTTGTTCCGGGTTTTGTCTTGATGATTTTTCCTGATTTTTTTAGTTCTTTTCAATATCGGTCGCTTCTGAATCTGGTTTGGTACTTATTGACTTTTTCTTTTGTTTTTCAGCGCTTTCTAAGATGGTTTTTCAATGTTAGTATCATCACTGACGAGAGAGTAGTTGATATTGACTTTCCCAGTCTTCTTTATCGAGATATCTCTAGCACCAAAATTGACATGATTCAGGACATCAGCGTTAAGATGGGTGGTTTTGTTCGTTCCCTTTTTAATTATGGTGATGTTCACATTCAAACAGCGGCTGAACAAAAAGAGTTTATCTTTGAAGCCATTTCCCAACCTGAGAGAGTAATTAAGATTCTTAATGAACTGATTGCCGAAGAGGAACAAGAAAAAATAGAAGGGAGAGTGCGATGACGCCTTTCGAAAGGTTGATTGAACAATTGGTAACCGTCAGTTTTAGTTTCCATTGGTTTTTCAAAGCAATTCTCTTAATCGGGATGTTTTTCTATTTGGCTTTTGGGGTGATTGCTGTTCGTCAGGTAAATTTGATGGCCAAGACTCTCAACGGCGCTTTTGCCTCGCCAATTAAGATAATTGCCTGGATTCAATTGGGACTGATTATTGGTTTATTTTTGATTATCCTTCTTGCTTGATGCATGATGAAAAAATTTCTTCTCGAAACTGCCAAAATCGTCGGGACTACCACTGACCAAGCCTGGTCACAAGTTCACACTTTTTCTCCGACCGAGGAGGAAAAATTAGCTAAGCGCGGTCAATTTTTAGCGGTCATCAGTCTTTCTGGATTAGAAGAAGGGGTTGAAACTGTGACGGTTGGAAAAGAAATTCTTTCTCGACTTCATGAAGAATATTATGGTCATTTAGAAGCAAAGGCGATTGACCAATTAAAAAAGGCCTTAGAGCAAGTAACAAGAGAAACAGAAGGTGAAGCTCAAATAGAGATTGAGGCCGCGGTTTTAACAGGCGAAATAATTTATTTCGCCGTGTCTGGTGAAGGCAGGATTTTGGTTCAGCGAGAAGGGAAAACGGCGACGGTTTTATTGGGGAATAAAGGTGAAGTCGAAATAGCCAGCGGCCGAGTGGTTAAGGATGATATTTTTCTTTTGGGTAATCCAAGATTTTTTTCTTTTCTCGCCGAAGGCGCTATTAGTGCCGCCCTGTCAATGGGTTCGGTTAATGAGGCGGCTGAATCATTAACACCAATGGTTCATGGCCGGGAAAAAGACGGGATTGCCGTCGCCGTTATCTCAAAAATCATTGGTCCAGAAATTGGTCCAGAAGAAGAGGTGTCACCGACCCCTCTTTCAGATAAAGAAAAGGAGAAGCCAGGCGAGTCCTCTTTTAAAGTCTCAGGTTTAAAAACAGGTTTGAAAGATAAATTGACTGATTGGTTAAAAGTAGGAGCAAAAATAGGACGAGGCTTTCTCTTCAGGATTGAAAAAAAACTTAAGCGCCGGGCGATTTACTTAGAAAAAGAAGATAAAGAAAAGGAAAAACCCCGCCGAACTTTGATCACGGTGGCGGTTATTTTACTTGTTTTACTAATGGTCAGCATTATCCTGGGGATTAGGCAGCGAGGCCGAGGTCAGACGGGCAGCGGTCAAAGCGCTCTTTTACAACAGGCTCAGATTAAGAAAGAAGAAGGCGAGGCTTTGATTGATCTTAATCCGATTAGAGCCCGCCAATTATTACTTGAAGCCCGAAATTTAATTGATGAGATTGAGCCTAAAGAAGCGAATCAGGCCGTCTTTGATTTTCGGGAAGAATTAGAAGCTTCCCTTTCTTTAGTGATGCGGGAGCATGAAGTCGAACCAAAAGTTTTCTTTGAATTAGGTATTATTAAGGATGGGGCCAAAGGCGATGATTTGGCGGTTTCGGGTGGGGAGTTAATTCTTTTTGATCACGGTAAACAGGCTATTTACAGTTTGGCAATAGGCAGCAAGAAGTCAGCCATTCTGGCTGGCGGTGAGAATTTAGCTGATGGTCAGCAAGTGGATGCCTTTTTACCTAAAATTTTTCTTTTAACCGAGAGGGGAATTCTCCAATTTGATAGAGAAACAAAGAGAGAGGCATTGGTGATTAAGACTGATGAAGAATGGGGAGAAATCATTGATTTAAGAGCCTTCAGCGGTAATCTTTATTTGCTTGATAAAGAAGGCGAGATCTGGAAATATTCAGCGATTGAAGGCGGTTTCGGAGCTTACCAGCGCTGGTTAAAAGGTGAGAGGGCTGATTTTAGTGAAGCCATGGGAATGAGTATTGATGGTTCGGTCTGGATCCTAAAAAGTGATGGTTCCATTCTTAAATACACCCAGGGGTTGAAGGATGGTTTTACGATTTCTGGCTTAGACCAATCTCTTAATAATCCGACCGCTATTTTTACTGACGATGACCAGGAGAATCTTTACGTTCTTGACCAAGGCAATTCCCGGGTGGTGGTAATCAATAAATCTGGGGAATATTATGCTCAGTATCGTTGGCAAGAAATGAACCAAGTTACGAGCTTGATGGCTTCAGAGGAAGAGGGTAAAATCTTCCTTTTAGCTGGCGATAAGATTTATCAGATTGACCTAAAATAAAGTGAAAGTTGTTAATCGTCGGGCTCGCTATGATTACTCTCTTTTAGAGAAGTTTGAGGTAGGCATTGCCTTAACGGGCCCAGAGGTCAAATCAGTTAAGGCAAGCAAACTAAGCCTTAACGAGGGCTTTGTCAAGATGATTGGGGGCGAAGCTTGGTTGCTTAATGCCTATATCAACCCTTATCCTTATGCTGATAATCGAGATTATGATCCCAAGCGTAATCGGAAGCTGCTTTTACATAAAAACGAACTCCTAAAATTAAGTCAGCAAACTAAGGAAAAGAATTTGACGATTGTACCTGTTTCGTGCTATACTAAGGGTCGAAAAATCAAACTAGAGATTGCTTTGGCTAGAGGGAAGAAGAAGTATGATAAAAGAGAAGTAAAGAAGCGCCAGGCGATTGAAAGAGAGATTGAACAGACATTAAAAGATAAGGGGATGTAAGTCTCGACGGGAAGGGTTCTTTAAAAACGGCAAGCCGGCCTGAAATAAGCCGTTAAAAGGTTTCAAAAAATATAACTGGCAACAAAAAAGTTGCTAATTATGCTTATGCTTACGCTTAAAAGCGCTTGGGCATAAGCCATTCGTAGTTTTTTCTCCTGGTGAGAAACTATGGGTGCCAACCTAGCCAGGATACAGTTCAGTCGGTTTGACTAGTCTGGCTGAACCAAGTCTTAACTAGTCTTGGTCTTAACTTTCCGGTTGACAGGATCAGGTTAAGACGACAATTAAGAGTCAACTAAGCTTGTAGAAGTTTTTAGAAATTCTTTTCGGACGCCGGTTCACCCCGGCCATCTCCACTAAAAAGGGACACTTTAGGTGTCCTTTTTGTTATGATTAATTCAATGCTGGTCGATCTTTTTTTCCCTCGTCGTTGCTTAGGTTGTGGTCATTGGGGTCATTATTTTTGCCAAGACTGCCTCAAAGAAATTAAAATAATGAGAGTTCAGGTTTGTCCGGTTTGTCAAAAACCAGCTCTTCAAGGCAAAACCCATCCAGTTTGTCGAACTCAATATTCGCTTGATGGTTTAACTTCAGTTTTTGCTTTTGAGGGGGTAATTAAAGAAGCGATTGGTAAATTGAAATATCGATTAATCACTGATTTAGTTGATGAATTAATTTCTCTTACTTTTGATCAACTGCCCTCAAAATTAACCCGACCTTTAATTTTGGTGCCTGTGCCTCTTCATCCCCGCCGCCAGCGCTGGCGGGGTTTTAACCAGGCAGAGCTTTTAGGCAAAGCTTTAGGTCGGAAATTTGATTGGCAGGTGGCAACAGATTACCTTACTCGCTCTAAAGCGACTAAGCCTCAGATTAAATTAAAAGGTAAGGAACGAAAAACTAATGTCCAAAAGGCTTTTAAGCTTAACCCAAAAGCAAAATTCAAGGTTAGAAACAAAAAATTAGTTCTTTTTGATGATGTTTGGACCACTGGTTCCACCTTGCGTCAGGCTGGTCAAGTTTTAAAAAGAGCCAAGGCTAAAGAGGTTTGGGGTTTGACCCTGGCCAGATGAAAATCAAGCCGATTTTTGCTAAAATAAGAACAATTAAGGAAGGATGCCAGAGTGGTTAAATGGGACGGTTTGCTAAACCGTTGGTCTGAAAAGGCCGCGTGGGTTCGAATCCCACTCCTTCCGCCAGGTGGGGTGCCGGAGCGGCTAAACGGCCCGGTCTTGAAAACCGTGGAGAAAGCAATTTCTACGTGGGTTCGAATCCCACCCCCACCGCCTCTCCCATCATTAAGAAAAATTTGCTATCATAGAAACAAGGAAAACTAATTATGCCTGCTCAAAACAATCAACCAGAAATAAAACCACGTACTTTAAAAACTTTGTTAGCCTGGAAAGCACCAGAACGACATTTTAAAAAGCGAACTCGGGAATACTTTACAACCATTGGGGCGATTATCTTTTTAATTGGTGTTATTCTTCTTTTTCTCCAAGAGTGGCTTTTGATTGTCGTGATGGTGGCTTTGGTTTTTGTGGCCTACATTCTTTCGACGGTGGCTCCGCGAGAGGTAGAGCATCAATTAACCAATCGGGGAATCGTGACCGGTGGGAGGAGATATTATTGGGAACAATTAGGCCGTTTTTGGTTCAGCGAAAGATGGGACCAAGAAGCTTTGATAGTCGAAACCTTTTTTGGTTTACCCGGCCGTTTAATCTTGCTCTTAGGTGAGTTTAAGAAAGATCAGGTTAAGAAAATTCTCTCTGAATATCTCCTCTTTGAGGAACCAGAAAAAACCTGGATCGATAATGCTAGCGATTGGATCTCGCGGCGGGTTCCTTTAGAGTCGTCTTCTTAAGAATCAGCGCCCGTAGCTCAATTGGACAGAGCATCTCGTTGCGGACGAGAAGGTTGTGAGTTCGAGTCTCACTGGGCGCACTTGTGGTGGGATGCCGGAGTGGCCTAACGGGCTGGTTTCGAAAACCAAGCGTTCCGTAAGGAACACGGGGGTTCGAATCCCTCTCCCACCGCTTATAGGCGCCCGTAGTTCAATTGGAAAGAACGTCGGATTCCGGATCCGAAAGTTGGGGGTTCGAGTCCCTTCGGGCGCACCGATGACCAAGAAAAAACCAGTTAAAAGGGAATTTTCCGCTGGTGGGGTAGTTTTTAAAAAAGAAAAGAAAAAAACTCTTTGGTTAATTATTCAACCTGAGATTAAAGATGAACCTCGGCGCCAAAAAAGATGGCAATTACCTAAGGGGTGGATAGATGAGGGTGAGACTGGCTCGCAAGCGGCTTTAAGAGAGGTTAAGGAAGAAGGGGGCGTTGAGGCTGAGATAATTGAGAAAATCGGTCGGATTAATATTTTCTTTTACGATCAAGAAAAACAAAAGGTTCTGAAGAATATTGTTTTTTTCTTAATGAAATACCAAAAGGGAAGCATCAGAAATCATTCTTGGGAAACAAAAGAAGCGATTTGGTTGCCTTTTCAAGCGGCTTCCAAAAGATTAACCTTTGATTCAGAGAAGAAAATTTTAAAAAAAGCCAAAGAACTTTTAGAAGAAAAAGAGAAACAACCGAAACTAATTTAGGAGAGGTGGCAGAGTGGTCAAATGCGCACGCTTGGAAAGCGTGTATGGCGGCAACGTCATCGTGGGTTCGAATCCCACTCTCTCCGCTAGTCTGCGGGAATAATGCGGCAAATATGCAGGAAATAATTTTATGTCAGAGGATCAATTAGAAGAAATTCGGCGAAAAATCGATATCATTGAACTGATTAATGAATACACGCCTTTAAAGAAAACAGGCCGTAATTTCAAGGCGCTTTGTCCTTTCCATTCAGAAAAAATTCCTTCTTTTGTGGTTTCGCCAGAAAGACAAATTTTTAAGTGTTTTGGCTGTGGGGCTGGTGGTGATATCTTCAGATTTTTAATGCTGACCGAGAACATGGAATTTGGTGAAGCTTTACGGACTTTGGCTAAACGAGCCGGGGTTAAATTACGCCATTACCAGCCTTCAGAAGGGGAAAAACAGAAACAACTTCTCTATGAAATCAATCATTTAGCCAGTGAATATTATCATTATCTTTTAACCAAACATGCGGCCGGTCGGAAAGCTTTGAATTATATTCTGGGCCGGGGAATTACCCGAGAGTCTTTAGTTCGTTTTAAGATTGGCTATTCGCCTAATTTATGGGAGGCGCTTCAGGATTTTTTGGTTAAAAAGAAAGACTATCGAGCTGAAGATTTGGAAAAAGCGGGTTTGGCGATTAAAAGCCAGAGAGGCAGAGGTTTTTATGATCGTTTTCGGGGAAGATTAATGTTCACTTTACGAGATCATCGGAATAATGTAGTTGGTTTTGCCGGTCGAACCTTGGATCCTAAGCAAGAAGAGGCTAAGTACATTAACACCCCAGAAACCTTGGTCTATCACAAATCAGACTTGCTTTATGGTTTGGCTGAAACTAAAGAAGCCATTAAAAAAGCGGATGAAGCCATCGTGGTTGAAGGCGAGCTTGATGCCATTTCTTCTTTACAGGCAGGGATTGAGAACATGGTCGCCCTTAAAGGCACGGCCTTAACCCAAGGTCAAATAGATTTAATTAGTCGGTTTACCGATAATCTTATTTTAGCCTTGGACCGAGACTTAGCAGGTGATCAGGCGGCTCGTCGGGGCATTGAATTAGCGGATGCCGCTAATTTGGCTATCAAAGTGGTTGAGTTAGAAGGAGGCAAAGATCCTGATGAAGTTGCCCAAAAGAACCCAAGTCAGTGGCGCCAATTAGTTAAACAAGCCGTCCCCATTTATGATTATTTTATTGATTCGGCTTTGAATCGGTTTGATGGTCGAACCGCCGACGGGAAGCGAAAAATCAGTCTGGAATTGATTCCAGTTTTAGCCAAAATTAACAACAAGGTGGTTCAGGCTCATTACGCCCGTTTGTTGGCGGAGCGACTCAGGGTTGATGAAGAAGCGGTCGCGGCGGAAGTGGCGAAATTTATTGACAAAGAAAGCGCTAAAGCCCCGTTAGAAAGAACTGATTACAAGAAAGAGGAAAAGCTAAGTCGTCAGGAAATTTTAGAAGAGCATCTATTAGCCCTAGCGTTTCAATCAGGTAATTGGCCGCTGTTAAGAAAAAGAGAGATTCAGGCTTTAATCAAAACGTCTCACTTTCGAAAGATTGTTGAGGTTTTAGGCAAGTATCTAAAGCGCTATAAAACTTTTGAGAGCCAACGCTTGGCCAAGCTGTTGCCCGCCGAATTAAAAGAAACTTTTGACAAGCTTTATTTACTGGAAATGGTCGATTTACTGGAGAACGAAGAAAAGCTGGAAAAAGAGATTGAAAAAACAAAAAAAGAATTAGAAAAGCTTGATTCAAGGGGAAGATTAAGAGAAATCGGTCAAGAAATCAGTGGGTCAGAAAGAAAAGAAAAACCTAATCAGACAGAAAAAAAGAGATTAAACAAACTTCATGAACAGTTTCGAGATTTGTCTGGAGAGTTAGCTAAACTTGAAGCCGAGTGAGAATTGTAATAATCTAAAAGCAAGAAAAATGGCCAAAAAGAAGGTTGATACCAAAAAAATCATTGAAAAAGGAGGAAAGCAGGGTTTTATTACCCAAGAAGAAATCCTCAAGCTTTTTCCTGATGCTGAAGAAAGGGTCGAAGAGTTAGACGAACTCTACGCTAATTTATTGGCTGAAGGAGTTGATGTTTTTGAATCCGTCACTGAAGAAGAGATGGCTGAAGATGAAAAAGCGACCACGGAATTAGCCAAAGAACTAGAGGTTCTAGCGACCCTGGAAGACAAAACTCTGACTGATCCAGTCAGAATGTATCTTAAAGAAATAGGAAGAATCCCTCTTTTAACGGCCGAACAAGAAATTGATTTGGCTCAAGGTGTGGAAAAAGGCAGTCGGCCAGCCAAAAAGAAATTGATTCAATCTAACTTAAGACTGGTAGTTTCAATTGCTAAAAAGTATGTGGGTAGAGGAATGAGCTTCCTTGATCTTATCCAGGAAGGTAACCAGGGTTTAATGAGAGCGGTGGAAAAATATGATTGGCGGAGAGGTTATAAATTCTCTACCTATGCGACCTGGTGGATTCGACAGGCGATTACCCGAGCGATAGCTGACCAAGCCAGAACCATCAGAATTCCGGTTCATATGGTCGAAACGATTAACAAACTGATTCGGACTTCAAGGAAATTAGCTCAACAATTAGGTCGGGAACCAATGGCTGAGGAAATTGGCAAAGAGATGGAACTTGAACCAGACCGAGTCAGAGAAATTTTCAAGATTGCCCAAGACACCACTTCTTTAGAAAAACCAGTCGGTGATGAAGAAGATTCTCTTTTAGGTGATTTTATTGAAGACACCTCTCAACCTTCACCAGTGGACCAAGCTTCAAAACAGCTCTTAAAAGAAAACATTGAAGAAGTTTTAGAAAGCCTTTCCGACAGAGAAGCCAGAGTCTTGAAAATGAGATTTGGTTTGGATGGTTACCAACCGATGACCTTAGAAGAAGTAGGTAGGGAATTTGGGGTCACCAGAGAAAGAATCAGACAAATAGAGGCCAAAGCTCTAAGAAAACTCAAACACCCTTCTAGAAGAAAAAAACTTCAGGATTATCTGGAATAAAAGACTCAAATTTGGTAAAATA
>CAZZHA010000013.1:0-15271 GCA_964653685.1 uncultured Gammaproteobacteria bacterium
GCCTCAAACCGGTCACCAGCATAAGTCAAAGAAGCTAAATAAGGACTGACCTCATCATTACCGCCAAATTCTCCTTTTAAAAATCGACCCACCAGTTTACCAAAAAAAGAAGTATAGTATTGAGGAAAGTCAGCCTCTTCAACCTGATAACCGTTTGCTTTTAAAGAAGCAACTAAAAGCTTTAATTGAGTTGTCTTGCCACTCCCATCGGTTCCCTCTAAAACAATGAATTTGCCTTTTCTTAACTTTTTCATTTAATCATTATTTAATTACTTTTCTCCAGCCAAATAACTTGGCGGTTTACCACCAACTCGTTGACACTGCCAACACCTTGCCTGGTAATAATTACCAGCGCCAACTAAAATTTCTTGACTATTAATATGATCAGGTTCACCACCAATATTGCGCTGAATAAATTCAGCCGGACGACCACAAGAGTGACATTTAGATCGTAAAACAAAAGCCTGATCAGCTTCACGTACCAAAGTTTCTGTGGTTCGCCAGGGTTCACGGCGAAAATTAAAATCAAGTTGGCTAATCACAGTCAATAGACCTCTCTCTTTTCGATATCGAAGAAAATCTTCTATTCTAGGCAAGTCATCTATTTCATTAAACTGAAATTCATCAACAATCAAGACTTCTGTTTCTGGATCAATATCCCAAATACTTCGATAAGAGTTTGCTTCAACCGAGAGACCAGCATTAGTGACCAATTTCTTGCCGGTCCGACCAAGGTCTAACTGATGTTTATAAACTAAAACATCCATTCCTCTTAATTCCTTGACCAATAAACAAATCGTGGTTGTTTTACCAGCAAACATGGGCGCCAAAATAACAGCCACTACTCCTTCGCTTCTCCTTTGACATTCTTCAAACAGATTCAAAATGCCTTCTCTCGCTTGAATCTGATTCTGATTAATCCCATAGCTCGCTTGGTTAAAATCATCTAGAAAAGTCACCTTTTCTAAAACAGGACCATAAAGCTCTAAAACTTCAACTGGATGATTTCTTTCTGTTAGTGGATTTTCTTTAGTCATCATCCTTACCTCCAATTAACAAATTGAAAAGCAGAACTTAATAAGGGATAGGCTTCTTTGCCTGATCTTGCCATTTCTGAAGCAATCCTAGCATAACCTTCATGAACACCCGTTCCGGTTCTTAATTCAGCAATATAAACTAGTTCTCGAAAGTTAAGAGTAATCTCATAAGGAATTAAAGTCCCAAAAGGAACTAGATATTGAGCTTCGATAGGAAAATCGCGGGCAATAACAACCTGAGCTTGGGCTAATTCTTCTAATCTCTCTCTAATTATTCCACCATAACCAAATTCCTCTAAATCCTCACCAATATCAAAACCCAAACGACAATTGAAGATCCGCCAATGAGGAGTTAACATCCGATTTCTTTGTAAATCCCGCCATTCAGCAAAACGCATGACAATGCCATAAGAAAGAATCGCTTCTTCAAAAGCCCGGCCAGGTTTGATTCTTCGATCTAGTCTCTGACCAACATAGCGCCTGACAATCGCTTCCTTATCCTCAAAAGACAATTGTCGAACTGTCTCTAAAACTTGCTTATTAGATAAATCACAACCCGGCCAAAGAATCATGGCAATAACTTTATCTTCACCTTGAAGATCATAACTCCTTAAAACCACCCCTTTCTTAAACTCGTCTGATTCGGTTCCCATTAAATATTCACCAGCTAAAAGTTTTGCTTCTCTAGTTACCCCTGCTCTAT
The DNA here is from genome assembly GCA_964653685.1 of uncultured Gammaproteobacteria bacterium. GTDB lineage: Bacteria > Patescibacteriota > Microgenomatia > PFEM01 > JAHIFH01 > DATKWU01. Next base: position 1,741 of record CAZZHA010000013.1, read on the forward strand.
ACTCAACTGCCTGTTGGCCAAAGTCTTTCTCAAACCTCCCCACCAAAGGCGGAGAAATTTTCCTAATTTCTTCTTCAAGCAACTGGCCTAATTCCTGGTTTTCCCCTAACTCGCTTGCTTTTAACTTGATAATTAAATTTTCGGCTGCTTGACCATTAACCAAAACGCCAGCATTAGTAAAATTAGCGGCCACCAATAAAACCCTGACCGTATCAAAGGTCATTCTTTTAATTTGCCATTCACTTGCTTTGGAGAATTTTCTTCGATAATCTTCAGCCACTGGCCCTAAAAGCTCACTATATAAATCAAGATTGGCGTCAATCTCTCTTTCATAGAGCTCCCCGTATTCTGAAGCCATAATGACTGGACTCCGGGCATAAAGATAACGGCCATCTACTTTCTTTCCAAAATCAGTATAACGAGTTGACTTCTCAACCGGACTTAAACCAATTCTAGTATCCTCAATCTGCTTAATCGCTAACTGGGAAATTCTGTCAAAACCAACAATCAAAGGAATTGTTGCCGCTAAACTATCATGACCAAAACCGACAAAGTTTTTTTCCAACAAAGCATTAGCCGCCTGAAGATCAAGTGCCCCTTCCAAACCTATCTGTCTCGATTGTTCAATCCGAAAATGCAAATCATCAAGATCAACGACAAATTCTTCGAGAAAATTCCGTCTCATTGAATGAGGTGATTGACTGTGACGAGCAATTAAAGCCCCGACTAAAGAAGGCGGTAATTGGGAAGCAATAAAAATCGGCTGATCAAGATTAGAAAAAAAATAATTTAAAACTTCCTCTTCCTTAGAAGTAAATCTCTCAGGAATGTAATCAGCCAAAAATTTTCCTTCAGGATGAATAGCTAATTTTTCAGACAATTCTTCCTTTCTGGGTAGGAGAATTATTTCTTCTTTTGGGGCAGTTTAATTAATTTAATCTTCGCTTGTCTTAAAAGTTTTCTGGTTTCCGGATCGGGTCGATAGACTTGACGATAAGCAATTTTTTCAATGCCAGCGTTAATCAAAACTTTAGCACAATTATAACAGGGAAGCCAGTTAGCATATAAAGTCGAGCCCTTGGTCGAAATCCCGTGATAAGCGGCTTGAATGACGGCGTTGATTTCAGCATGAATTGTCCGAACACAATGGCCACCCCTAAGTAAACAACCTTGATCATAACAATCAGGAATCCCCTTCGGTGCCCCACAATAGCCAGTGGAAATAATTTTCTTATCCTTAACTAAAATGGCACCAACATGAAGACGTTGACAAGTCGCCCGAGTTGAAACTAAATCAGAAATTTGAAGAAAATAATCATCCCAAGAAGGTCGGGAATTTTTCTTTTTTTTGCCTGCCATCTGTTCTTTGATAACAGATAAGGAAAATCTTTGTCAACTAGCAAAAGATAAAAAGAAAAAGAAATAATAGAATAAAAATAATAGAAATATTTTTACTTTGGTTTCGTCCAAGAAGCCCAATTACATTTAGGATAATTGGAGCAACCATAAAATTGTTTGCCTTTTCTAGTTCTCCTGACCACAATCTCCCCACCACATTTTGAACACTTGACTCCTTTAAGTTTCGGCACGTAAGGAGCGGTGTATTTGCATTCTGGAAAACGGGAGCAAGATAAAAACTTACCAAACTTACCAATCCGAATCACCAATTTTCCTTGTTTGCATTCCGGACATTTTTCATCAGTGACTTCAGTGGGAATTTGAACCCGCTCGGCCACCTTGGCCACCCCCTCAAGCTGTTTTTCAAAAGGCTGGTAAAAATCCTTAATCACTGGTACCCACTTTCTTTTACCATCAGCAATTTCATCTAATTCATCTTCCATTTTGGCGGTAAAATCATAATCAACGATTTCCGAAAAATATTCAACCAAAAAGTCATTAACCGTTGTCCCCAAAGGTGTTGGTTGAAAAAGACCTTCTAGCTTTTCCACGTATTGACGAGTTTGAATCGTCGAAATGGTCGGAGCATAAGTAGAAGGCCGACCAATGCCTCTTTCTTCTAAAGCTTTAATCAAAGAGGCCTCGCTGTATCTTGGTGGCGCCAGAGTGAACTTTTGCTTGGGATTAAGCTTAACCAAATCCAAATCATCACTTTTTTTAACCTCGGGCAATTCCATTCCTGTCTCTGGTTCCTGCCGATTATCAAGAATTAACCAACCAGCAAATTTAATAATCTTGCCTTCACTCATTAAAAGATAAATATTCTTCTTAGAAGTCGCTTGAGTTTTAATTCTGGTTTTATCCCAAAGAGCGGCTTTCATCTGCGAAGCCAAAGCCCTTTTCCAAATTAATTCATAAAGGCGCTGTTCTTCCCGGCCCAATTTCTCAGAAATTTTATCAGGCGACCTCTGAATATCAGTCGGTCTAACCGCCTCGTGAGCTTCTTGAGCCACCTTAGATGTAGTTCGATAAAAATAAGGTTGCTCAGGTACGTATTCCTGACCATAAGTACTATTTATATAAGCGCGCATCTTTTCGACGGCTGAATTAGCTAAATTAAGAGAATCAGTGCGGTGATAGGTAATCAAACCTTTTTCATAAAGACGCTGGGCCGCATACATCGTTCTCTTACTGGAAAAACCTAAACGCCGAACCGCATTCTGTTGCAAAGTGGAGGTACTAAAAGGCGGCAAAGGTCTTTGTTTAACTTCTTTTCTTTCAACCTCGTAAATCTCGTAATTGGCTTCTTTTAAATCATCAACCATTTCTCGAGATTGGGTTTCGTTTTCAATCTTAACTGTCTGACCATTTTTCTTAACCAACTTTGCTTCAAAAACCGGAGCATCCTTTAACTGACCACCCAGGTGTTTTTTTAATTTAGCCCAAATCTCCCAATATTCTTCAGGAACAAATTTTTCAATCTCTCTTTCTCGGTCAACAATTAAACGCACGGTGACTGATTGGACTCGGCCAGCGGATAAACCCCGTCGAATCTTACGCCAAAGAAGCGGAGAAAGCTTGTAGCCGACTAATCGGTCAAGAATTCTTCGGGCTTGCTGGGCATGAAACAAATCCAGATTAATCTTCTTAGGCTCGGCCAAAGCCTTCTCAATCGCTTCTTTGGTAATCTCATGGAAAACAATCCGGGCCAAACCATCAACTTTTCTTTTAAGAATATAGGCAATATGAAAGGCAATCGCTTCACCTTCACGATCTGGGTCAGTCGCTAAAAAAATCTTCTTGGCTTTCTTAGCTGAGTCTTTGATTTTCTGAATCGCTTCTTTTTTCTGAGGCACCAAAGCATATTCCGGTTTAAAATCCTTTTCAACATCAATACTCAATTTCTTTTTAGGCAAATCTCGGATATGACCCATCGTCGAAACCACTTGATAATCCTTACCCAAGAAACGAGCTAGGGTCTTTGATTTGGTTGGTGACTCAACAATAATTAAATTCATTTCTTTATTGAATATAACATATTACCCAAATTTTTGACTTGACCTTTGATTTCCATCAAACTTATAAGCTTCATTACCTGACCAGAATCAAAACCTGATTCCTGAACAAGATTATTAATAGATTTGGCTTGATCCTTAAGTAAAGCCAAAATCATTTCTTCTTCAGGATTTTCAGAAATTATTTCTTTTAATCCTTTAATTTTATTCTCCTTGTCAAGACCTAACTCTTCTAAAATATCATTAACCTCAAAAACAAGCTTGGCTCCCATTTTAATTAAATAAGCGGGGCCAGCCGCATTAGCTGAAGTAATCGGACCAGAAACAGCAAAAACTTCTCGACCTTGTTCGGCTGCATGACGGGCGGTAATTAAAGTCCCAGATTTTCTTGGGGCTTCAATCACCAGGGTTCCCAAAGACAAGCCAGAAATAAGCCGATTTCGAGCCGGAAAATTCTCAGGTATGGGTTTCATCCCTAAAGGAAATTCGGAAACCACCGCCCCATGACCATTAGTAATCTCTCTAACTAAACCAAGATTCTCAGGCGGATAAACCAAATCCAAACCACAAGCCAAAACTCCAATTGTCCGACCGCCAGTTCTTAAGGCCACTCTGTGAGCCAAAGAATCAACGCCCCGAGCCAACCCAGAAATAATGGTTAAACCGGCTTTGACTAACTGACTAACCAAGTTTTCGGTCACCTGAGAACCATAATTGGTCATCCTTCTGGTGCCCACCACCGCCATTGCCAATTTGTCTCGAGGACTGATAGTGCCTTTCCCATATAACACAAAGGGCGGACTATCAATCTTTTTTAAACTTTCTGGGTAACGATTATCATCTAGAAAATAGCACTCTATTTCATTTTCACGCAACCGAAGGAAATACGAATCTGGATTAAAGTCACGCCTAAATTTAACCAATTGGGAAGCCAATTTTGGGCCCAAACCAATCGCCAATAATTCCCCTTCCATTGCTTGCCAGGCTTTTTGGGCAGAACCAAAATAATTTTTAAGAAGAGCAAATTTTTTAGGACCAATCCCTTTAAAAGCGGAAAAAGCTAACCAAGATAATCTCTCTTCATTCACTCTTTCAGAATAACATAACCTTTGATTAAAAAGAGTCAATGAGAAGCAAACCAGGCTTCCATTACCTGTTTAACAATCGGCGCAGCCACATAAGAACCTTCGCCACCGGCTTCAACCAAAGCCGTGACTACAATTTCTGGATTATCAACCGGCACAAAAGCGGTAAACCAAGCATGGGTTTTGCCTTCAGGATTACCAAATTCAGCCGTCCCGGTTTTACAACCCACTTGAGGAATAAAATCAAAAAAAGGAAAAGCGGTACCTTCAGGCGAACAAGCTTCTTTCATCCCCTCTTTGATTAATTTCAGCGTTTCTGGTTTTAATTTTAAATCCAGACAATCTCTAACTTTTTCTTCCTGTTTTATCTTTGGTGAGCAAAGATGGCCATTGTTGGCAATAACACTGGCCATCATATTAACCTGGAGAGGAGTGGTTAATAAATCTGCCTGACCAATGGCAAAATGATAAGTGTTACCCAAAAACCATTTTTCGCCAATGGTTTTTTCTTTCCATTCTGGGGTGGGGACTAAACCTTTGACTTCTCCTTTTAAATCAACACCCGTTTCTCGACCCAAACCAAACGCCTTGCTCCATTCCGCCAATTTATTAGCTCCCACCCACTCGCCAATTTTGTAAAAGAAAGTATCAGTCGAGCGTTTAATCGCTCTAACTAAACCAATTTCTCCTTCAGTCCGACCGTATTGAGTGTAATACCAGTTTTTGTAAATATAATCGCCAATTTGAATAAAACCCTGGTCTTCGTAAACAGTCTTCTCATCAACTTTACCTGACTCAATCCCGGCTGTCGCTGTCACAATTTTGAAGGTTGAACCAGGCGGATAAACGCCGCCAATCGCCCGGTTAAACATTGGCTTAGCCTCACTGATTAAATCTTCAGACTTAATCTGATTAGGATCAAAGGAAGGTGAAGAGACCAAAACAATCACTTGGCCTGTTTTGACTTCAGTGGCCACCACCGCTCCTGGTCTGCCTTCTAAGGCCTCGTAAGCCACCCTTGAGAGTTGGGCATCAAGAGAAAGCTGAAGATCCTGACCGGGCAGAGATTCGGTCCGACCAATTTCTCGAACTCGATTTCCGGTCGTATCCACCTCGTAGATAACACCTCCATCTTGGCCTCGAAGAGTTTGCTCATACTTTTCCTCAATCCCAGTCCGGCCCACCAAATCACCTAACTGCCATTGAACTTTTCTAACCTCTTCCTCACTCGCTTCACCCAAATAACCCAAAACATGAGCCAAGGCCTGACCATAAAGATAATCCCGACCCACATCTAAACGTAAATCGGCCGCCTTTTCGCCACCGACTGCTTCAATTCTCAAAGCTTCTTCCCGACTAATTTCCTCAAAACAATCCCCTTTTCCCAAATCACAATTCTCTTTCTTTAATCGGTAAACCGGTTTGTTCTTAACTAAGGGTCTTGCCTGACGATCAATAATCATTCCCCTGGGAGCGGGAATAATCTCTTTTTTAATCCGATTCTCTTCAGCTAAAATTCGATTTCTGGCCCCAAGAATAATTTGTAATTCAAAGAGACGACCAATTAACAATAAAAAACAAATAATCAAAAAACCATAGAAAAAATAGATTCTGCCTAAAGAAAATTGATTACCTTGCTTGTCTAAATCTGATTCCGTCAAAAACGAAGAATCAAATTTAGCGGTAATGTCTGAAGAAAGTTTTTTCATTGAAGTCTAAGTTGTTGGCGGTCAATCCGACCGACCAAAAAAACCAAAAGATATCTTGCTCCCAAAGCCAGCAAAGCCAAGATTAAACTCTCCAACCAAAACCAATAATGATAGAAAATAAAACTATAAACCAAAGAACTAAAGAAAACGAAAACCGGCAAAAAGATAGGATGTAAAGAATCAAAACGCCGCGAATAAAGGGAAAGAATAAAAACAATTACCAGAAAAATCAAACTCGAAAGACCCAGAGGCATCCCTTTAGCTAAATCAAGCAACAAACCAGAAAGAAAAGCCACCAAAAACGTTTCTTTAACTGGCCGAAAAGTCGTCCAAATAAGAACTAAAAGCAGAACCAGATTAAGCTTTAAAAAGGCCCCTTGTAAAACCGCCAACATAAAAACCAAAATCAGGATTAAATAAGGTTTCATGGCATCACTAAAAAAACAAATCTTAATGACGAATAATCAATCAAAGGAGAAACGGCGGCCTGTTGATAAATCTCAGCCGTTCCCTTGACTACTTCCTTTATCTGACCAATGACTAAATCCGGTAGATAACCTTCTTCGCCAGAGGTGACAACCAAATCACCTTGACGAATCTCTTCTTCCTGCAAAACCCGTTCCAAAACCAATTGACCGCCAAATTTACCAATCAATAAGCCTCGTGCCTGAAAACCAGTTGAACCTGGTTGTTTAACCACCACCGGCATTCTGGAATTAGGATCAGTTGGTAACTGCACCAAACTCTCTCTGTCATTAACCAAAACCACTCGACCAACATAAATATTTTCTGAAACTAAGTTCATCCCAATCTCAACCCCTTCACTTCCACCTAAATCAATCTTCATTTGTTCAGTCAAACCAATCACCCGCGCCATCTTAAACTGCCAATCTGAAGGCAAAGGTGTTCCCAGGAGTTTTTTCAAATGTTCGTTTTCTTCAAGACAAGTCGTCAGCTGGTTTTGATCAAGAGCTAACTGACGTAATTCAGCTTGAAGTTTAGCAATCTGCTGATTCTTGTCTTGATTGGTCAATTGACTAAAAGACTGATTAACTGATTGAGAAGCCAAGTAAAAAGGTCTTTCAATAAATAAAAAAGGTCTTTCTAAAAAACCTCTCATTTTTGTTAGCCAACCAAAATGATTACTTAATAAGAAGAAAAGAGAAAGAAAAATAAGAAAGAGAAAAAAAGGAAAAACTTTCCTTAAGGAACCGTCTGTCATGGCCCTATTCTATCACACTCTTCTAGGGTGAAAGTTCTTGCCAGGTATAGGTAGGGATCCAGATTTCAGGAGAAGAATTCATAATCAAATCAGGCCGATAAAGAAATTGTTCAAGGGGTGTGGTTTCGTTAATAGGATCACTACCATTATCCCGATCTAGGTTAATGTCATTAGCAATAAAACTCCCTTGGCCTATAAACTGATCATCATCACCCGCTCCATTAGAACCAGTAGAGATTGTATTAGCAATAAAAATACCCTCAACTACACTAACATCACCATCAATATTAATATTCCCAGAAGCAATCAGGACTAAAGAACCACCTTCCACAACCGTCAAATTGCCATTAATGTTAACGTTATCATCAACTAAAACAATTATTTTTCGGCCATCAGGAATATTCTTTTGGCCAATCTCTAGGAGATCCTCAGTGAAATAAACCCCAGAATCATTGGGAAGACCATTGGGAAAACCACTATCAGGATAGGGTGTGATTGATGAACTTAATCGTTCATAAAAATAACTATAAAGTCTTTTAGAAAAACCAGTGGAAACTAACCACTCGGTCGAAGAAATGCCTCCAGGGCTAAAACTGGGATCACTACCCCCATAAGAAATTATGCCTGGTGTCCCACCACTACCCTCCTCACAGAAAAATTGATCTTCAGGCACCATCGTACTGATTGTTTTAGCACTATGAACATCGCCTTCCTCGGTTTGGAACCAAGCATTATCAGCTTCACTTGAGTTAATCAAGCCAATATCAATTCTTTCTGTTTCACCATCAACTAAGTCAACAGTGTAATTATGATTGTTATTACCATCACAGAAACCATTAATATCAGGCGTGACAAAATTCTCTGGTACTTCAGACAAACTAACAGTATAGGTACCAATGGGAATATCAGGAAAACTATAAGTCCCGTCGGTCCAGATAAGACCTTCTTGAGTAGTCGCACCTATAATTCTAACTTTGCCCCCCTGTTCTAAACCATTAATTGGTTCTCCTGAAAAAGGACAAGTCTGGTCAGTACCAATCACATCATAAACCGTTCCTTCTATCGTCCCTCTTTCGGGTGTCACTGGAGTAAAACTAATGGTGTCTGAGCATTTACTGGTGTTTCCGGCACTATACAAGACTCCTGAAGCTAAGGCATAAACTGTCCTTGTTGCTTCACCCTCATCAAGATTATTACCAAGATTCCACTCAAAACCATGCATCGTGTCTTCATCGCGTTGATCCCAAAGATAACCGGCGACATAAATCCAATGGTTATTATCATCATAATTACTTAACCAAACTCCTCCTACACCTTGACCAGGTCCACCACCAGCGTAACCGATTGAATTATTAACGATTGTCACTTCATTATCATCAGTCCCCCTAGCTGAGCCAATTTTGAAAAATTGCAACTTAATATTTTTAACCAAAAGATCACCACTGTCTTTTTCAGAAATAAGATGAACCCAATCAGAGGCAGGCGTTAAATAAACAGTGGCCGATTTCGTACTATTGGTAGTGATAGTCCCGCCAGGCACTGGATAATATAATTGCTTATCGCCTAAAACCGACCAATATCGAGAAACCTTTAAGGTATGCCATTTGTTATCTAGAGCCTGTAAATCAAAACTTATTTTCCAAACTAAGAAATTACTCGAAGGAACCTTAATGTGAACAGCCTGAAGGCTATCACCAGTGTCAAAAATAATAAAATTGCCATTATTAGTAGCGGTATAACTATTATTTAAAAGGTTGGCGGGTAAGATTGGACAACCCCACTTATAGCTTAAGCTGTTAGGATGCAAATACCAAGGATTTTTGGCCTCATTACCCCGACAAGCTCCATCATTATAAAGCCTCTGACTAACACTATAACCCAAAGAAAGAGGAGGGTCCCTAAGAGGACTGTTAGGACAATTATTTACATCTTCGTAATCCTGATTACTGTTAGAAAAGCCAAAGAAGCAGGTTCTGCCATAATCAATCCTCTCAAAAGTAACATCACCAGAATAAAAAAGTTCTTTGGCCGTGTACTCTCTAGAAACCAAGGTCTCAGAAAAACCTTCGTCATAACTACCATATTCACTTTGTGGCCTATAACTATCCTCATTGGCCGCAATCTGCTGGGAGATAGTAATTTTACAATCAGGTGAACCAGTATTTCGCTTGTTGTGGACGGCGAAACCCCCAGCATAAAAAGTTTTGGCATCATCAACCGCTAAATTATAAACGTCAACTGATTCATCATGTCTCTCTAATTTAACGATCTTTTCTGGCATCAACTTACCACTGGCACTCTTGACAAAAACCAAATCGCCTACTTTTAAATCCTTAGCCCGAACAAATAAAGCCCCCACTGATTTATCAAGAGTGGGATCTTGGTATTCAAAATTCTGAGGTAAAGCTAAAAAAGGATGCTCACCAGTAACCTTAACAGTCCTACCTAACAAGGTCTGAAGTAAATAATAATGATCACTCTCTCTTTTAGAAATCTTCTCTACCCGACAAGTCTTTTCTTTATCAGCTCCATCAAAACAAAGAACTTCGTCACCTACTTTTAGATCTTTAATCTTTGTTTTTTCCTCTCCTCCAACCGCTATCTCTGTTTCACCAGTAAAACAAATACACTCATAGGGATCCGAACAGTTCCCACTATTAGTTTCACCATCTACCCAATCACAACAAACACAACCTTCTGTACAAGTGTTTCCTCCTTCCCCGCATGGACCACCGTCACAGAATGCTGAAGGAATAGGTTCACCTGAAGGAATAGGTTCACCTGATGGTACAGGGGGAGGCGGGTTGGGTGGTATTGGACAACAATAAGTACATTCTAAACCCCAAATAATGCAAATTTCTTCACAGTCATCAGGCTCAAAACATACCAATTTAGTACGAAGGCAAACACTCTCATAACTCCCACAACAGCCATAATCACAAGCAGCACTCGCCCCTCTCAAACCTAACCCAATTAATAAAAAACCAGAAGCCAAAACAAAACCAATTAATAATTGAAAAATAAATTTTTTATTTATTTCCATTTTTATTCTTCAGGAGATTTTTCAAGATATGACTCAAGATTCTTGCCTAGCTCTCTTTCCAATTGTTTTTCGCCACCATACCTTCTTAAAATAAGGTTGCTAATAACCAAAACTTCAAAATCATCGTGAAGTAGTTCTCCTTTTAAAGGACTACCTTTGGGTTCACCCGAATAGCGTAACAAAAAACCAAAAGCATCACCTGGTCTCAATACTTTATCAATTTCCTCTTGAGATAAATCACTCAGAAAAGCAAAAGGGATAAAGATTGCTTCGCCATTTGATTTCGCTAAGTCATCTGTACTTAAACTCAGATTGTCAATACACAAAACAGTATTATAGCGCCCAAAGAGATCGCCGCGAGGTTCAAAAATCACCCTAAGTTGCAACTCTCTCTCACCCTTTGGTCCGGTTACCAGTAAATGCTTATCTTTAGAACCAGGAATTTCCTTCCATTCCTTAAGAACACCGACACCATAAATCCTATCTAAAAGGCCAACACCATCCTCCCACCAAGCTGGTTCATCAGAATAAAAAGCCCCTCCTCCTAAATCATCAAAAAAAGCAGGAGTGTATCTCGATTTATTAGCCAAAATTGTCCTGCCCGTAATATCAAAATAATTTCCCTGATAAGCCACACCATAACCTGCAAAAGAAGCTCTGATTGCCATTAAAGGTGAAATCCCACCTTGTAAATATAAGAACAGACTCCAAAGAAGAAGAAAGAAAAGGAGCAATAAAAGTAAACCCAAAATAATCTTTTTTCTATTATCTAGCTTGGGCAGTACCATATTTCCAATCTAACAACAAAAAACTTATCCGTCAATAGTTGTTTAAACTAACTTTATTAAGCCACTCTATTTAAAGATTCAGCCACCCCTCCCTGCGCCAACTGATTAAGATAGGGAATGTACTGATCTGTAATATATGCCTTAACTTCACTACTTGCTGAATTAAAATCACTAGAAAAAACTTCCATTAACCACAGAAAAAATTTACGGGTTGCTTGAAGATTTTCTGTAAATTGATTAACCGAATACCTCGTCCATTCAGCTTCGTGAAAGTATACCGTCGATAATAAGCAACATAAAATTTTCTTGGAAGCAGTATCAGAATTGCGTCTATATAAGTCAGCGACTATTCTTAATGTTGACAAATTATTATTAGCATCTTCATAAAAAGCAAGATAAACTGTTTCGCTTGGATAATTGTAGGTATCATAAGCTAAAGTTTTTAAAAATGGGGTTCCTTCACCATATCTCCCTCGAATTTCGATTGCTCTGACTTCACCAACTAAATCTCTGAAAAAAGTTCTTTTTTCGGAATCAAGAGCAGAACTATTTCTTGCTGCTTCAACTAAATTATCCAAAGCTTGATTTGCCAAATCATGAGGCAAATTTCCCCAACTCTCGCGAAAATCTAAAGGGACCGGATCACCATCAGTATAATCCAAAGGAATTCCATTTCTCGCCGACTCTTTCCAAATGCCAACAATTCTCGATAGACCTTCTTGACCTACATAAGAAAGCCAACTAGCTAAAGTATTATTAAACTCTCTTCCCTTAATACCTTGAATCGATTGAGGTAATTTGGCAACGTCATCATAATAAAGATCAATTTCTGCTTCCTGAGCTCTTTGATTGCCCTCCTTCCATAAAAAGGGTCTAACTATAGTTAGACTGTTAGTTTTTAAAATTGGTCTCAAACCACTTCTTTCTTCTTCGGCCGTTAAATTAACAATCAAAGAAATTATCTGAGAATCGCCCTCTTCAGTCTGATACCGAACGGCCAATTTGCCGGGTATCTTTTCAGCAAAAACAAGGTCATCTCTACCTTGGCCGATCGGCTTCTCAGGTACATTAGCAAAAACCCTCATCCAGACGATTCCGCTTCCGTCAATAACCTTCCAGCTTTTGACTTCATTACTCCTATCATTAAGATATTTATCTTCCTGTATTTTAACCTCAACTAATTGGCCATCCTTTTTTATTCCTTGTCCTTGCCACCAAGTCTCAACTTCCTGCTTACTAACAACTTCAATCATTGTCTCTAATTCTGGTTCTGGCTCCACTTCAGGGGCTATCAAACCAAAACCACTCTCCTCTTGACCAGAATATAAACCCTGCTCCCAATCAAAAATTAAACCTTCCCCTGGAAAAACAGAAAAAGGTTCGCTTTGCTCTAAAACCTCACCATACTCGCCAATCCAATCAATTCTAAATTGGCCTGGTTCATTCTCTGTCTCGCCAGGAACAAGGGCCAAACGAGGAAAAACGTCTGAAGAAAATTCTCGAGGCGGATAAACATAAATAGGTACTTCACCAATAATCTTTCCTTCTTGGTCAACATATTGGGCCACACCCGAGTGCATTATCTCGCTTAAAACCTCTCGATTTACCTCCACTAAAGTCTGACCCTCTACCTGGGCCATATCCAAACCTTTAAGACTATAACCTCTGACTTCTCCTCCCTCATCCCTCAAAGCCACAGCCATAGGGATACTACCCACAAGATTCCAGCCAACACTGATCTCTCTTGATTCCCTTCTTACTCCTAATTCTTGGAGTTTCAATTTTGGTCCTTCTATCTCTCCGCCTGCATAAGGAGATTCTTTTTCAATCACTCTTTTAGAAAAAAGAGAATTATCACCAAGAGACAATTCTTCGGCTATTTCTACCATCGCCAAATCTTCCACATTGGCTGGTTCAGAAGTAGGTGTTGGGTCAATTGAAACTTCAATTGGTTTAGGAGTAGGTATTAGTTCTTTAGTCGGCTCTTTAGTCGGTGTTATTCCAGGAGGAGTTGAAGGTTCTTCAGGTTTACAGCCACCCAAAACAGCAGCCGCCCCCGCAGTGACTGTTCCCGCTACCACTTTTCTCAGAAATTCCCTTCTCGAAATCTTGTTCTTCCCTTCGTCGTGATTTCTTTCTTGCATTCTCTAGGGCATCGAAGCCCTAAAAACTATTTTAACATCCTTAAACAACGACTTCAAATTATATGGGCTTTTTACCTTAAACCACCCGTGACTCTAACCTTTTTTAACAATGACTCATCTTCCAAAA
>CAZZHA010000014.1:0-14359 GCA_964653685.1 uncultured Gammaproteobacteria bacterium
CCGCTTTTATGGAACCAGTTTTATTCTGACTTAACCCATATCCGTCCCTACAATCCTGGAGTGATCAGCCGTTACCTGGCGGCTAAGGGCCAGAGCCAACACGCTTTAAAACCAATTAGTCAAGATTACCAAACTATTTTTCTTAAATGGCGCTACCAGCCATTAGTAATCGGCAATAAATATTTTGATCTGATTTTCAATGCTCTGAATCGTTGGGGTTTTCCTTGGTTAAAAAAGAACGGTTATCTCTTGGTGATGAAAAAAGGCAAATAAAATGATAGGAAACAAAAAACCAACGGTCAGCGTCATTATCGCCACTTACAATCGGGCTCAATGGCTGAAAAAATCAATTCAAAGTATTCTTAATCAAACTTATCAAGACTTTGAATTGATTGTGGTCGATGACCATTCCATTGACAAGACACCTCAAGTCGTCAAATCTTTTAAGGATAAAAGAATTAAATATTTTCGACAAACAAAAACCTTTCCGATTAAATCTCAAGGGGCAGCGGCGGCCAGAAACATTGGTCTTAGGAAAGCCAGAGGGAGTTTAATTGCTTTTAATGATGATGACGATCTCTGGAAAAAACAAAAACTGGCAAAACAAGTCAAGGCTTTGGAAAAAGCTGATCAGAAAACCGGGGTGGTCTATTCTCGAATAAGGAGAATTAGTGACCAAGGAAAAAAATTAATCCCAACAGAAAAAGAAATAGTTAAAGAGGGTGATGTTCACCGGGATTTGTTTTTAGAAAACTGGATTGTCGCCTTACCGGCCGCTTTAATCAAGAAAGAGTGTTTTCAAAAAGCCGGTGGCTTTGATGAAGACTTTCCCCGTTATCAGGATTGGGAATTATGGTTAAGAATTAGCAAAAACTATCATTTTAAGTATTTACCTCAAGTCCTGGTTGATTCCTACATGCTGGGCCAGGGAATTCGGAGTGATGACAACGCTTTATTAAAAGCGACCGAACTGATTTTTAAAAAACACCAAAAGGAAATCAAACAAGACCAAGCCCTTTTCGCTTCCTGGTGTTTTCGCTTAGGCGATCTTTATTACCATCGTCAAGAAATGAAAAAAGCCAGAGATTTTTTTAAAGAGGCTTATCAAGCCCAACCCAAATTCCGCTATTTTCGGGCCATTATTAAAACCCTTTTAGGTAAGAGATTAAGTGAGGCCTTGATTTTCTGGAAAATTAAATTAATGAATCATAAAAGACTTTTAGCTATTTTGGCTTTAGCTTTGGTTTTACGCTTAATTAATCTTAATCAATCTCTTTGGCTTGATGAAGCGGTTTGGGCAATCATGGCCAAAGGTTCTTTTTTAAATGTTTTTCAAGAATTAGGAGGTGATTTTCATCCACCTTTTTACCGTTTCTTAATCTGGGCCTGGGTTCATTTATTGGGTAATCAAGAAATCATTCTTCGCTTGCCGTCAGTCCTTTTTGGGGTAATCACCGTCTTAGGGGTTTATTTGGTTGGCAAGGAAATTTTTTCTAAAAAGAATTCTTATCTGGCTGAAATCGCCGCTCTGTTGATGGCGACCGCCCCTTTTCATCTTTATTATTCCCAAGAAGCCAGGAATTATGCTCTGGCCACGCTTTTAGCCACTTTCTCCATTTATTTCTTTTTAAGAATTAGCCGGGAAGCCAAAAAACCATTAATTCTCGGTTATTTGATGACCACCACTCTTCTGCTTTACACCAATTACTTTGGCCTGTTTGTTTTGTTAGCTCAAGCCTTGGTGATTGTTTGGCGAAGACAATGGAAAAGGGGTTGGTTGATTTTTACTTGCTTGATTTTGTTTTTGCCTAACTTGGTTTTACTCAAAACTCAATTATTAACTGGCCGCCAGGCGATAAATTCCCTACCAGAGTGGGGGAGATTAGTTAATCTTAGTTTTTTCAAAGCCTTGCCTTTAACCTTGGCCAAGTTTTCTCTGGGCCGAATCACGATTTTCAATAAAAAACTTTATACTATTATTATAGGCGTTTTATTCATCTTCGATGGGATACTCATCAGTAGGGGATTGATGAGTAGGAAAAAGCCCTTGGTTTTATTTACTTGGTTATTTATACCGATTGGTCTGGCTTGGTTAATTGCCTTTTTTATTCCTAATTACCAGCCTTTTCGTTTACTCCTAGTTTTACCCGCCTTTTATCTACTCCTTGTTTACGGCGCTTCTTTTTTTTCCAAGAAACTTATTCTGATGTTTACAATCATGATCTTAGGAATTAATCTCGTTTCTGCTTTTGTTTATTTTTCTCAGCCCTATTTTTATCGGGAAGATTGGCGAGGGGTGGTTCAGTTTATTGAGAACCAACCAGAGACAGAAAAAATCGCCCTTTTACCTTCTCAGACTTCTTATTGGCCTTATGATTATTATTCTCTTAATAAAACTCCCCTAGTCAGTTTAAGTTCCGGTTTTCAAATGGTTAAAAAAGAAAATCTTGACGAAAAACTTGAGCCTTATTCTTCGGCCACTATCTATTATATTCGTTACTTGGTACCCATGTTTGATTCTCAAGAAAGAATAAGTACCTGGCTTAAAGAAAACGGCTTTGTTAAAATAAAGGAGGTTAGTTTTAATCAGATTCCAGTTTGGATCTACAAACCAGAATGAAGATTGGCATTGATATCAGTCAAATCATTTACAATACCGGAGTTTCCTTTTATACCCGGAATTTAGTTAGAGCCTTAGCCAAAATTGATAAGAAGAATCAATATCTTCTTTTTGGCGGTTCTTTGAGGCAAAAAGGGCCTTTAAAAAAATTCAGTCAGGAGATTAGGAAAATTAACAAGAATTTCGACGCTAAAATTATCACTTTACCTCCGACTCTGGCCGAACCGCTCTTTAATCGTTTCCACTTCCTGCCAATCGAGAAATTAATCGGACCAGTTGATCTCTTTCATACTTCTGACTGGACTGAACCAGCGACTCAAGCAGCTAAAGTCACCACCATTCATGACCTGACTTTTTTGAAAAACGGTAAGGAGGTTGATTCTCGGGTGCTTAAGGCTCATCAACGGCGTTTAGGTTGGGTCAAAAAAGAAAGTGATTTAGTGATTGCCGTTTCCCAAACAACCAAAAAAGATATTGTCAAGATTTTAGACATCGAAGCCAGTCGTATTCGAGTAACTTACGAAGCCGCTCCAGCTAAAGTGGCCAGGATTAGGGACGAAAAGAAAATTGCCAAAGTCAAAAAAGAATATGGGATCAAAGGCGATTATTTGTTGGTGGTTTCGCCTTGGCAGCCAAGAAAGAATTTCAGAAGAATTCTTCAGGCTTTTAGAGAGCTTGAAGAATTAAATCTTAACTTAGTGGTGGTTGGCTATACCGAGATGAGACCCTGGTTTAGAGACCAGAGAATCATTTTTACTGACTATGTGCCCGAAGGGGAGAAAATGAACGCCCTTTACAGCGGCGCCAGTTGCTTGGTTTATCCTTCTCTTTATGAAGGTTTTGGCTTGCCGATTCTAGAGGCCTTTACTTGTGGCTGTCCAGTAGTCACCGCCAATCTTTCCAGTATGCCTGAAGTCGCTGGTCAGGCAGCGATTTTGGTTAATCCCAAAAGCGTTAAAGCGATTGCTCAAGGGATTAGAAAGGCGCTTGAAGAAAGAGATCAGTTAATCAAAGCCGGTTTAAAAAGAGTTAAACAATTCTCTTGGCAAAAAACCGCTCAAGCAACCCTAAAAGTTTATGAAGAAGCTTATCGAAAACATCAAACTCAAAGAACTTAAAAAACAAATCTTAAAAAACAAATTAGAAATAATTCTCCTGGCCGTCATTCTAGTTGTGGCCGTTTTTGTCCGTTTTTATCGGATTAACGAGCTTCACTTTTTTACTTATGATCAGGCCAGAGATAATTTAATTGTTAAGCGAATTTTAGTTGATCATCAATGGACTCTCCTTGGACCCCAAAGTTCAATGCGGGGGGTTTATTTACCGCCTTTTTATTACTACACCTTAGTGCCGATTCTCTGGCTGGCTCGTCTCAATCCAGTGGGGGTTGATGTTTACACGGCGACGATTGGGGTTTTGACCGTTCTGTTAATCTGGTTGATGGTCCGGGAATTTTTTGGCAGAATCCCGGGTTTGATGATTGGCGCTCTTTACGCCACTTCGCCTTTGGTGGTGGAGCTTTCTCACCGGGCCTGGAATCCCAATACCCAGCCCTTTTTTATTCTTCTGACGATTTTCTTTTTAGTCCGCCTTTTTAAAACCAGAAAAGAATTCTACCTGATTTTAGTTTCCTTGGCTTTTGGCTACGCGGTTAATCTTCATTACGGCGCCTTATGTCTAGCCCCTCTTTGGCTTTTGGCTTTTGTCTGGAGCTGGTTGAAATTGAAAAAGAAAAGATTAATTCTTCTAGCTGCTTTTATCCTCTTTCTTTTTGGTGCTCCCTTGATTCTTTTTGATTTCCGCCATCAGTTGATGCTGACAAAGAATGTTTACACTCATTTTTTTGCTGGTGAAAGAGTTAGTTTTTCACCCCAAAACTTTTTTGAACCGATGGTCGCTTCGATTTTCCAGCTTTTTGTGGCCCTTCTTTCCGGTTCCTTTTTAAAAACCGCTGAAGTTCCTTTTGAATTTTGGGGCAGAATGAAATCAGTTTTAGACTTTGCCCCGGTTTCGATTATTGCCCATAAACCTTTACTGGTTCGCTATCAATGGTGGGGCGTCGGTTTGCTTTTGGGGATTATGATTAGTTTGGTTTTGGCTTACAAAGATTATTTTAAGAAAAAAGCTAAAAGCAAGGTTAATTTTATTGTCCTTAATCTTTTAGTGGCCACGGTTCTCATCAGCGGTTTGGTTAGCCGTTTTTACATTGGCAAATTTTACTTTTTCTACTACATTTTCATTTTTTCTCTGCCCTTTCTTTTCTTAGGCTTTTTCTTTTGGTTCCTTTGGCAGAGAAAATGGTTAAAGTGGCTGGCGATGCTTATTTTTATTGGCATGCTCTGGTTTAACTTAAGTCATGTTATGGTTTTAGAAGAATCGGGCCGGACCATCGAGGATATTAAGCTGGCGGCTCAAGTGATTGCCAGTGATGTCCAAAAGGGAGAAGTTTTTAATATTGCCGCCAATTATCGCAGTCCGGACCGCTGGGATCATAATGCGGTTGATTACCGCTACTTTGTTGAAGCCTATTATTACCAAAGACCCTTAGACTGGCAGCCAGAGGATTACGAACAGGCGGATTTCTTATACGTCGTGGCTGAAGGCAAAATCGCTGATCCGGTTAAGGTTCAAATCATGGAAATTTATAAATTTGAGCCTAGAGAAATCTTAGAAACTTGGGAACTACCCAAAGGTGTAGTAATCTATAAGTTAGGGAAATAAGAAAAAAAGAGGAATTAATAATAAATAAGATGAAAATTGCTTTAGTTGGCTACGAAGCCAATATCAAGAACCGGGTTGGTTCCAATCAATACGCTTTTGAATTAATCAAAGCGATTTATCAGTTAGACAAAAAAAATCAATACACCGTTTATCTGCCAAATCAGCCTTTAGCCGATTTGCCCAAGGAAAGAAAAAACTGGCATTATCAGGTGCTTGGTCCCGGAAGATTATGGAATGTCTTTGGTTTGCCTCGAGGCTTGTTCCAACAAAAACCAGACCTTGTTTTTAACCCTGGCCATTATTCACCGCTTTTTGCTTTTGCGCCTTTAGTGGTGTCGATTATGGACCTGGGTTATTTGCGTTTTCCTGAGCAATTCACCAAGCCAATTTACTGGAAACTTAAGTTTTGGACAGGCTGGTCAATCAAGCGAGCCAAACATCTTTTGGCTATCTCGGCATCGACCAAGAATGATATAATTAAGTATTACGGCCTTGGTTCAAACAAGATTACCGTTACTTATCCAGGCTATGATCAAACCAGATTCAAGCCTGGAATAAAAAAAGAAAAGATTGAAGAGGTTAAGAGAAAGTACCAGATTAAGAGTGATTATTTGCTTTTTTTAAGTACCTTAAAACCCAATAAAAACCTGGAAGGACTTTTAGAAGCGTTTAAACTTCTAAACAAAAAAGATTTAAGTTTAGTGATTGCTGGCCGCAAAGGTTGGTTGTTTAACACCATTTTTGCCAAAGTTAATGAATTAAATTTAGGCAAACAAGTGATTTTCACTGATTTTGTCCCTGAAGAAGCAGTGCCAGCTTTAATCAAAGGCGCCCAGGTTTTTATGATGCCCAGTTTTTGGGAAGGCTTTGGCATTCCGGTAGTTGAAGCCATGGCTTGTGGAACGCCAGTCTTGGTTTCCAATCAAGGCAGTTTGCCGGAGATAGTGGGTCAGGCAGGGATTGTGGTTGACCCTTACCAGCCAAAAGAAATCGCTCAAGGTATTGAAAGAGCAATAAAAGAGAAGGATGATTTGATTAAAAAAGGTTTGGTTCAAGCCAAACAATTCAGTTGGCAAGCGTGTGCCCAAAAAACGATTAAGGTTTTAGAGGGAATTAAATAAAAATTAAAATTAAATAAATAAAGATGCTTTATTCAGAAAACATTAAAATCACTAAGAAAGGGATTAAATTCACTGACAAACACGGTGAAGTTCTTGATGTAAGCGAAGCTTTTAAGCGGGCTTTTGTCCGTTTTTTTAATTGGTGGCTTGATTTCAAGATTTTTGTGGTTAACCGAAGTGGTTGGTGCCCTTTTTGGTTTTGGCGAAAATTCATTTACCAATTAGCCGGTATCAAAATTGGTCAGGATTCCAAAATCCATGTTTTCTGCCGTTTTTACGAAACCAAGAACATTATTATTGGTGAAGACACGATTGTCGGCGAACACGCCGTGCTTGATGGTCGAGCCAAATTAAAAATTGGCAACCACGTTGACCTGGCTTCTCAAGTGATGATTTACAATTCTGAACATAAAATTAATAATCCTCAGTTTAAAGCTTCTGAAGCACCGGTCGTGATTGAAGATTATGTTTTTATTGGTCCCCGGGCCATTATCCAGCCAGGGATTAAGATTGGCAAAGGGGCGATTGTTGCTGCCGGCGCGGTCGTCACCAAAGACGTTCCTTCCGGTAAGATTGTCGGTGGCGTTCCCGCCAAAGTGATTGGTGAGCGAAAATTAAAGGATTATCAGTACTGGTTAGGTCGGAAAAGACTTTTTCGCTGATGTTAAAAAAATTAAAAAAAAAGAAGCTTTGGCCCAAGAAAATTATTCTGCCAATTTTAGTTATCTATCTAATTGGAATTCTTTATTTAATTCTTCCCAGTCCTCAGATTCCTGATTTGGAACCGGCCTTAAAGTCAATTGAACCAGGGGATACGGTTCAGATTCCTGGGGTCTCCGCTTATTACACCAATCTTTCCCGCCGGGAAGCGATTGCTTTTTTTGAAAAAGCTTTTTCTCACTCTTCTTTTTTAAATTTGCCTTTACTGACTTATCGTCTTAATCATCCGCCGGAATATGCTCGAGAGACCATTAAAGATACCCTGCAAACAAATTTTTACGAAGAATTAATTCATCCTTTAAGAGAATCCCTTTTTATTAGCGGCTGGATTCCAGGTGAAGACGAAATCTATCTGGCCCAAAGTATTAAACCGATTACTGATTTTGTTATTGAAGACCAGCATTTTACCGCCAAAATTACTCTTTTTAGAGTCGAATCACCGATTTGGGCCAGATTGCTAATTTGGACAGGGATTGTTCTGGTGGCTTCAGTTTTAGCCTGGTTTGTTTTAAAAATCATCCGCTTACCATGGCTAAAAAGAAAATAATTTCGGTTGTCATTCTTTCCTGGAATACTAAAAAAATCTTAGAGAATTGTCTCCAGTCTCTTTTTGCTTTCAAGCCTGGCCCTTATGAACTGGAGGTGATTGTGGTCGATAATGCTTCCACTGATGGTTCGCCGGCGATGGTTAAAAGGAAATTCAAACCAGTTAAATTAATTGAGAACAAGGAGAATCTTGGCTTTACCAAGGGTAATAACCAGGGAATGAAAAAAGCCAAGGGTGATTATCTCTTGATTCTTAATTCAGATACTTTGATTAAAGACAAAGCCCCGGTTAAGATGGCTCGTTTTCTGGAAAACAATCCCCAAGTTGGTGTCGTCGGCTGCAAGCTCCTTAATCCTGATGGAACCAATCAACCCTCTTACGGTCCTTTTCCTAATTTAGGTATTGTTATGATTATGCTTTTTGCCGAACACTGGTTGGGGGGTCACCTGGTTCGCCGGAGCGGGGAAAAGACCGTGGCCACTGATTGGGTGATGGGGGCGGCCTTGATGATTAAAAAAGAGATCATCAAAAAAGCCGGGATGTTTGATGAAAAGATTTTTATGTACATGGAAGAAAACGAGTGGTGTTATCGAATCAAAAAAGCCGGCTACCAAGTAGTTTTTTATCCAGAGGCGAGAATTACTCATTTAGGCCGAGCCAGTTCAACCACCGGCCGGAAAGACCCGATTCTCAATATTTACAAAGGGCTCATTTATTTCTATCAAAAGCATTATCCTGGTTGGCAGTTACCGATTTTACGTTTGATGTTAAAATTAAAGGCAGGCGGAGCCCTCTTGCTTGGTTATTTAATTAAGAAACCATATCTTAAGGAAACTTATGGCGAAGCTTTTAAAATCGCTTAAAGAAACCAACTGGCTGTCCTTAGCGGTCATTGTTTTGTTTATCTTCATTCCTTTGTATCCCAAATTTCCTTTGGTCAATATCCCAGGAACTTATGTGGCCATTCGAGTCGAAGACCTTTTGGTGATGGCGATTGTTTTGTTTTGGTTTCTGCTAGAAGTGAAAAATGGTTTTCCAGTGCTTCGGGACCGGGTCAGTCAGTTAATTCTCCTTTATCTGGCAATTGGCGGTCTGTCTTTTTTCAGCGCTCTTTTGATTACTAAAAACATTTCCTCTCATCTGGCTCTGCTTCATTGGTTCCGGCGTTTTGAATACATGTCGCTTTTCTTTGTGGCCTATGCTTCGGTTAAAGAAATGAGAAACGTGGTTTCTTATGCTTGGGCGATTCTTCTGGCGACGATTGGGGTGGTGGTTTATGGCTTGGGCCAGAAGTTTTTTGCCTGGCCCGTGGTTTCGACGATGAACGAGGAATTTTCCAAAGGCTTGTTGCTCCAATTAAGCGAATGGGCGAGGGTCAATTCCACTTTTGCCGGCCACTATGATTTAGCCGCTTACCTGGTGATGATTCTGGCTTTAACCATTGGTTTGATGGTTGGTCTCAAGAAAAAAGCTAGCAAGGTGGCGGTTGGTTTGATTGGTTTTTCCAGTCTTTATCTTTTGGTGCTGACCGCTTCCCGAGTTTCTTTTATTGCCTATTTAATGGCGATTGTTTTGGTTTTGATTAGCTTAAAGAAGTATTGGTGGCTGGGACCGGTCCTGGTCATTAGTTTCATGCTTCTTTTTCTTTCAGCTGACTTTGTTCAGCGCTATGCCACCACTTTTAATATTGATTTGTCGGCTCTTTCGACCCGAATCAAACTTTTTGAACAAGCCAAACAAGAGGCGATTGTCCAAACACCGGTGACTGAAGAAGAACCAAAAGAAACGGTTGCGCGACGACCCAAACCTTCACCAAAAGAAACAGAAGAAGAAAAGGCGACTGCGGCCGCTGAAGCCTGGAAACCAACCACCGAGATGGCGGTTGAATATTCCAGCGGGATTCGTTTTGATGTTGAATGGCCAAGGTCATTAAGAGCTTTTAAAAAGAATCCTTTACTAGGTACTGGTTACTCTTCAGTCACTCTGGCTACCGATAATGATTATCTGCGGGCTTTGGCCGAAACCGGCCTGCTCGGTTTTCTTTCTTTCTGGCTGATTTTCTTGGAAATTGGTCGAAGAGTGATTCTGTTTTTCCAAAAAGAAAAAACTACCTTTGCCAAGGCAATGGTCGTGGCCCTGGCCGGAGCGGCCATTGGCTTGTTTGCCAACGCCATTTTCATTGATGTTTTTGAAGCTTCCAAAGTCGCTTTTGTTTTCTGGCTCTTAATGGGCACTTTAGTCGGTTTAATGGCTTTGAAGCCAGCCAAACTAGAAACATGAGAAGAATTTTTAAACAACCTTGGTTTTTTCTAGGCCTGATTTTACTTTTGGCTTTAGGTTTGCGTTGGTACAAAATTGATATTCCTTTGGCCGACCACCATTCCTGGCGGCAGGCGGATACCGCGGCCGTGGCCAGGAATTTTATTAAAGAAGGTTTTGATTTTCTTCATCCCCGAATTGACAATATGGCGCCGATTTCTAAGGAAATGGTTTTTAATCCCCAGCGCTATTTCTTGGTTGAGCCGCCGATTTACCAAACCTTGGTCGCCGGGGTCTACGCTCTTTTTGGCGTCCAGGAGAAACTGGCTCGCTTAGTCACCATTGGTTTTTCTTTAGGGGCGATTATCTTTCTTTTTCTCTTGGTCAGGAAATTAGTTGACCAAAGAATTGCCTTACTGGCTGCCTTTTTCATGGCGATTCTGCCTTACAGTATTTATTATTCCCGAGTGGTTCTGCCGGATGCCGAAATGCTTTTCACCTCGATTACCATGCTCTATTTCTTCATTCTTTGGTTGGAGAAGCAAACCTGGCGACGTTTTGGTTTAGCCGTCTTTTTTGCGGCCTGGGCTTTAACCCTAAAAATGTTTCCTTTGTTTTTAGGCATTCCCTTGTTTTATTTAGTCTGGCGTCAGTGGGGCTTTAACTTTCTTCGCCAAAAGAAATTATATTTATTTCTGTTTCTGGCGTTTTTGCCTTTAGTGGCCTGGCGAATCTGGATTTCCCAATTTCCAGAAGGGATTCCGGCCAGTACCTGGTTATTCAATCTTTACGGGATTCGCTTTCGGCCGGCTTTTTTCCGTTGGATTTTTGCCGAAAGAATCGGCAAATTAATTCTCGGTTATTGGGGCCTGCCTTTGTTGGTTTTAGGTTTGATGCTCAAAACTAAAAAAAAAGAAGGTTGGTTTTTTCATTGGTGGCTATTGGCTTTTCTGGTTTACGTTACCGTTTTTGCGACTGGCAACGTCACCCATGATTATTACCAAATTCCTTTTATCCCGATGGCCGCGGTTTTTCTGGCCAAAGGGACTGATTGGCTCTTAAAAGCCTCTAAACAATCTTTTTCAAAGATGGTTAGCTATCTTTTAATTGCCATTTGTATTCTTTTTATGTTCGGCTTTTCCTGGTATGAGATTGAAAGTTTTTATCTGATTCAAGGCGGAGTTGATTTAGCCGGTTTGGCGGTTGATGAACTCTTGCCTCAAGACGCTCTCATCTTGACCGGTGATTCCAATGACGCCACTCTTTTATACAACACCAATCGCTATGGCTGGGCCGGCGGTTATGCTTCTAATATTCCCAATGAAAAGGAAGCCTTTAACAAGGCTAGGGAAAGAGGGGCGGAATATTACGTCACCACCAAAGTCAATGAATTAAAAAGCACGGAGTTTGGCCAATTTCTTTTTAATGAGTCCAAGTTGATTAAAGAAACCGACCAATACGTTATCTTTGATATCCGACTTAATCGCCAATGAAAATTTTAATGCTCACTTCCTATCTGCCTTACCCGCCTTCATCCGGTGGTCAGGTTCGTTCCTATAATCTGATTAAAAACCTGGCCAAGAAACACCAGATTTCTCTTTTTGCTTTAATCAAGGACGAAGCCGAGAGAAAACACGTCAAAGAATTAGAAAAGTTTTGTCATAAAGTCAGGATTTTTAAAAGACCAGAGAAGCCTTGGACCTTAGTTAATATTCTTAAGACCGGTCTGGGGCCTTATCCCTTTTTGGTGGTCAGGAATTCTTCGGCTGAAGAAAAAAAGGCTTTGACCGAAGAATTGGCCAAAGAAACCTATGATCTGATTCACGCCGAGAATTTTTACGTCATGCCCCATATTCCCAAAACCAAGATTCCCATTCTCTTAACCGAGCAAACTATTTTTTACCAAGTCTACCGTCATTATGTCGCCACCTTGGCCTGGTATCTTTTTTTCCTGAAAATCGTTTTAATCATTGATATTCTCAAACTAAAGTACTGGGAGTCCTATTACTGGCGCCGAGCCAATTATTTGGCCGCGGTTTCCGAGGATGATATCAGTTATATTAAAAAAGTGGTTCCTGGCAGAAAAGTTTTCATTATTCCCAATGGGGTTGATTTTGAATTCTATCGTCAAAAAAAATATCCCAAGAACAAACAGGCCACTCTTCTTTTTGGGGCGGCTGACTTTCACTGGATGCAGAATACGGAGGGGGCCAAGCTTCTAATTGAAAAAGTCTGGCCGATTATTAAAGAAAAAAACCAAGCGGTTAAACTCTGGATTGTCGGCAAGATTGCCCCTGACGCTCTGGTGGCTTACAAAGACGAAGAAAGAATCATTATCCAGGAGATAAAAGACAGTCGGGAAGCCTATCAGCGTTCTTGGGTCTTGGTCGCGCCGATGCGCAGCGGCGGCGGCAGTCGGACCAAGTTTTTTGAAGCCATGGCTTCGGGTCTACCGATTGTCACTACTTCTGAAGGCGTGGAGGGGATCAAAGCCAAGGATAAAGAAGAAATTTTTATTGAAAATGATTTAGGTCTTTTAGCCGAAAAAGTCCTGCTCCTCTTAGAAGATAAATCCCTGGCCGAAAAAGTCGGTCAAAAGGCTAGGGAATTGGTTAAAAAGCAATACAGTTGGCAGAAAAGCGCCCAAGCCCTAGACAAAGCTTATCAGGAGGTGGCCAGTGACCAGAAAAATTGACCTCTCCATCATCATTCTTAATTACAATACCAGAGAACTGCTTAGAGATTGTCTGAACTCAATTAAAAAATCAAAGCTGAATAATTACTCTTATGAAATCATTGTCGTTGACAATGCTTCGACTGATGGTTCGGCCCGAATGGTCGAAGAAGAATTTGAAGAAGTAAAATTAATCATTAATCGAAAAAACCTGGGCTTTGCCGCAGGTAACAATAGGGGTTTTCAAAAAGCCAAAGGGAAATATGTTCTTCTCTTAAACCCAGATACGATTATTCAACCCGAGACTTTGAAAACCATGATTGCTTTTATGGAAGAGAATCCCAAAGTCGGAGCCGCCACTTGTCGGGTCGAATTGCCTGATGGTCGGTTAGATGATGCCTGTCATCGGGGTTTTCCCACTCCTTGGAATGCTTTTGCCTATTTCTCAGGTTTAGCCAAGATTTTTCCTAAATTCAAACCTTTTACTGGTTACACTCTAACTCATCTGCCTTTAGATAAAACCCATGAAATTGATTCTGGGGTAGGGGCTTTTCTGATGATTAGAAGCAAGATTGGCAAAGAACTTAATTGGCTAGATGAAGATTATTTCTGGTATGGTGAAGACTTGGATTTTTGTTATCGCTTAAGAGAAAAGGGTTGGCAGGTGATGTTTGTCCCCAAAACCAAAATCATTCACTACAAAGGCGTTTCTTCAGGGATGAAACGCCACACCCAGAAACTGACCACGGCCACCAAAAAAACCAGATTAAGAGCCGCCCAAGCTTCAACCGAGGTGATGCGGATTTTCTTTAAAAAACATTATCAAGAAAAATATCCAGGTTGGCTTTTTTGGCTGGTGATGCGAGGGATTGACCTTTTAGAAAGATTTAGATTATTAAAATATTCACTTTAATTAATTGAATCATGAAAATTGTGATTGATGCCAGAATGTATGGTCTCGAACATGCCGGTATTGGCCGTTATGTTCTTAATTTAATCAAGGAAATCGAAAAAATAGATGAAAAGAATGATTATTTTATTCTTTTAAGGAAAAAATATTACCAACAATTAAAATTCAAAAACAAAAGGTTTCATAAAATCCTGGCTGATTTTCCTCATTATTCCTTTAAAGAACAATTTCTTTTACCAGGGATTTTAAGAAAGCTCAAACCGGATCTCGTTCATTTCCCTCATTTTAATGTCCCTATTTTTTGGCAAGGTAAATACATCGTCACTATTCATGATTTAATCAAACATGAATCAAGAGGGAGGAAAACAACCACCAGATTGTCTTTCTTTTATTGGCCCAAATATTGGGCTTACCAATTAATTGTTTTTTTGGCTGTTAAAAGAGCGAAAAGAATTATTACTCCTAGTCAGTATTGGCAAAAGGAATTAGTCAAAAGATACAAAATCAAGCCAGATAAAATTATGGTTACTTATGAGGGAGCGGGCGAGTTTGCTAAGAAAAAAGCTAGTATTAGTGGCGAAAAAGCTTTGCAGAAATATGGTATCACCAAACCTTTTATCATTTACACTGGCAGTCTTTACCCTCATAAAAATGTTTTCCGTTTAGTCCAAGCCGTTCAATTAATCAATGAAAAAGATAAAAACAATCTTTCTTTGGTGATTGCCAGTGCCAGGAATGTTTTTATGGAAAGATTTAAAAAAGAAGTGGAAGAGACAAAGGGATTAAA
>CAZZHA010000015.1:0-11611 GCA_964653685.1 uncultured Gammaproteobacteria bacterium
AATGCTTTATTTTAATCTCAGAATAGACATTGTTCACATCCCTTTGACTCATATTGTTTTTCATCTTGGCTGGCTTTACATTCCCTTCGCGACTTTAGTGATTATTTCTTTTGTTAACGCCTATAATATTACTGATGGCCTTGATGGTTTGGCCGCTGGTTTATTAATGATTTGTCTTTTTTCTTTTTGGATTCTTTCAACCGCTGTTTTAGACACCACTTTATCAGTTTTTCTTTCGCTTTGGATCGGCGCTTTGATTGCCTTTCTTTATTTCAATATTTATCCAGCCAGAATCTGGCTGGGAGACAGTGGAGCCCTTTCATTTGGCGCCACTTTAGCTGTGGTTGGCCTTTTAATCGGTAAAATTTTTGCCTTGGTGTTTATCGGTGGTTTTTTTGTGGGCGAAGTGGCTTCGAGTTTAATTCAAATTATTTCCATACGGATTTTTAAACGCCGGGTTTTTAGAATTGCTCCTTTTCATCTTTGGCTCCAGGCTCGAGGTTGGGAAGAACCCAAAATCGTGGCCCGAGCTTGGCTGGCTGGTTTGATGTTAGCCATTATTGGTATTTGGTTGGCGGTTATCTAGTTTTGAGTATGAGAAAATTTAAACCTAGCAAAATTTCCCTTAAGTTATCTCATCAAAAAGCAGATTGGTTTTTGATTATTTTAGTTTTAGGTTTAACCATTTTTGGTTTGTTGATGATTGCCAATGCTTCGGTGGTGGAAGCTTATCGGGATTTTGGCGACAAGCTTTACTACTTCAAACTTCAACTCCAATGGGCGGGCCTAGGTTTGATTGGTTTTATCTTCGCCAGTTTTTTTAATTACCGAAGATTAAAATCTTTGGCCGTTCCCTTACTGATTGCTAGTTTAATTAGCCTGGGTTTAGTTTTAGTTCCGGGTTTAGGGACAAAAGTGATGGGTGCCCAAAGATGGTTGGTCGTCGGTGCTTTTCGTTTCCAACCAGCTGAACTAGCCAAATTAGCTTTTGTCTTTTATCTGGCTGCCTTTATGAGTCAGAAGAAAAGCCTTTGGCCTTTTTTGATTCTCTTAACTCTTCTGATTGGCTTGGTTATTCTTGAACCTGATTTAGGAACAGCCGTAATTATTGCCGCTACTGGTCTGGTGGTTTACTTTGCTTCTGGGGCACCCCTTATTTGGTTAGGTCTTTTAGGAATCTTAGGTTTCTTAGCCGGTTTGGGTTTAATTTTTTCTTCCGCTTATCGAAAAGAACGCGTTTTAACTTTTCTTGATCCCAGCCGCGATCCCTTAGGCGCCTCCTATCATATTCGTCAAATCCTTTTGGCTCTTGGTTCAGGCGGTTTGTTTGGTTTAGGTTTGGGTCAGTCACGCCAGAAATATGAATATCTGCCGGCGGCGGCTACCGATTCGATTTTTGCCATCATGGCTGAAGAAATTGGTTTTGTTGGGGCTTTAGTCATTATTCTTGTCTTTCTGCTTTTAATCTGGCGGGGTTTCAAAATTGCCAAAGAAGCCCCCGATAAATTCGGCACCCTTTTGGCTACTGGGATTATTTCCTGGATTGGCTTTCAAACCTTAATCAATCTCTCCGCCATTGTTGCTCTCGTCCCTCTGACCGGTGTGCCCCTGCCTTTCATTTCCTATGGGGGTTCCTCGCTGATTCTGATTATGACGGCCAGTGGTATCCTGGTGAATATTTCTAAACAAAAAGTCGTTAAGAAATAAGAGAGGAAATTAGAAGTCTAACGATTAATAATTTTTTTGATAATCTTTTTTAAAAACGATTCTTTTTGAGAAAAAATTGATTTACCATCACCAATCAACTTTGACCAACAAGAAAGAATAATCCATTCGCCTTTTTCATTTTGCTTAGCCACGACTTCAATTCTTTGCTGACCATAACTTTTAAAAAACTTTCTTGAACCAGGCGTTTTTCCGGGCAGACTGCTATCAGGATGTTGGAAAGTATACCAAGCATCACCTTGGGTAATCTTTCGATTGTAAAGGCGGTTAATGGCGTGATTCGTAAAAATAGCGTTTAGATAACGTGTTTTCATTATGGTTAATGTTATAATCTGTTACAGACTATTATAGTCTATTAAAAAAGCAATTTTAATTGATGAAAAAAAAGAAAATCGTGATTACTGGCGGCCACGTTACTCCGGCTTTAGCTGTTATTGATGAATTAGAAAAAAAACCTTACCAAATTTATTATTTTGGCCGTCGCTATACTTCTGAAGCCCATAAAGCTTTGCCCATGGAAGCTGTTTTATTAAGAGAAAAAGAGATTACCTACATCCCGATTACCGCCGGTAAAATCCAGCGCTATTTTGATCAATATACCCTTTTTTCTTATTTAAAAATTCCTCTAGGCTTTTTCCAAGCCCTGAATTATTTAATCAGGATTAGACCAAATTTAATCATCTCTTTTGGCGGTTATGTTAGTGTCCCTGTAGTTTTAGCGGGCTGGCTCTTAAAAATCCCGATTCTGACTCACGAACAAACCGCCAGCTATGGTTTGGCCAGTCGCTTTAATAGTTATTTTGCCAAGAAAATTGCTGTTTCTTGGCCGATCAGCCAAAAATATTTTCCTAAAGAGAAAGTCGTTCTGACCGGTAACCCAATTAGGAAAGAAGTTCTTCAGACTAATAAAAAAATCTGGCAGGTTTTTGATTTTGACGAGAAACTGCCTTTAATTTTTATTACCGGTGGCAATCAGGGTTCGCGGGTAATTAATCAAACAGTCAGTCAACTAGTTAATCAATTGGTTAAAAAATATAATCTTTTTCATCACCTTGGTCCGGTAGGCAGCAAAGGGATTCTTAAAGAGTTGGAAAAGGTAAGACAAAAGATACCTCTTCAATTAAGAAATCGTTATCATTCTAAAAAATATCTCGACAGCCAGGAAATGGGGACCTTTTTAAACAAGGCTGATTTAATTATTGCTCGTTCCGGAGCCAATACGGTTACGGAACTAGCAGCTTTGGGAAAACCCGCTTTATTTATTCCTTTGCCTTTCGCGGCGACTGACGAACAGACAAAGAATGCTCAGCTTTTAGTCGAAGCCGGAACAGCGGAGGTTCTGCCCCAGGAAAAGTTAAGTCCTAAAAAATTATGGCAACTAATAGAAAAGATAATGAATTCTCTTGATGATTATCAAAAGAAATCTTCTCAAGCTAAAAAGCTAGTTAAGCTTGATGCTTCCAAAGAAATTGTCAGGTTGGTTGAGAAGATCATCCAGTGAAAACAAAAAAGACAATCATTAAACTCCTAAAATTCTTGCTTATCTTTTTAGGGATAACTTCGTTTATTGTTGGTCTCTTTTTGGTTCTGAAAAGTGATTTTTTAAAAGTCAATCAGGTTGTTTGCTTTGAGAATCAAAATGCTTGTCAATCAGATTTATGGTTCCAGATTAATGGTTTGGTTTTAGGTAAGAATCTTGTTTTGCTTTCACCCCAAAAAGTTAAGGAAGAAATTAAGGGAAAATTGACAGAAATTGATGAGATTAAGATTGAGAAACATCTGCCGAATAAATTAGTTATTCATTTGACTAAAAGAAGACCTTTAGCCATTATTGAAACCGACAATCACTATTATCAGGTTGATTATCAGGGTTTTGTCTTGGCTGAGTTTCAACAGCCAACTGATTTACCCCTGATTACCAGCAGTCAATCGGCGATAATGGTTGATAACCATCAGTTCAAATCAACCGGCGTGATTAGCAGCCTTAATTGCCTCTATCAGTTACTGATGAAGAATATTGAGGTCCGTCGGCTTGAGATTAATCTTTTTGAAGACTTAACTCTTTTTCTCAAAAAAGGCCCTCAAGTCTTAATTTCTTCTAAAAAAGGGATTGGTCAACAAGTTGACTCTTTACAATTAATTTTAGAGCGGGCTAAAATAGAGGGTAAACAAATTAAGGTGATTGATTTACGCTTTGACAAGCCAGTCGTTACCTTTATCTGACCCATGGCTAAACAAAGAATTATTGCTGGAATTGATGTTGGCTCCTCGAAGATCGCTACGATTATCGGTTCAGTTGAAGAGGAAGAAAAACAAATAAAAGTTATCGGTGCCTCAAGCACGCCCTCGCGCGGTATTAGAAAAGGCCAGATTGTTAATATCGAAGAAGCAGCTGAAGCGGTGGTTGAATCAGTCGAAGCGGCTGAGAGAATGGCTGGTTACAGTTTAACCAGAGCCGTGGTTTCGATTAGCGGTCCTCATCTGGCTTCTCAAAACTCAAGAGGAGTGGTGGCTGTGGCCGAACCTGAAGGAGAAATTAATGGTGATGACGTTCTTCGGGTCATCGAAGCCGCTAAAGCTATTTCCTTGCCTTCTTCAAGAGAGGTAATCCATGTTGTTCCCCGCTATTTTACGGTTGACGGTCAGGATGGTATTAAAGATCCGGTTGGGATGTCTGGCGTGAGGTTGGAAGTCGAAACTCACATTGTCACTGGTTCAACCACGGCGATGAGGAACTTGGCTAAATGTGTTTCCGAAGTTGGCGCCGATGTCCAAAATTTGGTGGCCGCTGGTTTGTCTTCAGCCGAAGCAATTTTAACCGAAACAGAAAAGGAACTAGGTGTGGTTTTGGTTGATATTGGCGGAGGAGTCACTGATGTCGTGGTTTTTATTGAGGGCGCGCCATTTTACACCGTGGTTTTGCCTATTGGCGCCAAAAACGTAACCAATGACTTAGCCATTGGCCTAAGGCTTTCACTTGAATCAGCCGAGAAGATCAAAACCTTTTTTTCAGAGAAAGAGAATCAACCCAGAATAAAGAAACTTAAGTCAGAAAAAGATAAAAAGGAAAGAGATTCAGAATCAGAAAAAGATGAAGATGAGCTTGATTTAAAAGACTTAGGGATTGTTGAGGAGGTTAAAAAAGTTTCTAAAAAGACTTTAAGCGAGGGGATTATTAGACCAAGACTTAACGAAATCTTTACGATGATTGGTTTAGAACTGAAGAAAAGTGGTGCCATTGGCTTAACCCCAGCCGGAGTTGTCATTACCGGTGGCGGTGCTTTGACCGTTGGTATTAAGGAAGCGGCTAAGCGTAACTTATCAATGCCAGTTAGGATTGGCGTCCCTCAAGGAATCGGTGGTTTAGTTGATGAAGCTGAAAAAACCGAGTTTGCCACTGGCGTGGGTTTGCTCCATTATGGGGTTAAAAGTGAGATTAGGAGTACGAGCAGCTTTTCTTTGTTGAAAATCGGTAAAAAGTTAGAAAAAATTCCCTTGAGGGGAGCGGTGGGTAAAGCCACTAATTTAATCAAACAATTTCTGCCCTAGACAATTGTGCTATTATAGTTAAAGAGATTATAAGAAAAAATTTCTTCCTGTTTTTCCTGCCCAGAGATAAACAATGGCGCTTGTTAAACCAGATACAGCCAGCTTTGCCAGAATTAAAGTTTTAGGGATTGGTGGTGGTGGTGGTAATGCCATCAATACCATGATTGAGGAGGAATCAATCAGAGGGGTTGAGTTTATTGCCATCAATACTGATGCCCAGTCTCTTCTGGTAAACAAAGCGGAAACGAAAATCCAAATCGGGGAAAAGCTTACTCGGGGTTTAGGGGCCGGAGGTGATCCTGAAGCCGGTCGTCAGGCGGCTGAAGAATCAAGAGAAAAACTGAAAGAATACATAGCGGATACGGACATGGTTTTTATAGCCGGGGGTGAAGGTGGAGGAACCTGTACTGGGGCGACGCCAATCATCGCCGAGATTGCTAGAGAATTAGGGGCTTTAACGATTGCCGTCGTGACCAAACCTTTTGCTTTTGAAGGCACCAGAAGAATGGTGATTGCCGAAGACGGTATTGAGAACCTCAAAGACAAAGTTGATACTTTGATTGTCATTCCTAACCAAAGAATTATGGAAGTGATTGACCAAAAAGTTACCTTAGTCGAAGCCTTTAGGGTGGTTGATGGGGTTCTGGGTCAGGGCGTTCAGGGTATCTCTGACATTATCACCGTGCCTGGATTAATCAACGTTGACTTTGCCGATGTCAAGGCGATTATGGGCGATGCCGGTTCTTCTTTACTGGGAATCGGGACGGGTGTGGGCGAAAATCGGGCCCAGGCCGCCGCTCGAGGTGCCATTTCTTCCCGTCTTTTAGATGTTTCGATTGAGGGCGCTAAGGGAATTCTTTTTAACGTCACCGGGGGTAAAGATTTGACCATGGCCGAGGTTGATGAAGCGGCCAAAATCATTTCCACCGCGGCCGACGCTGATGCCAACATTATCTTTGGGGCCGTGATTGATGATAATATGGTCGATCAGATTAAGATTATTGTCATTGCCACTGGTTTTGACGAAGCTAGACTCCGTCTCGCCAAACTAGCCAGATTAAGAGCTCCCAGAACCGAACCAAGGGGCATTATCAGTGAAAAACCAGAACCAGGAGAAGAAATAAGAGAACTAGAGGAAGAAGAGTTTGAGAAAGAAGAAAAGCCTAAAGAAGAGGAAGAAGATTATTCTGAATTTGATATTCCTGCTTTCTTGAGGCAGGGAAGATAACCGTTCTTGTGGTTTAAAAAATTATTTGTTAGAATAAATCCTAATGGAAAAATTAATTAATAAAATCAAACAGTTTGTTGGCATTATTATTGGCAAGTAGAAGCTGTGGTAAGAGCCATAGCTTCTGAAGTCGTCCTTAAAAACAAGGACGATTTTTTGTAGAATAGGATTATGAAGAAAAAGAAACCATTTTTTAAACCTGTTTCCTCAAGAGTTAATTTTGTGGAACTAGAAAAAAAGATTCTGAAGTGGTGGTACCAATCTGGTTTGGTGGAAAAATATCTTCAACGCAATAGTCAGTCTGAAAAACGCTTTTCTTTTTTAGATGGTCCGATTACGGCTAATAATCCCATGGGTATCCATCACGCCTGGGGCAGAACCTACAAAGATTTATGGCAACGCTTTTTCAATATGAGGGGTTACCAGCAACGCTTTCAAAACGGTTTCGATTGTCAAGGTCTTTGGGTTGAAGTCGAAGTCGAAAAAGAATTGGGTTTTAAGAATAAAAAAGAGATTGAAGAGTACGGCATTGCTAAATTTGTTGAGAAGTGTAAAGCCAGAGTCAATCAATATGCTCAAGTCCAAACCGACCAATCCAAACGCTTAGGCAATTTCATGGATTGGGATAATTCTTATTACACGATGAGTGATAAGAATAATTATATGATTTGGTCTTTTCTGAAAAAGTGCTGGCAGGATGGCAATCTTTATAAAGGCTGGGATACGGTCACCTGGTGCCCTCGTTGTGGGACGGCCATTAGTGAACACGAGATTCTGACTGAAGAGTATCAAGAATTAACTCATACCGCCATTTATCTGAGCTTTCCAATTACTGGCCGAAAAAACGAATATCTTTTAGTTTGGACCACTACACCCTGGACGATTCCGGCTAATGCTCTGATTGCCGCCAATCCGGAAATAATCTATGCCCAAGTTGAATTTGAGAAAAAGAAATATTGGCTGGCAGCTAGTTTAGTTCCTCGGGTTTTTGGTAAAAACGCAAAAATAATCAAAAAAGTTAAGGGAAAGGAATTATTAGAAAAAGAAAAGGTGAAACATTACCAGGCGCCTTTTGAGGACTTAACCGCGATTAAGCCAATGAGGAAAAAACCTCATTTCTATTCTTTGGTTTTATCAGACGAATTGGTCAATGAAGCTGAAGGAACAGGTTTAGTTCATATCTCACCCGGAACCGGAACCGAAGACTATCGTTTTGTGGTCAAGGATTTAGGTTGGCAGGAAATTGTTTTTCCGGCGGTTGATGAATCTGGCCGCTACCTCCGGGGTTATGATTGGTTGGAAGGTAAAAGCGCTAAAAAAGAACCAGGTCTAATCATTGATTATCTTAAAAAGGAAAAGAGCGATTTCTTTTTTAGGACTGAAGAATACACCCATCGTTATCCTGTTTGCTGGCGTTGTAAGAGTGAATTGATCTGGCGCTTGGTTGAAGAGTGGTATATTGCCATGGATAACAATAATCAAAAAAAGGCCAAGAACTACCGCCAACAGATGATTAAAGTGGCGGAGAAAATTAAGTGGTTACCTTCTTTTGGCCTTGATCGAGAGCTGGATTGGCTGCGGAATATGGAAGACTGGATGATTTCTAAAAAAAGATATTGGGGCTTGGCTTTACCAATTTGGGAATGTCCTAAAGGTCACTTTGAAGTCATTGGTTCTCAAGAAGAACTAAAAAAAAGAGCCATTAAAGGCTGGGAGAAATTTTCTGGCCACACCCCTCATCGGCCTTGGATTGATGAGGTTAAAATTCAATGTTCGAAGTGTCATCAGGAGATGAATCGGGTAGCTGATGTTGGCAATCCCTGGCTTGATGCGGGCATTGTTTCCTTTTCGACTCTGGTTGATCCTCAGACCAAGCAAGTAAGCTATCTGACTGATAAAAAATATTGGCAAGAATGGTTTCCAGCTGATTTTATTACCGAATCCTTTCCGGGCCAGTTTAAAAACTGGTTTTATTCAGTCATTGCCATGGCTACGGTTTTAGAAAACAAAAAACCCTACAAAGCGGTTTTAGGCTACGCCACCCTTTTGGCTGAAAATGGTCAACCAATGCATAAATCTTCTGGCAATATGATTGAATTTGACGAAGCGGCCGAAAAGATTGGGGTTGACGTCATGCGCTGGATTTACACTCGCCAAAATCCGGCCAATAATCTTTTGTTTGGCTATCATTTAGCTGACGAAACCAGACGTCGTTTTCACCTGATCCTTTGGAACGTTTTTAACTTTTTTATTACTTATGCCAATATCGATTGCTGGCAGCCAAGAAAAGAATTATCTTCAAAACCAGCTAAGCTCGATTTATGGATTTTGACCAGACTTAATGAAGTAATTATCAAAGTCACCAGAAAGATGGAGGCTTATGATGTCAATCAAGCGACCCAGGTAATTGAGGACTTTGTTCAGGATCTCTCAACCTGGTATCTACGCCGTTCTCGGGGGCGAGTTGGTCCGACCGCTCAAGATAAAAAAGATAGAGATTTAACTTACAGCGTTCTTTACACGGTTTTATTAACCCTGACTAAGATTTTAGCTCCGCTAACGCCCTATTTAGCCGAAGAAATTTACCAAACATTGGTTAACGGGGATAAATTGACCGTCAAAGATTCAGTTCACCTGGTTGATTGGCCGGAAGTAAGAACAAAAGGAGTTTTAGATAGGCAACTCTTAGTCCAAATGGAACAGGTGAGAAAAATCTGCGAATTGGGTCACGCGGCTCGGAAGGAAGAAAAAATCAAAGTCAGACAGCCCCTTCAATCAATTAAAGTTATTTCAAAAACAAAGATAGACTTAGAAGAGGAATTAGTCCAGTTAATTCTAGAAGAACTTAATCTCAAACAAGTCATTTGGCAAGTGAAAGTCAAACAAAAAGATGAAATTGTAGTTAAATTAGATACTAAAATTACACCCAAACTCAAAGCGGAAGGTGATTTAAGGGAACTGATTCGGAATGTCCAAGAATTAAGAAAAGAAACAGGCTGTCAATTAGATGAAAAGATAATCCTTACTCTACCTAAGCTACCTAAAGAAAAGAAAATGCTTGATTATTTTAAGCAAGCGACTTTATCTAGAGAAGTAAAAAAAGGCGAAAAGATAGCTCTTAGCAGGCAGAAATGAACAAGCGTTTTTTTGATTTTGATTGGGTTTTGCTTTTTGTTCTCCTGATTTTATTAATTATCGGCCTGGTCGCCATCAGTAGTCTTTCTAGAGATCTTTTTCTTCAACAATTTTTCCATCTTTTGATTGGTTTACTCTTTTTTATTCTTTTCAGCAAAATCGACTATCATCTCTACCAGCGCTATAAATGGTGGTTTTTTATTGGGGCTCTGATTTTTCTTTCATCGACTTTTGTTTTCGGCGCCGTAACCCGAGGCTCGATTCGTTGGATAAGAATCTTTGGTCTAACGCTTCAACCTTCAGAGTTAATCAAACCTTTATTGGTTATCTTTTTTGCTTCTTTGTTTACTGAATTCAAAAAACTTTCTTTAACTAATTTGCTTAAAGCTGGCGGCTTGATCATGATCCCTGTCTTATTAATTTTCCTTCAACCTGATCTAAGTAGCAGCTTGGTTGTTCTAGCTGCCTGGCTAGGAATCGTTTTAGCGGCTGGTGTTTCCTGGAAAATCGTAGTTACTTCGTTTGTCTTTTTTCTGGCTGGTTTGCCAATCAGCTGGCGTTTCTTAAGGCCCTATCAACAACAGCGAATTTTTAGCTTTTTGAACCCCTTGGCTGATCCTTTAGGCGCTGGCTACAATTTAATCCAGTCAGTCGTGGCCGTTGGTTCTGGCCAACTTTTAGGTAGGGGATTAGGCAAGGGGACTCAAGCCCAATTGATGTTTTTACCAGAGAGACACAGTGATTTTATTTTTGCTACCATTGCCGAAGAATTTGGTTTTTTAGGCGGGATGGTTTTGATTGTTTTAATTGGTTTTTTGCTTTGGCGACTCCTTAAGATTGCTCGTTCCACTCGTGATGAATTAGGTTTTCTTATTTCTTTGGGAATTTTTACTCTTCTGGCCAGCCAAACCCTAATCAATATTGGGATGAACTTAGGTTTATTACCGATTACCGGTGTTACTCTGCCTTTGATTTCTTATGGAGGCAGCTCTTTAGTGGCTAGCCTGATTAGCTTGGGAATTATCAGCAATATCGCTATTCAGAAAAAAAGAAACCAAGCCCTTGAAATCAAGTAAGAGTTGAATTAAAATTAAGAACAATGAAATATGCTGTTGTTCAAATAAATAATCGTCAGCACAAAGTCACCGAAGGTGAAGAATTGGCGGTCGACAAACTTGAAGGCAAAAAAGGCAAGAAAATAATTTTTGACAAAATATTGCTTTTAGTTGATGAGAAAAAGAAACTCCTAGGTCAGCCTCTAGTTAAGGGAGTTAAAGTGACGGCGGAAATCATTGAACAATTCAAAGACAAAAAAATTAGAGTGGCGACTTACAAAGCTAAATCAAGATACAGAAAAGTCAAAGGCCACCGTTCCCAACTAACCAGAATCAAAATAAGCAAAATCAGTCTTGCCAAACCTTCAAAGTAATAAAAAACCCGCCTCTGGTTAAAAGCTGGTTTCAACTTTAAGCGAGTTTCCTAGCACCTTTTCACCTACAACGCTTAGAGAAAGAATCGAAAAATTTTAATCCTTTCTAGAAAGGTTGTAGGATTTGAAATGAAAGAAAGGAGCAGGAGGTTTAGTAGTCGTCGTTGACTACCATTTCCCGATTCTAGTCAACAAATCCTAGTTGATGCAGTCGTGCTTCTATTTCATTGTCTTCTTGTCTATTTCGATCTCTTCTTTTTTCTGCTACTCTTTTCAAGGCTGTCCTGTGTGCTTGCATGCGCCTACGAGGTATCTTTATGCTTATTAGTCTACACTGCCTCTTTGAGGTAGGCCGTTGTTTTCTGTTTCTCTTCTTATGCTTCGGGTCAAGCCTGGACATTCTTTCCTTTCCTTTCTTCCTTTTTGTTATGTGCTAGATTCCTGTATTTATTTATAACAAATTATGGGATTAAAAAGCAAATGATATTTTATAGGATTGA
The DNA here is from genome assembly GCA_964653685.1 of uncultured Gammaproteobacteria bacterium. GTDB lineage: Bacteria > Patescibacteriota > Microgenomatia > PFEM01 > JAHIFH01 > DATKWU01. Next base: position 11,567 of record CAZZHA010000015.1, read on the forward strand.
TTTTGACTGCTTTTTTTGCTATATTTCACAACCAAGAGAGGGAGT
>CAZZHA010000015.1:11711-13545 GCA_964653685.1 uncultured Gammaproteobacteria bacterium
TTATTCTTCGTGTAAATATTGACAATTGTGAAAAAATTTGTTACTTTGATTAAACAATGGCAAAAACTAAAGCTGGTGGTAGTAAAGCGAGTCAATTACCGCCGCGACCTGGTAAAAGATTAGGGGTGAAAATTTTTGGCGGTCAGACAATTAAGGCTGGTAATATTATTATTCGCCAGCGAGGAACTAAGTTTCATCCTGGTTCTGGTGTCGGGATTGGCCGAGATCACACCCTTTTTGCTCTTAAGGATGGCGTGGTTGAATTCATTAAAAAACAGGGTAAGAAACTAGTTGCGGTTTCCTAAAAATGACTAAACAGATTGTTGATATTAATATAAACGAGCTGCAATCAAATCCTCTTCAACCGCGAGGTGTAATTACTCCCGAGTCCTTAGTTGATTTAATCGAGTCGATTAAAGAACATGGTATTCTTGAACCTTTGGTGATTGCCAAAACTCCGGCCGGCTATCAAATTATTGCTGGTGAACGTCGCTGGCGGGCGGCTAAATCGGCTGGTTTGGCGACAGTGCCGGTCATTATTAAAGAAACCTCACCTCGGGGAATGTTAGAAATGGCTTTGGTGGAAAATGTTCAGCGTGAAGATTTGAATGCTCTTGACCGGGCCAAAGCTTTTATTAGGCTGATTGAAGAATTTGGTTTAACCAACAAAGAAATATCTAAGAGAATTAGTAAAAGTTCTGCTTACATTTCCAATTCGATCAAATTGCTTTCTTTACCTGATGCTCTCAAGGATGGTCTTTTGTCTGGTTTGATTACTGAAGGTCATGCTCGAGCTTTATCCTCAATTGACGACACTAAATTAATGATTGAAGCCTATAAAATTATTCTTCGTGAATCTGGTTCAGTCCGCAGAGCTGAAGAAGTAGCTCGGCGAATTAAGAAAAAAGGCAAACAGCCTTCTAAAACAAAGATGGCGGAAAGACCTCTAATCGTTTCTGAAGAGACAGATAAAGTTCAGGATGATCTTCATCGGGCTCTTGGTGGTGAAGAAGATGTCCATGTCAAGTTAACTCGTTCCCGCGCCCAAACCAAACTCTATATTGTTCTCAAAGGCAATATGAAAAAGACAGAAGATAAACTTCAGAAGATTTACCGCGGGATTACCAAAGCAAGTTAATATTCAGGGCCTCTAATAATTCCAATTTTGTCAACCGGCCAATAACGAAGCCAAACTTTACCGACAATATTCTTTTCTGGAACCGTTCCCCAATCTCGAGAATCTGAACTGTAGGGTCGGTTATCGCCAGCAACAAAGTATTGATTTTCATCAAGAGTAATACTTTGACCTGATTGCCAAAAGTGACCAGTGCTGGTACAAAGATTTTCAGGTAAATAATCTTCTGTTAAAGTTTGGCCATTAACAAGAATATGACAATCTTCTACCTTAATGCTGTCTCCAGGCAGGCCAGCAATTCTTTTAATATAATCATATTCTTCGTTCCCTGGAGCCTTAAAAACAATCACATCCCCCCTTTTAGGTTCGCTTAATTGATAAGTGATTTTATCAGTTAAAAGATATTCTTGATCCTGAAAATTAGGATACATAGAATTACCTCTGACTTGATGAGGTTGAAAAAGAAAGAGATACATCAAAACAAAGATTGCCAGAGCAATTACAAAAGTTTCAACGATATCGAGAAAGAAGCCACCAATTTTCCTGAAAAAAACCATATGAAATAATTTTATTCTTCTTTAAATTGTCTGTAAAGTCTGAATTTGCTAAAATCAGGAGTAATTGGGTGATTAGCTCAGTTGGTTAGAGCGCTTCGTTCACATCGAAGAGGTCGCAGGTTCGAATCCTGCATCACCCACT
>CAZZHA010000016.1:0-3155 GCA_964653685.1 uncultured Gammaproteobacteria bacterium
GATACAGATGGAGGATCAACCGGAACTTTTTATCTTTACGCTCGACAGAGATACGTTCAAGCTTCTCCACCCTATTTTATTGATGGTTATCTTCATAAACACTTTATTTACATTCTCCGAAATAAAGAAACAAATGAAATTGAAGCTGAATATGTAGCTGAAGATCCACCTTGGGAAAATAATGGAGGAAATCCAGAAACTGTACCTCACCCATTTGTTGATTATTTCAATCATCCTTTACCTGAAAACCTTGAGATTTCAATGATTGATTCTAAAAATGTAGATATTTGGAAACAAGAAGCCGAACGTTTGAATTTAGATCTTATTAATTACATTAACTACTATCTTGAAGTTGATCCGAGCGAGGCGCCTTTGCCAATTAGTCCTGAAACCGGTGAACCTATTCGTTTACCTAAAGATTGTACCTGGAGAAAACTAAAACTCCGGGAGGTTCCTGCATTACCACCAATTCCCACTCAACCTCTTAACCCTCCTGAGGAAAGGGCTGATTTAGCTGAATTTTTCGGTAACTACGGTGAAGCACTTTTAGACGCTGGCGACATTGTTGATATTCATCCTAAGAGCGATATTGATCTCAATAATGTGCTAACTAAAAGTGAAACCGCCTATAGTCAAAAAGTAGCTGGAGTTATTTCGCGTCATCCTGCTCAAATATTAAATAACGATGCAGAGGGTCTACCCTTAGCCTTGACTGGTCGGGTGCCAGTTAAAGTATCCAATATCAATGGACCAATCCTAAGTGGAGATCCAATTACTTCTTCTGAACTTCCTGGAAGAGGGATGAAAGCCACAAAACCTGGTCCCATTATCGGAAAAGCGCTCGAACCGTTTGACGGAACCGAAGGAGAACCCTGCCCAGATAGACCCGAGTTGATGTGTACTAAAATTAAAATTCTTATCAATCTCGGCTGGTATGACCCTGATATCTATTTAACAGATACTGGTGATCTCTTTATTGAAGGAATAACAACTGAAGACGGTCAAAAAGAATTTGTTGTTAAAGATTCTACTGGAAGGCTAATCGAAAAGGTCAGTGTCCTTAAAGAAGCGGCGATTGGCAAGATTAAGGCTGGTCTGATTGAAACCGAAGAATTGATCACTGATAAATTAGCCAGCCAAGAAATTCAAACCCAAAGTTTAGTCACGCCCTTAATTGAGACCCAGGATATTGATACAGAAAGAATTAGTTTGAAAGAGATTGATTCAAAGCCAGGCGAGAATCTGATTGTCAATTTAGAAAAAGATGAAAGTGGTTTTGGGAAATTAATTATTAAAGGAGAAGATGGTCAAGAGGTTGTCAGTATTGATAGTCTTGGCAACGCTACCTTTAGTGGTGAAGTTGCGGCCGATCAAGGTAAATTTGAAAAACTCCTAAGTGAAGTTATTACCAGCGACTCGTTAAAAACCAAAGATGCCACCATTACCGGCACTCTCTATGCCGATAAAATCGTTACCAACGAAATCGTCGGCTTAGAAGGCAAATTTGGCGAACTCCTAACCGCCACCATTTCCGCCCAGCAAATTCAAGGACTAGAAGAAAGACTGGCCCAACTAGAAGCTAATAAAGAAACATTCTTGACAACTCCTTCTCCCTCACCAACACCGCCGCCAGAAACTATTCCAGAAGAAGAATCAACTGAAAGCGGTGAAATTGACCCAATGGCTGATATCGGACTTTCGCCAGACATAGAGGCTTTGGTTAACGAAATTCTCAATACGTCAACTGAAGCTACCTCCCAAGCTGATTTAAATGATATTTCTGGTGAGAATTTGATTATCAATAATAACCTCACGGTTCTGGGTAATACTTCTCTTGGTGATACTTCAATTGCCGGCTCCCTTAATATTGGTGGCACTCTAAATCTAGCCGACAACTCAATTAACACCTTAACTGACAACCTTTATCTCCAAAACCTTGGCTTAGGCGGGATTGATATCTTAGCCGGCAAGGTTATCATTGACCAACAAGGCAACGTTGTTTTTGAAGGTGAGGTGACGATTAAAGGCAGGCTGGCTTTAAGCGAAATTGAACCTTTACCAGATCAGGATTTGATTATTAATCTAAACAATCAAGACCAACCAGAAGAACAATCTAATTTCGGTAAATTGCTGGTTAAAGGAGTTAATCAAGAAACCATTGTTTCGATTGATCCTTCAGGCACTTCAACTTTTAAGAAAGTAGCCATTGCCAATGCTGAACAGGAAACCAATCAAATTTCAGAAACCGAAATCGAAACCAATGCCACGGCTGGCCAAGCGACTCTGTCGGCTGGTGATACAGAAGTTACTATTAAATCTCATTTTGTTACTGACAATACGATGATCTACGTTACCCCAACGAGTAATCCTGATAATAAAGTGCTCTTTATCAAAGCCAAAAAAGCTGATTCTCCAGAAGAAATTGGCTGGTTTAGAGTCGGTATTGATAAGAAGATTAATCAAGATATTAATTTCAATTGGTGGATTATTAATTAAACCAAAGCTATAATGAAGAAACTATGAAAAACAAAATGAGTCTAGAATTAGAAGAAATTATGGGTTGGTCAATCGTCAGCTTAGTTTTTCTCTTACCAATCTTTTTTCTACCAATCACAAATGATTTTTATGAGTTTAATAAACAAGCTCTTTTGCTTGTTTTTACTGGTTTTCTCTTAATCCTTTGGTTAATAAAAATGGTTTTGAACCAGAAACTTGTTTTCCGAAGATCGCCTCTAGATCTGCCTCTCCTTCTCTTAGCAATTGCTTTTATCATTGTCAGTTTGATGACCAAAACCCATAAAGCCATCCCCTATTTAGCCCCAACCGGTCCAAGCACAATTATTAGCTTAACTCTTATCTATTTTATGATTACCAGTAATTTAAATGATTTAAAATCTAAATTTCTCCCCTATTTATTTTCGAGTTTAATCATAGGCAGTGTTTTCCTTTCACTGGGTACTTTTTATCAATCTTCTGGTTTGACAAACTCTTTATCTAATCTTTCTTGGCTAAAGGATAGAGAGTTTACGCCTATCGGCAATACCCTTATCCTAACCCCGTTTCTTTTTCTCAGTCTAACCATTTCTTTGTTTCTCTTTATTAAACAACTTAATAAAAGAGAATATTTAATAACACTTTTAACTGGCGGTGCTTGT
>CAZZHA010000016.1:3255-13364 GCA_964653685.1 uncultured Gammaproteobacteria bacterium
ATCCCTACCTACAATCAACAAGTAAGAGCGATTAGACTTAATTCCTACTCGCCTCTTTACCACCGAGCTTATTCTCAAACTAACCTGGCCCTTGCTTTTGCTTTAGTTAACCAATCAGATCAGGCCAACCAAGATTGGGAGAAGATAACTAGTTTAGTTCAACAAGCAGTGAGAGAAGCTAAAATTGCCACTGTTCTTAATCCGACTAATGCTGCTAATTGGGAAAACCTGGCTCAAACTTATCGAAGTATTCTTAGATTTGCTGATAAGGCTGACCAATGGGCCACTGCTAGCTACCAACAAGCAATCATTAATGACCCTCTTAATCCCCAAATTCGTATCAAATTAGGCGGCCTCTATTACAGTCTTGAGGATTACGAAAAGGCAACCCGTCAATTTGAAAACGCAGTTTCCCTTAAACCAGATTATGCTAACGCTTATTACAATCTCTCAGCCGCTTACCGAGAAAAAGAAATGTATCAGGAGGCTTATAATGCCATGGAAAAAGTGGTTAACCTAGTCAAATCTGATTCAGCTGATTATCAAAAAGCTAAGAATGAGTTAGAAGCCTTAGCTAAAGAATTACCCCAACAACAGGAAAAAGCTGCTTCTCCTGAAATAGAAGAATCGATCTTAACTGAACCTTCACCTTTACCTTCACCTATTAATCAACCCCTAATTAACTTACCAGAAGAATAATCTCCCTAAACTAGAATTTTTAAGATTTCAGTGTTAAAATTAAGGAAAATTTGGGCCCGTAGCTCAGTTGGCTAGAGCGCCGCATTCGCATTGCGGAGGTCGAGGGTTCGACTCCCTCCAGGTCCACTTGGGCCGTTAGCTCAGTTGGCTAGAGCGTCTGCATGGCATGCAGAAGGTCGCGGGTTCGACTCCCGCACGGTCCACTAAAGAAAAGTTCCTTTTATTCACCCAATTCCCCCAGCATGATTCTAAGATCGTCATTTCTGGGAAAAAGGATTATTGCTTCTTCTAAAACCATAATTGCTTTTTCTTTCTTTCCTTGGCTGATGTAAACCTGAGCCAGGTGTTTATAACCTTGCCAAGTAGGCTTAATTTCAATTGACTGAAGAAGTAAATTTTCGGCTTTTTCTAAATCACCTTTTTGATACCAAGCAAAACCTAAAACATTATAAATTGACCAGTTTATTGGTTCGACTTCTTTTGCTCGTTCAAAATGAGGCATGGCTTCATCAAGATTACCTCTCATCAAATATTCTACTCCTAGATTTACCTCTAGATCATAAGAATTCTTTGAATAGATGAGATCATGGCGATAGAGCTTAATCGGATTTTGCCAGTCAGAATTACGTTTAACTGTCCTCACGCCCAGTAACAACAAAACAACAACTAAAAACCAATAAACAAACTTTTCTCTTTTTTTATTTCTTTTGATAATCTCAATTACTAATAAACTCAAAGCTCCTAACAAGCCAATTAAGGGAAAATAGAGCCAGCGTTCAGCTAAAGTCATATCCAAAGGAATTAAATTCAAATAAAGAGAAATCGAACCCAAAAACCAACAGACAAAAAACCAAAAAAGTTTAGAACCTTTTTTTAATCCCCAAGTCAAAAGACTTACTAAAAACAAAAGGCTAATAATTAAAGGCAGCCAAAAAAATTCAAAATTAATCTCTTTAACTATAAAATCTTGCGCAGTTGCCAACACTTTTGGCCAGAAAATGATTCTTAAATAAGAAAAAAATATCCAAGGCATTGTTAAAAACCTTGTTTCTAAACTAGCTTCAGCAATTGGTGAAGAAGGAAGATAACCAAACAAAGGAATCTGGGCTATTCCTATTTTCAAATAAAGGTAAGCGCCAAAACTTAAACCTAAAGTGATTAAACCTTTGATAAGATTGTTTCTTTCAAAAAATAAAAAATAAAGCAAAACTACCCCGCCGCCAGTAATTGCTGCCTCTTTTGATAAAAGAGAGAAAAAAAATAAAGGCCCTAATAACCAAAGAGCGTAACGATTCTTCTTGACAATTAGCCAAAGGGCGAGGAGGCAGAAAAAAGCAAATAAGACGTCTTGGGTTGCGGAAATATAAACTACGGCTTCGGCAATACCAGGATGAATCCCGAAAATAAGAGAGGTTACGAAAGCGATCGGTTGGCCTCCCTCAACTTTCTCTTTTTCAAATAAGGCTTTCAAAATCAAGAAAACTAAAATTGTATTGCCCAAATGAACTATTAACTGAAAAAGATGAAAACCAAAAACTTGACCTTTCCAAAATAAAAAATTAATCATAAAAGAAAAAACCATTAGTGGCTTGTAATAAACTCCCTCAAGAAGCTCTCGACCATCTTCAAAAGTCCCACCTTTGAAAAGCAAAGGAATACTCGTTAAATTCCGTATCAGACTATTATCAACCACTTGGAAAATATCGTCCCAAATAAAATCATTAAAAAGCATATTAGCGTAAACCAAAAAAACAAGGAAACAGAGAATAAAGATTAATTTAGTGATTGGAAGATCTTTTAGCTTCGCCTTAAGCATAAGCTAAGTATAACAGCTATCAGTTAAAAATTTTAGAAGATAATTATCCTATTTAAGATAACTTAAAGGATTAACGGCCACACCGCCGTTTCTTATCTCAAAATGAAGATGAATGCCTGTACTCCGACCAGTTGAGCCCATTTTACCGATGGTGGTTCCCCGACTAACACTTTGACCAGGAGAAACATAAATCGCTGACAGATGAGCATAAAGAGTACTAAGACCATTACCATGGTCAATTAAAATCCGATTGCCATAAGCCCAAGGCGCTGGCCAACCAGCGGTTACTACCGTCCCTGAATCAGCCGCCACGATCCCTGGAGCACTATTATTGGCAATGTCAATTCCAGGGTGATACCAAACAAAATATTGGGTAATTCGACCACCCACTGGCCAAACAAATTGACCGGTGCCAGTAATCGTCCCGGCTGAAGGCACTTCGGCATAATAACGTCGGGGTGTAGTTGGGATTGCCTTAGGCATAATCCCTTCAGGAACAATTAATTCTTGCCCAACCGCTAAAGCAAAAGTTTCATCATTGGCAAAAGAGTTATAAGGCCAGTTAACAACCACCTGGGCATCGACTTGGTATTTTTTGGCAATCGAATAGATTGTTTCTCCGTGTTGGACTTTATGGGAAATACCAGTGACCGGGAGAATTCTTAATACACTACCTACCTTGATGGATTTAATTGTCTCAAGATTATTTTCCCAACGAATCGTATCAATGGAGACACCGAATTTCTCGGCAATCGTTGAAACCGTATCACCTGACTTGACCATATACTCAATAATTTCCGAACGAGGTTTAATTGATTCGAGAGTCGAAGTCTCCAATTCTCCTTTAGTGGCGGAAATAACAGCCGTCGCTTCAGCCTGCTGCCAGGAACTCTCTGTCAATCCAGGGAAATTTTCTTCAATTAAAACCGGTCCTAGGGTAATTCCTATCACAATTAAAAGCATCATTCCGGAGTGAACAAAAGGCCGACTGTAGCGTCCTCGCTGACGGTAAAGAACCACCGCCATCTTCGACTTACCCCCTTCGAATAAATGAAAAATTCTAGCGGTTTTCTTGCGAGAATAACGACCTAAACTACAGAGGAATTGCCAAATGTCTTCTTTAAAAGAGGAGCGTTCCATAAGTGGAACCAGGTTAACATAGGCAGAAGCAGAAGTCAATTTAACCGCTCTAGCCTTGATTGAGAGTCTTCAAGAATTCGTTGTTAGATTTGGTTTTAATTAAACGTTCTAAAAATAATTCTGTTCTCTCATTCGCCCCAAGCATATCAACCATCTTTCTCATGGTAATGATTTTAGGATAGACTGTCTTGCCGTAAAGAAGCTCTTCTTGTCGTGTTCCCGAGCGTTGAATATCAATCGCCGGATAAACTCGCCGCTCAGCTAATTCTCTAACCAAATGGAGTTCCATATTACCGGTCCCTTTAAATTCTTCGTAAATCAAATCATCCATTTTCGAACCTGTTTCAACCAAACAGGTACCAATAATCGTCAGCGAACCACCTTTCTCAATGTTTCTGGCGGCACCAAAGAATTTCTTTGGCGGCCAGAGAGCGGCTGGATCAAAACCACCAGTCAAAGTTCGCCCTGAAGTGGGAATACTGAGATTATAGGCACGGGCTAAACGGGTGATTGAATCCAAAAGGATAATCACGTCTTTGCCAAGCTCTACCAGCCGTTTAGCTCGCTCTAGGGCCACTTCAGCTGCGCTTGTCTGCTGTTCTGGTGGCTCATCAAAATTAGAAGAAATAACCTCGCCTTTAACTGAACGGGCAATATCAGTCACTTCTTCTGGTCTTTCTCCTACTAAAACCGCCATCAAATGAATATCTTTGTAGTTTTCGGTAACCCCATTAGCAATATCCTTCAAAAGCCAGGTTTTACCTGCTTTAGGCGGCGAAACAATTAAGCCCCGTTGGCCCCTACCAATCGGCGAGATAAGGTCAATCACTCTAGTAGAAACAGGTGCCTTGCCTGTTTCTAGTTTAATTTGTTCTTCAGGATAGAGGGGCGTCAAACTCTCAAAAGCTGGTCGCTTACCTACTTTATCCGGAGCCAAACCATTAATTTTTTCTACTTTTAAAAGGCCATAATAACGCTCACTTTCTTTTGGCTCTCGAGCCTGGCCGCCAATCATGTCACCAGGACGGAGATTGAAACGGTGAATTTGGGAAGAGGAAATATAAACGTCTCTGTCAGAAGGCGAAAATTTAGGTCTAAGATAGCCGTGACCTTCAGGAGCAATCTCCAAGATCCCCTCGACAAAGTGAGTTGGTACACCTGCGTCGGGAATCCGCCGATTATCGACGACTCCATTAAATTCATTTTCATAGGAAGTTTCTTTTTTCCCCACGAATTCATCGGCCGTTAACAACTTTTTCTTAGTTTTAGAAACGGCTTCTTTTTTCTCTGAAGCAATAAATTTCTTAGATACTGGCATTAAGGAATTTAACCATTAATTTAAGGGAGAATTCAATTTACCAATCTACAATTTAATTTAAACAAAGATTAAAACATTCTGTCAAGAGGCAAACTTTCGATTCTCGAATGGAGAGTAGTGTGCCTGCCCTACACACCACCCTCCATCCCAAAATCGAATCTAAAATCTTGACATTTTCTTGACGACTGTGTTATTGTCAACTTGGTATTTGAGTCGCCTGTCCTGACTCAATACCAACATGCGAAGGGCATTGCTATTCGTGGTAATCTGTCCAGCGATAGTAATGCTCTTTGTTTATTCTTAAAGCTTAATTGTAAAAGTGAATTCTTGGCAAATTTAACATATTTTGTCAAGAGTGTCAAGCCTATAGGAAAATCTTCTGAAAAAATTGGTAGTCCTATAGTTTATACTATTATTATATTAGCTTCATTTTAACCTCTTTTAAAAGGAATATCAAGTATTGTGGATAAATAAGGGAAAAGTTATTTATTAAATAATTCTCTGGCTAGTTGACTAACTGAAGTAAATTTCTCCGGAGAAATAATCTCAGTCAAACCTAATTTTCTGGCTTCTTTTTTCCTTTTATCAGTTTGACTAATTTCTCTTATCTCTCCCAAGAGACCAATCTCACCAAAACAAACTGTTTTGGGGTCAAGAGAAATGCCTTTAAAGGAAGAAATAATCGCTAAAGCAACGCCTAAATCACTCCCAGGTTCATCAATTCTAATGCCGCCAACAACATTAACATAAACATCAAAAGTCGCTAAGGGCAATCTTAATTGCTTAGTTAACACTGCAGAGATAAGCTGTAAACGCCGACCATCAATTCCTTGACCAATTCTTCGTGGTATAACTAAGGTTGTGGGTACAACTAAAGCTTGAATCTCTACTAAAACGGGCCGGGTCCCTTCTAAAGTGGCCACCACTACTGAACCTGGAGTTTTCTTAACTCGCTCTTTAAGAAAAAGCCTAGAAGGGTTAGTCACTTCAATCAAGCCCTTGTCGGTCATTTCAAAAACACCGACTTCGTCGGTAGCTCCAAAACGATTTTTTGTCGCTCTTAATAATCTCGCTCCTCCAAATCTTTCGCCTTCAAGATAAATAACCGTATCCACCATATGCTCAAGAACTTTAGGGCCAGCAATCGCTCCAGCTTTGGTTACGTGGCCAACGAGAAGTAAAGGAATACCTTCTTTTTTGGCAACTTTAAGAAGCATCGCCGCTGATTCCCTTACTTGGCCAACTGATCCTGCCATTCCTGATAAACTGCTTGTCCAGCAAGTTTGAATAGAATCAATAATCACCATTTTAGGTCTTAAATCTCTAATCTGAGCACAAATTGTTTCCACATTAGTCTCCGTTAAAAAAAGCGTTTCTGGAATTTTTAAATTTAATCTTTGAGCTCTAATCTTTATTTGTTGCAATGATTCTTCTCCGGAGACATAAAGAGGAGGAATCCCTTTTTTATCTATTTGGCTGATTAACTGAAGCATTAAGGTGCTTTTGCCAATTCCTGGTTCGCCACTAACCAATATCACTGAACCAGAAACTACTCCTCCACCAAGAACCAAATCAAATTCACTTATCCCTGTTTTCATTCTTACCTGAAAAACCGATTTAATTTGGGAAAGTTTTTGGGGTTTAGTTTGGGAAATAATTTTTTCGCCTGACCTATCCAAAATACCCAATTTTGTCTCAACTAAACTATTCCATTCTCCGCATTGAGGACAACGCCCCAACCACTTTGGCGCTTCTGCTCCACACTGTTGGCAAACAAATTTGGTAATCGGTTTCGCCATGAAGAAAAAGCTATTTATAGCCTACCGGCTTCTCTTTTAGAACTAATCCTAAACTCATTCTTCTTCCCTCTTTGTCAATTGACTCAATGTAACAATCAACCTTATCACCAACTTTAAGAGATTTCTCCGCAGGAATTTTAGAAATATGAATTAAACCTTCAATTCCTTCCTCTAAATCAACAAAAGCACCAAATGGAGCTAAGCGAACAACTTTACTCTTAACTCGAGCATCAACTGGATATCTTTTTTCAATCGCTTCCCAAGGATCAAGTTTGAGTTGTTTAATAGAAAGATTAAGTTTACCTGTCGTTTTATCAACCGCCAAAACTTTAACTTTAATCTTATCGCCTACTTTGTAAAACTCCCCAGGGTCTTCAACTCTTTGCCAAGAAATCTCCGAAATATGAACCAATCCTTCTAGTTCAATTTTATCCGGTTTAATCTTGACAAAAAAACCAAAAGGCATCACACCTGTGACCTTACCAGGAAAAATATCGCCAATCTTAATTTTCCTCAGTTCTTCTTCTTGCGCTTTGAGAAGAGCGGCTTCAGAAACTTCTCTCTCTGAAAAAATTAATCGATTCTTACCTCGGTCCACCTCGATTGGCTTTACTTCAATCTGCCGGCCGATCAATCTCTCTATCTTTTCTTCCCATTTAGAACCAAATTGAGAGGCAGGGATGAAACCCTGAAGACTTTTAGCCTCAACCACTAAACCTCCTTTATTAACTTCCCTACCTGTTACTCTTATAGTCTCGCCTGTTTTCATCCTCTCTTCAAACTGACCCCAGAGATAATCAGCTGCCGCCTTTTTGAGAGAAAGCAAAGTCTGACCTTTATCGTTTTCTGGTTGAGTTACAACTGCCTCAACTTGACTCCCTACTACTAATTCCTTAATAAAGTCTCTCGCAGCTTTCATTTCCCGATCAATCACCATTCCTTCGCTTTTACCGCCAATATCTATATAAAGAATACCTTTGGTTTTTTCTACCACAATTCCGTCGATTACATCGCCTCTTTTCCAGCCATGCAACTGATACTTTGTTTGTTTAAGAAGCTCTTCCATATTTTTGGGTTGTTTTTCAGAAGAACGTTTAGCTGAAGCCTTGGGAGAAGACTTTTTAGTCTGTTTCTTTACTTTTTTCGATTTTCTTTTTTTCAACTTCCATTTACCTCACTTTCAAGAAAGTTTTTCTATTTTACCTCAAAATTAAGAATTTGCCAAGTCTTTTATTGCCTTGGGATTTTAGAAATACCAAAAAGGCCAGCCCTGACCTATTTTCGCAGATCCTTGCGGATCAACTATCGTCGGCGCTGAAGTGTTTGACTTCCGTGTTCGGAATGGGAACGGGTCGTTCCACTTCGCTCTAAGGACCGGCCAATTTTTTTATTTTGATTCCTTTAAAAGTGAATAGAACAATTTTAATCTACCAAATTTAAGAACGCAGGCGGACTAATCTTCACGAACTACTCCTTTGATCGATTAGTACGACTTAGCTAAACACATTACTGTGCTTACACCGGTCGCCTATCAAGGTAGTAATCTCCTACCGATCTTTCCCGCGTTAAACGCGGAAGGATACCTTATCTTGAGATGGGCTTCCCGCTTAGATGCTTTCAGCGGTTATCCCGAAGGAATGTAGCTACCCAGCAATGCACCTGACGGTAACAACTGGCACACTAGGGATTCCTCCAACCAGGTCCTCTCGTACTATGGTCAGCTTCTCTCAAGTATCCAACGCTTACTGCGGATAGAGGCCGAACTGCCTCACGGCGTTCTGAACCCAGCTCACGTAGCGCTTTAATGGGCGAACAGACCAACCCTTGGAACCTTCTCCAGCTCCAGGATGCGCTGAGCCGACATCGAGGTAGCGAACCGCGCCGTCGATATGAACTCTTGGGCGCGACTACTCTGTTATCCCCGGGGTAGCTTTTATCCGTTAAGTCCCGTCCTTCCCACGAAGAAACGGGAGATCACTAAGACCTGCTTTCGCACCTGCTCGACCCGTCAGTCTCACAGTTAAGCCGGCTTTTGCCTTTGTACGTCCAGCGCGATTTCCATCCGCGCTAAGCCGACCTTTGTACGCTTGCGTTACCTTTGAGCAAGCGACCGCCCCAGTCAAACTACCCACCAGGCACTGTTCCCAAATCCGTTTCCAGGATCTTTAGGTTAGAATTGAACTTATCAAAGAGAGGTATTTCACTGTTGGCCGAAGCCTCCCTCCTATTCTCGACAATCAATAAATTCAACCCAATGCCAAGCTGTAGTAAAGCTCCACGGGGTCTTTTTGTCCTGCAGTAAGTAGGCCGCATCTTCACAGCCATTTCAATTTCACCGGGTGAGGGTTCAAGACAGTTGCTTGCTCGTTAAACCTTTCGTGCAGGTCGGAACTTACCCGACAAGGGACTTCGCTACCGTAGAACAGTTATAGTTACTGCTGCCGTTTACCGGGGCTTCAGTTCAGAACTCATCAAAAAATTGAATCATCCTTCCCCTTAACCTTCCAGCACTGGGCAGGCCTCAGCCCGTATACTTTGGCTTTCGCCTTTGCACAGACCTGTGTTTTAGATAAACAGTCGACAAGCATCTTTTGCTGCGGCCACGTCAAACGTGGCAGGGCATCTCCCTAAGTTACGCCCAGCTGTTTTGCCGAGTTCCTTAAACCCCCTTCTCCCGCTGGCCTTGGTATTCTCTACCTATCCACCTGTGTCGGTTTGCGGTACGGTCTCAACTGTTTCTCATTGCGAAGCTTTTCTCGGAAACTTAACGCCATCTGATTGGCCTTCGACAAGCTCAGGCCTTTTCATCACTATTCATCGTCGTGATAACGGATTTACCAATTGCCACTGATTTATAGCTTAAACGTCGAATCATTATGACGCCAGATATATCAAATCTCGTCTCTCCCCAACTAATAACGAAACAGTTAAGGTACAGGAATATCAACCTGTTGTCCATCGACTACGCCATCTGGCCTCGCCTTAGGACCGACTAACCCGAAGTTGACGAACATTGCTTCGGAAACCTTGGATATTTGGCCAACCGGATTCTCACCGGTTTCTTGCTACTCATACCGGCATTCTCACTTGATGTTGCTCCAACCCGGCTTACGCCGTAGCCTTCACCGCCACATCAACGCTCCCCTACCGCACCAAGTAAACTTGGCACCTCTGTCTTCGGTACGAACCTTAGCCTCGCTGAATCTTCGGCGCAAAACCCCTCGACTAGTGAGCTGTTACGCTTTCTTTAAAGGATGGCTGCTTCTAAGCCAACCTCCTAGCTGTCTGAGCGATTTCACTTCCTTTCACACTTAGGTTCAATTTAGAGACCTTAGAC
>CAZZHA010000017.1:0-12799 GCA_964653685.1 uncultured Gammaproteobacteria bacterium
CTCTATTGTGAATTCTAGGGTACAAACTCCTACTTCCGGTTCTTCTGGTTCAACGGCTTGAGGAAGAGAAGTAGGCGCTGTTGGAGCAATTGGCTCTTTGCCTACTTGATATAAACGCCAAGCCGTTGTCAGAGCAATGACCGCCAGAACCAAAGTAGTTAAACCAACTAAACTAATTTGCCAATTTTTCTTTAAGAATTCTTTCATTCGGCTTCTCCCCACTGAGTACATTGACTAGAATCAGTACTTGTACAAACTCGACATTCAACTCGGTAATCACCGGTTTTTGGCAAAGTGTATTCAATCGAGCCCTCGTATTGATCATTAGTTTTTGTTACTGAGGCTTTAGCCAAATCGCCTAAGCCTTGCTCAACATCGTCAATAAAGAGCCGAAACTCTGCATGATTAATTAGATTATCAACCCCACTAGTCCCTTTACAGGTAAATCTGGTTTCTTCGCCTTTATCCAAGGTATCAGCTGAAGGATTAGCCGCCAGAGATTCACAAGCAAGGGGTGGACAAATGCAAGTTTGTTCGCTAAGGCATTGAGGATCAAGACATCTTTTAGTTTGACTAGTATCGCCAGTGGGAATGGCACAAGTCAATCCAGCTGGATCACACTGACTTTGTTCAGTACACTCGCTCCAGCAGCTGTAGGTTGGTTGTTCAACTGGATATTGAGCAACGGCACCAGTAAAAGTATAGGATTCAGGATAACTGCCTTCACCAGTTCTTACCAGAGAGTCAGCCGTAAATTTGATGGTTTTACTGTCAAGATTAATAGTAGGGAGATCTCTGCCCGTGATTCTGGTAACCCACCAGTAGCCTGGTTGGAGATTACGGGGATGAGCACAGGTGATGGGATAATTGCCAGTAGTTGGTTTTAATTCTTTTCTATTTGTTCCATCCCAGTCACTGGTAGTGTAAAAAAGATGAGCTGGTCGGCCTCTTCCTTCCTCGTCGACACATTCATCACGATTGCTTATTTCTCCCTCACCAAAGAAGAAGGCGAATTTGTTATCGCTTTTTCTATTATTGTCTAAGTCTGGAAAATTAAATTGCATCACTCTAGATTTATCGCTGGCATGTCCTTCAGCAAAAGCAGGATAAGTAAAGTAAAGCCATTCGCCCCAGAGTTTGATAACGATTTTATTCCAGCCAACATTATTGCCCGTGTAGGTGGCAATAATACCAATTCCATGACCGCCACCGGGACGATTATCAGAGTTTAAGTTATCAAGGCCCGTAACGTTAAAACTCACTTTGCCTGTTTTCCCTTTTATAGCTGAACTAGGAATTTCGCCAATATTGGCGATTTGGCTAGTATTATAAGCAGGGTTCTTAATTTGATAGGTTCTAATAGCGTTAACATCATGACTGTTAACTTTAATGCTAGTGTCATTGTAATTTGGTTGATCCCGATTTGATTCTCCTGACCAGATAGCATAAGCTTTATAACCCTGGGTATTGTCAGGTAAAGTGACTTCGATAGTAGCCCTTTTAGTTTCTCTCATGCCAAAGCCACTAGCAACAAACCCATACTTTCCCGGGCCAATCTCAATATCACAGTTGGTAGAGCAACCAGGCAGGTAGGCCGCTTGGGTTTTTAATTCTTGTCTTTGTCTAACTAGATAAACGGCGGCTGGTAAAGTGGCAATCAGAAAGAAGACGCCAAGAGTGGCTAATAGAACTCGAGTTTTTTTAGAACTGCCTTTAGAAGAAATTCCTAATTCAGAAAGCTCTTTTTTGATTTCCTCTTGTTTTGGCGTAGCGAATTTTTCTTCTTCTTTGATCGGAGGAAAAGAGGCATCATCAGTTGAGGGTGATTGTCCAGCGGTAGTTGCCGGTATTGGTGGTTCTTGATTCGGGGAAGATTGATTAGCCACAGGCGGATTTGTGGTTGACTCTGGTTTTAGCGATTGATCTTGGGACAGGTCGGCCATCTAAAAAACTTTCTTCTTAAGCAAAATATTACTAAATAGTCCAAAAGTCATCAGAACAAGTCCCATTATGAAGACTAAAAAAGTAGGTGTCAAGTAACCAGAATCAGGAACACCGCTTTCAGTTGAAGGTATTGAAACTCGACCACTCGGACTGACGCTGGGTGAAGGACTAACCGAAGGAGAAGGTGTTGGTGAGGGTGTGGCTGTTCCTGATGGAGTTGCCTCAAAAGCCGGCAAACCATCTTCACCGGCGGCTAAGACAATAAAAGTATGAGAAAGAGTTTGCTGTTGACCGTTTTCATCTTGATAATTGATGGTGACCGTGTGTTCGCCTGGTTCTAAATCAGCTGGTGGTGTCCAGCTCCAATTGCCCAGTTCATCAACGACAATCGTACCAGTGTAGGTTTTTGTGGATTCAACCGTAATATTAAGAATCGTTCCGACTGGGCCAATTCCTTGGATTTCTGGTTTTTGGGTACTAACACCTTCCTCATCTTCAGGATTAGTGATTTCTACTTTGTCAGATGAGGGAGTTGAGTCGCTGTCTTCTAAATTAAACTTTGAAGAACCAGTTGTTTTATCAGTTTCGTCTGTTGTGACAGTACCTTTAAAATCATGACTTTCACCGAGAGTGATCGTAGGAACCGGGCTATCATTTTTGGTGGTGACGACGGCAGTGGCTGTTCCCTTTGTTCCCCCTTGAACGAGAATATCTTCAATCGTTGCTTGAGAATCATATTGGGCATAGCCTTTTAAGTCCTCTGACCGGGCTAAATTTAAAGGAATAACCCAATTACCAGAAGACTTGGTTAGGGTTGATTGGGTAACGGCGCCAGGCAGAGAGAGATAGACAATCAAGCCGTCAGCTGGCGAACCGGCCTGATCATTAATCGTGCCGTAAGCAACATCACTTGGTGGTGAAGGGGCGGTTAGGGTTGCGGTGGTTGTTACTTGGTAATTCTGACCATTGTTATCAAACGAACTGCCTCCCGAGCCAATTTGAAATTGATAAGTCGTATTTGGTTTTAGATTGCGAAGAGTGATGTGATGGATAGTATAATTACCGGTTTTACCAGTAAGTTCGTCTCGATCGTCTCTGGATGTTTGATCAATCTTATTATTTGGACCATATTTTAAAAAGCCTGAAGTTGATTCGTCTGTTATCCAAGAAACTGAAAAATTACTGTCAGTGATGTTGGTGAATTTAATTTGTTTTGGCGCGGCCCCTGGAGCGGCTCGAGAAAACCAATGGGTACTGCGGTTAATCAAAAAAACGGCGGCAGTCATGCCGACAATTAAAATAACTAAACCAATTGCAGTTGGTATCCGTTTC
The DNA here is from genome assembly GCA_964653685.1 of uncultured Gammaproteobacteria bacterium. Lineage (GTDB taxonomy): Bacteria > Patescibacteriota > Microgenomatia > PFEM01 > JAHIFH01 > DATKWU01. The sequence goes on from CAZZHA010000017.1 coordinate 3,277, forward strand.
CTCATTCTTCTTCTAGATTACCACTTTGCGTTGCCGTTTGACCAGTAGTAGCTTCTTCCTCTTTTTCTGCTTCAGGACTAGTAGGAGATTGGCTAACAACATTAAGTTCCTCACTAGGGACTTGATACTTTTCTTTAATTTCTTTAATGATTGATTCTTCAATTCGGGGATTTAAGGGTTGAATAAGTTCTTTGACTATTTTAGGAATGGTTGTTTTGGTGTAGGCGCTGTAGACCTGAAAACCAATCCAGGCAAAAACTGTCAATAAAGTAAAAATTGAAATAATTAAAATATTTTTACCAAGCTTAAGATCTTTCATTCTTCTCTGGTTAAATAATAGGCATGACCATTAAGAGTCATCATTAATACTTGACTTTCTTCTTCATTTGAAGCTTTGAAAGCAAAACTATCAATCCCAATAATTCGCCTCAAATTATCTAGTGAATTGAGAAAGTTTTTAAGACTTTGATAATTACCGCTGGTAGCCAGGTCAAAATTAACGGTTTGGGCTTCATTACTTTTTTCTCCTTGGAGATTGATTTTTTCAAATCGAATTGATTCAATCTTAACTGAGGAAAGTCGAGCCAAGGCCTCAAGTTGTTTAACGAGAATTGACAGATCTGGGTCAAGAGGGAGTGATTGGTTGACTAAATCAAGGTCATCTTTAATTTGGGAGTAGTTTATTTGAGCTTGGGTAAGACTTTCAATTTTTTGGTCCATTTGATCGACGACAGCCTTTTTGTCTTTAATTTCTTTAATCAGACCACTGATTGTAATTAAAGTTGGTCGAATCGCAAAAAATCCAAAAAAAGATATCGTTATCAGGGAAAGGACAACGCCGGTGTAAACTTTTGTTTGTTTTTTCTTGTAAAGATTATTGACACCGGTGAAATAGTGACGATAGCGCTGATAGCGATTAGGTAAAGTATTTGGCATTTATTTAATTAACTGACTGTTAAGACTAAAACTAATTCCTACGCCTTGTTCACTACCTAGAGATAAACTATCAATGTTTAGGTTAGTAAAGCTTGGCGATTTTTTAAGGTTATAAATAAAAGTTGCTAAACCTGCTTCAGATAAGGCGGTGGCTTTAAATTCGGCTTTATCACCAGTGATAGTTAAATTAGAGAAAGAAACATCGATCGGAGTTAAGTCAGAAATTTCTTCTAAGAGTTGATTAGTTTTGAGTTGTTCTTTTCTTAAACCTTGGATGCTGGTTAGTTGTTTTTGGAGAAAGCGGAAATCAGTTTCAAAATCAGCTGATGATTGGATAATCGCCTGCTTTTGTTCGATGAGTTCGTAAAGATCAGTTAAATCACGATCGAGCTTGAATCGGGAGATGAAAGCAAGAATAACAATTAGTTCGGTAAAAATGACAATATAGCGGCCAACCGTTAACAACCACTTGAGGAATTTACCAAAAGGGGTCTTTTCCCAATCCTCCTGGGGTAAAAATTCAATTTTACTTTTTGAGGCAGTCATAAACTAATAAGCTATTGTACTAGCTATTCTAGTATATGGACTAGAGAGAAATTTGTAAAGCAATTTATCAGGAAGTCTTTTTTAGGGTTTTCTTCTTACTCTTTGGTAGGAGTTTGGCCAATCTCGATTTTAATCTCGAAGCTTTCTTTTTATGGATAATGCTTTTTTTGGCCGCCCGATCAAGAGCCCGACTGACTTTTTGAAAAGCCTTTTTAGCTGGTTTTTGGCGCATTTCTTTGACAGTGGATTTGATTTGAAGGCGAATTTCTCGATTAATAATCGTTCGCCTCTTATCTCGGCGCACTTTCTTTTTAGCTGATTCAGTGACTGGCATGGCTTAAATAAATAGAGTCTTGCCGATAGGCATTATATTAGTATAATTTAGTTAGGTAGGCAGTATAATAGATTTTAAGATAAAAGACAAATGTTAAGAAGTTTTTGGCGGAATGGTAGCCTAATTTTTTCCCATAAACAAGTTAATATTCTTTCTGCTGCTACCGTCATTATGGTGGCCGTGGCTATTTCTCGACTTTTAGGACTCTTAAGAGATCGTTTATTAGCTGGAACTTTTTTTGGCGGTCAAGAAAGGCAACTTGATGTTTATTTTGCTGCTTTTCGTTTACCAGACATGATTTTTCAGCTTCTGGTTCTTGGAGCTCTTTCGGCCGCCTTTATTCCGGTTTTTAGTCGCTATTTAGAGAAGGATGAAAAAGAAGCTTATCGTCTTTCTTCATCAGTCATCAATTTTCTAATGGTTGTTTTTATCTTATTAGCCTTGATCGTTTTTGTCTTTGCCAGGCCTTTAGCGAGTCTGATTGCGCCGGCTTTTAGTCCCGCCGAAATTAATTTAATGGTTGATTTAACTAGAATAATGCTTCTAGCTCAGATATTTTTTTGTGTTTCCAACTTCTTGACCGGGGTGATTCAATCAAAACAACGTTTTTTAGTGCCCGCTCTTTCACCGATTGTTTATAACTTGGGGATAATTTTTGGGATTGTTGGTCTTGGGCATTGGTTTGGTATTTTTGGTCCCACTATCGGCGTGGTTTTAGGAGCTTTTCTTCATTTGATTATTCAATTACCGTTAGCTTTAAGATTAGGTTTGCGTTATTCCTTCGTTTTTGATTGGCGCCATCCAGGTGTCAGAGAAGTGGTTCGTCTCATGCTACCGCGAACCTTTGCTTTGGCGGTTAATCAGATTGAATTGACAGTGGCAGTTTTCTTAGCGACGTCATTGGCAGCCGGTTCCTTATCTATCTTTTATTTTGCTCAACACTTGATGAATTTGCCGATTGGTCTTTTTGGGACGACTATTGGTCAGGCAGCTTTACCAACTCTCTCACGGGAATCCGGAGAAGAGAATTTTAGTAAGTTCAAAGAAACTTTCTTAGCTTCTTTTAATCAAATCCTTTATCTGGTTTTGCCGGCGAGTGCGATTTTATTAGTTCTGCGGATTCCGGCCGTCCGAATTGTTTTTGGAGCGGCTTCTTTTCCCTGGAAAGCGACGCTGTTAACTGGCCGGGTTCTAGCAATTTTCTCAATTTCTATTTTTGCTCAGGCGGTCGTTCAGTTATTAGTGAGGGGTTTTTATGCTCTTCATGATACTAAGACGCCTTTTTGGATTAGTGTCATTTCTGTTTTTGCCAATGTGGTTTTAAGCTTTCTCTTTATCTTTAGATTTGATTTTGGTATTTTAGGTCTAGCTTGGGCAACAACGATTGCCAGTTTTCTTCAAACAGGTCTGTTATTGATTTTGCTTAATCAGGCAATCGGCGGTTTTGGTAAAAAAGAACTATTTATTCCGGTGATTAAGATGAGCTTGGCGACTTTTTTAACCGCCGTTGCTTTATGGATACCAATGAGGTTTCTTGATCAATTTATCTTAGATACAACCCGGACAATTAATTTAGTAATTTTAACCATCATTGCCACCTTTTCTGGGGTGATTGTTTATTTTGTTCTTTCTTATCTCTTTAATATTACTGAGTTGAAGTCTTTTATTAGTTTGGCTAAAAAACTAGGTCGTTGGCAGCAAGTCCTTAAGGAATCGGAAGAAATAATTACGACTTCGTCTTCACAACCAACCTCAGAGGAAGTTTCCTCATAAAAAATAAAAAAGATGACCATTGATCTTGAAGCAAAAATAGAAGCCATCGAAGAAGAAATCAGAAAGACGCCCTATCATAAAGGGACGGAACATTATATTGGTCGTTTAAAAGCAAAATTAGCCAAATTAAAACGACAGAAAGAAACAAGTAGTGCTCAAGGTAAAGGTAAAGGTTTTGCTTTAAAAAAGTTTGGTGATGCGACGGTCGTTTTAGTCGGTCCGCCTTCGGTTGGGAAATCAAGTTTGCTCAATAATTTAACCGGGACTCATGCTCGGGTTGAATCCTGGCCTTTTACCACTCTTGAGGTTATTCCCGGTGTTTTGAAATATAAGGGGGCTCAGATTCAAATTTTAGATCTTCCTGGCATTATTGGCGGGGCTGCTGAAGGCAAGGGCAGAGGTAAAGAAATTCTTTCTGTAGCCCGGATTGCTGATTTATTAATTTTGCTGGTAGACGTTAAAACTAAAAATCAATTGGCGGCGATTAACAAAGAGCTCAAATTATTAAAAATTGAATTACCAACCTTATTAGTGATTAACAAAGTTGATTTATTGATGAAGAAAACACCTAAAGCCCAAGGAAAGGAAATTTTGATCAGTGTTCAAAATAAGATTGGTCTGGATGAACTCAAAAAAGCGATTTGGCAGGAGCTGAATCTGATCAGAGTTTATCTTAAGCAAAAAGATAAAGAACCGGATTTTAATGAACCTTTAATTATGAAAAAAGGAGCCCAAGTGGCTGATGTGGCTCAAAAGATTTTTCCAGAAAAAAAGGAATTCAAACAAATTCTTCTTTGGGGACCCAGCGCTCTTTTCCCCGGTCAGCAAGTGAGTCTAAATCATCAACTTAAAGATGAAGATGTTTTAAGTTTTAGTTAATTCAATTACCACCAGATTATTAGCTGAAAGAGGAATTTCTTTTTGCAAACTGCCATCAGTAATTGTTTCGGTTGATTTTTGGCTAGCACCTAAAAGGTAACTTTCTTGATAGGCGTAAGTTCCATTCTCTAAATGATTGATAACCACTGGTACTTTTTCAAAGTGCTGTCCTTGTTTATCAAAATTAACCAAAATGATTTTAATTTGTTGATTATCTCGGGTAGCAAAGCCGGTCACCCAAGTCCCTTCGCCTTCAAGAAAAACTCGATTGCCAGTCATTTTATTAAGGAGTTGGAGGGCAAAATATTTAGGTTTCTTTTCAATTGTTCCGGTTGATTCATGAGTTAAAAGTCCCCAACGACCCCAATATTTTTCCCCGGTAGGTGAAGGACCGTCTTTGATTTCAAAAGTAAAAGCCCAATCGACTCTTTGGATTAATTGTCTGATGACTGCCACTAAATGAGCGGCATCAAGATTAGTGTCGTGATAAGAAGAATTTTCGGAAACCGAACCCCATTCGGTGATGTGTTTTTCTAAAGAATAACCAGCGTTTTCATGGAGCCAGGTATCGACTTGGTCAATATCAGCTAAAAAGTCAATTGGCGAAAGAGAATAGCGATGCCAGGAATAAAAATCAATTCTTAAATGATTATCTTTAATGTAATTTAAAAAGCCAGTCACCCAACCACGATAAGGCGCCGTGGTTGATGGCCCGCCAATTTTAAAGGGATTAGTGTTTTTGGTTTGGCTAGCACCAATGACAGCATACTTATAAAGGAGACGATAATCTTTTTCGCCACCAATCCGCCAGTTACCAAATAAATCTGGCTCATTCCAGACTTCGTAAGCAACGTCCTTAAGATTTTTTTCAGAACGGCCGCTGTAATATTGGATAGTGTTTTGGATAATCACTGACCAGTCGCTCCAATTAACTGGAGGGTTAATAATATTGTTATCTTGGGCAATAGCCGCGGGCATATAAGAAAGACTGAAATAGGGTTTGGCTCCGGTTTGAATAATTTGGTTAACCACTAGATCAAGTTTTGTCCAATCAAAACTTAATTGACCATTCTCTTTTTTGACGACATCGTAATAATCATAAAGATGATCAATCCGGATGTATTTTGGGTTTAAAGCCGTGGTTTCTTTAATAATTTGGTCAAAAGGATTTTTTTCTTCACCGCCTTGGGCTAGACCCTGCCAGATAGGCGTCACTAATCCTTGATCAATAGAAACATCAATAATGATCTTGGCTTCCTGCCCTAAAGCCTCAGTCAAGTAAATTTGTACTCGGCTAATGAGATTAAGTAATAAAGGCAAGGCAATTAAAAGAAGAATGATAATGATTAGAGAAAAAAGTTCTTTTTTCCTGGCTAGAATTTTCATTATGATTAAACTATAGCATTTATAAATTCCTCTTGACAAACTTTAGCAGTCATGTTATAAAAGTGCTAATCTCGTAGAGTCCCAACGGATGTACGGGATAAAATATGGCCGAGTTAACTGATAGACAAATTAAAATTCTTAAATCAATTATTGAAGAGTATATTGAATCAGCCGAACCGGTTGGTTCTGGAACGCTGGAGAAAAAATATGAGCTGGGTGTTTCGCCGGCCACGGTTAGAAATGAAATGGCGGCTTTGACAGAGATGAAATATCTTCACCAACCTCATACCTCGGCGGGTCGAATTCCCACTAAAGAAGCTTTTAAATTTTATGTTAATCAACTAATGGAAGAGAAAAAACTTTCGGTGGCTGACGAAGTGGCCGCTAAAGAAAAGGTTTGGGATTCGCGGTTTGATTTTGACAAATTGATGCATGAAGCAACCAAAGCTTTGGCTGAAAGATCACGAACTTTAGCCGTCGCCGCTACCAAAAAAGGTGACGTCTATCATGCTGGTTATGCTAATATTTTGGAAATGCCCGAATTTTACGATATTGATGTCACTCGGGCCATTCTTTCAATGCTTGATGAAACCAATCGCTTATTAGACTTGTTTAGCCATTCTTTTGGTGAAGAGCCAATCCATCTTTTACTTGGGGATGAATTGGGCTATGACTTTCTTGAGCCTTGCGGGATGATTTTTGTTAAGTTTGATGCCGGTTCAGAGAAAAGCGGTTTTTTGGGAGTAATTGGGCCGGTGCGTTTAGATTATCCTCGAGTGATTCCGATGGTCAAATATTTTGGCAATTTACTAGAAGAAGTTCTTAAAGAGGTCTAGAATGACTAAGAAAAAAGTTAAAGGAACCGAGAAAAAACTCGAGGAACTGGAAAATCGTTTGAAAAGGGTTTTAGCTGATTATGCTAATCTAGAAAAGCGGATTACTAGGGAAAAAGAAGAATTTGTTAAGCAAGCTAATGCCCAGCTTTTAGATAAACTTTTAGTGGTTTTGGATGATTTGGAGTTGTGCGAAAAGCATTTGAAAGATAAAGGCGTCTCTCTGATTTGCGCTCGATTTCAGACGGCTCTAGTTAGCGAAGGTGTTAAAGAGATAGAAACCCAAGGAGAAAAGTTTGATCCGGAAACCATGGATGCGGTTGAAATTGTGCCCGGACCAAAAAACCAAGTAGTCAACGTGGTTTTAAAAGGTTATAAATTAAATGATAAGGTTTTAAGACCAGCCAAAGTTAAAGTTGGTCGAGGAAAGGGAAAATAGAAAGAATGGCAAAAATTATTGGTATCGATTTAGGAACGACTAATTCGGCGGTGGCGGTCATGGAGGCCGGTAAAGCCAAAGTGATTCCTTCGGCCGAAGGTAAAAACACGATTCCTTCAGTCGTCGAACCGGTTAAGAACTTGGTAGGTGAAGTGGCCAAACGTCAAATGATTCTTAATCCAGATAACACTGCTTATTCAGTTAAGCGGCTAATGGGGCGGCGTTTTACTGATGCTGAGGTTAAAAAAACCATCAAAATGGTGCCTTATGAAGTTAAGGCCGGTAAAGACGGCATGGCCGTGATTCAGATTGGTGGCCGAGGCTACACGCCTCAAGAAATTTCCGCCAAAATTTTGGCTAAATGCAAAACGGATGCTGAATCTTATCTGGGCGAAACGGTTGAAAGTGCGGTGATTACCGTTCCCGCTTACTTTGATGATTCTCAAAGACAAGCGACCAAACAAGCCGGTGAAATTGCTGGTCTTAAGGTAGAAAGAATTATTAATGAACCGACCGCCGCCGCTTTAGCTTATGGTTTGGAAAAGAAAAAAGGTGAAACGATTGCGGTTTATGATTTAGGTGGCGGTACTTTTGATATCTCGATTCTCGAAATCGGTGATGGCGTTTTTGAAGTTAAAGCAACTAACGGTGACACTCATTTAGGTGGGGATGATTTTGATCAGAAATTACTTGATTATTTAGCCGATGAGTTCAAAAAAGAACACGGGATTGATTTAAGAGAAGATAAACAAGCTTTGCAAAGAATCAGAGACGCGGCCGAAAAGGCCAAGATTGAACTCTCTTCTTCTCAAGAAACCGAAATTAACCAGCCTTTTATCACTCAAGGTAAGGATGGTCAGCCTTTGCATCTAACGATGAAGTTAACCCGGGCCAAATTGGAACAACTGGTTGATGATTTAATTGAAAAAACCATGGGTCCAGTCAAAGCTTGTCTTAAAGATGCCAAGATTGAAACCAAAGAAGTGGATGAGGTCATTTTAGTAGGCGGGATGACTCGAATGCCCAAGGTTTACGAGACAGTCAAGAATTATTTTGGTAAAACCCCAAACAAATCAGTTAATCCTGATGAGGTGGTCGCCGTTGGCGCGGCCATTCAGGGTGGCGTTTTGGGTGGTGAAGTCAAAGACATTCTTCTCTTAGATGTTACCCCTCTGACTTTGGGAATTGAAACTCTGGGGAGTGTCAGAACCCCTTTAATTGAAAGAAACACCACCGTACCTGCTTCTAAATCCCAAATTTTCTCAACCGCGGCCGACAATCAGACTCAAGTGGAAATTAATGTTCTTCAAGGCGAACGACCGATGGCGGCCGACAACAAGTCTTTGGGCAGATTTATTCTCGACGGCATTCCACCAGCCCCCAGAGGTGTACCTCAAATCGAAGTGGCTTTTGATATTGACGCCAACGGGATTCTCAATGTCAAGGCGATTGATAAGGCGACGAACAAAGAACAATCAATCACTATTCAAGGCGCAGTCAGTCTTTCTGATGAGGAAGTTAAAGAAGCCCAAACAGAGGCCGAGAAACACGCCAGCGAAGACCAAAAGAAAAAAGAATCGGTTGAAGCCAGAAACCAAGCCGACAATTTAGTCTTTACCGCCGAAAAAACTCTTAAAGACGCTGGTAATAAAATTAAGAAAGAAGATAAAGAAAAAGTCGAAGAAGAGATTAAAAAAGTCAAAGAATTATTAGCCAAAGAAGAGGTTAACAAAGAAAAACTTGAAGAAGCTTCGAAAAAACTTTCAGAAGAACTCCAGAAAGTGGGCGCCGCCATGTATCAGACCCAGCAAGCTCAACAAACACCTCCTGAAGAAGGTAAGAAAAAGAAAGGCAAAAAATCCAAAACAGCGGCTGATAAAGAAAAAGCTGAAGAGGGTGAAGTGGTAGAATAGAAATGAAATGGGGACCAAGCGAGATTACTACGATATCCTCGGTGTTTCCAAAAACACTTCTAAAGATGAGATAAGGAAGGCCTACCGAAAAAAGGCTTTGGAATGGCATCCAGACAGAAATAAATCTTCTAACGCCAACGAAAAATTCAAAGAAATAAATGAAGCTTACGAAGTTCTTTCTGATCCCAAGAAAAAAGAAACTTATGATCAGTTTGGTCACGCCGCTTTTGACCCCCGTTATGGTGGAGCTGGGGCCAGACCAGGTGGTTTTGCCAGTGGTCCTTTTGCTGGTGGTCAGACTCGAACTTACAAACAAGGACCTTTTACTTACACTTACACTACTTATGGTAGTGGTGGTCCAGGTGTTGAATTCGATTTTGGCGGTTTTTCCGATCCTTTTGAGATTTTTGAACAATTTTTTGGTGGAGGAATTTCTTTTGGCAGAAGAGAAGCTAAGCCTCGTTATGGTTTAAGTCTTTCTTTT
>CAZZHA010000018.1:0-12176 GCA_964653685.1 uncultured Gammaproteobacteria bacterium
TGCCAAGCAAGGACTAAAAACAGACAAACAAAACTTAAGATACTAATGTTATTAGCGATTCCCCTTAAGCTTGTATTCCTTAACCAGCCAGTGACAGTCCGTTTGTTAACCGGCACCTCAACTTGAATCAAGCCTGTCTCTGGATTAACCTGGTGATTTACTTTTTCTGAATCAACAAAAATCTCCCAATTGGGAAAATCAAAAACCGGCACTTCAACAATTGAACTCTGATCACCGATGACATCAATAGTAAAACGCCAGAAATTTGATCTTTTATTAAAATCACTTACTTTGGCTTCACCGGCGATGACCCAGGGTTCTGTTGGCGCCAGTCCGGTGGGAATTTTTTCTACCTTCTTGGGGACATAATCTGAAAGGGTGGCCATTGATTGAAGCCGCCATTCTTCTCCAGAAAGCTTCTCCTGGTCAGTCAGTGACGAATAATATTTTTCTGGATGAAAATAGCCCAGATTCAAAAGAATTACTAGAAAAATTAAAACCAAACTTAAAAATAATTGGCTGCTTTTCTTTTCCGAAAAGCCTACCAATCCTCCGACTAAAAATGAGCTGGCAAACATCGCTAAAGCTAAAAAGCGCCAAGGAAATTGGACAAATGATAAAAGGGGAATTGCTTCCCAAATAAAAACTGATTTAGCATGAGTCATAAAAACAGTGATGGCAAAAAGAAAAAAGAAAAAAACCAAGGACCAAGAAAGCTTTCTTTTTCGTTGCCACCAAAGATAAAGAAAAATTCCTCCAGTAATAGACACTAGCCACCAGTGCGGCCAGCCAATTTGAAAGGCAAGATTATCGTCAGGCCCAAGCCGAGAAGGACCATAGCCCCAGCTCCGATCTAAGAATAACTGTCTCACTGTGGCAAAATGATGACGAAAATCATAATAACCTGAGGTGTGCATCTCCATCGTCACCAGTGATTTTTCAAAAAAGGCTGGCAAGATAAAAAAAGCCGCCAGACCGGCCGCCCAAACAAAAACAACGCCTAAAGGAATAATTTTTTTCCAATCTTTTGTTTGAACAAGCCAATAAAAACCCCAGACAAAGGCCAGGGGAACAAAAAGCAAGGCCATGATATTGTGAGAAAGAAATAAAAAAGTCAAAGAAAAAAGGCTGGTTAAAAAGAAGGAAAATTTACCTGTCTTAACCAATTTGTAAATTCCCCAGAGAATCAAAGGAAAAAAAACAACGGCCCAAGATTCGGTCAAAGCCCCCCGAACATAAATCTCGACCGCATGATAAGGAGCAAAAACATAGAAAACACCGGCCACCATTCCTGCCCACTTGCCAAAAAACTCTTTAGTCAAAAGATACATAAAAATTCCTGATAGTAAAAAGCTTAGGAAAAAAAGAATTTTAGCCACGTTAAGAAAACTCATCCCCAGTAAACGAAAAACCATGCCTAAATAGTAAGGAAAAACAGGGTGATAGTTATAAAGGGGATGACCATAACCAGCCCCCATGTCAGGTACCCAGCGACAAGGAATTTGGCCGTCTTGAAAACATCTTTCCATCTCATAAAGACGCATTACCTGAACATCATCATGCATTGAAAAATAACCCGGTTTAAGCAAAGCCAAGCCCGCCAAAATAACCATGATGATTACCAAAATGAAAGGAATTTGATTTCTAATTTTATTTAATTTATTTAGATTTTCTTTTTTCATTGATTAACCAACCGCCGATAAACAAAAGACTCGACAAAGTGAGAAAATCACCCATGATTCTGATTGGCGTTCTCTTTAGTTTGACATAAAAGTCATGTTCTCCTTCAGCGACGGCAAAGGTAATTAGTCCCAAATCATTTTGATAGTCAATCGGGATTTCTTGACCATCAACCCGTAATTCAAATTTGGGAAAATAAAACAAGGGTAATTGAATCTTGGCTTGTTCAGAAATAACCTTAATCTCTCCTTTTTGCCAGTCAGTCCCCTTTTCAAAATGGAAAACTTCCGCCTCACCAACAATCACTTCTGGCTGGGCTGGCGCTTTTCCCGCCGGCGGCGCTTTAGCAAAAACCGGCAAGTAATCAAAGATACTCGCCGTTATCTGTTTCTCCCAAAGCTCTCCAGAAAATTTATCTTGGTCAGTAATATCGAGCCAACCGATTGGCCTGAAGTAGTTAACATTCAAGATGATTACTCCTGAAATCAATAAAATCCCCACTAACCAAGAATATTTTTTAAAATAAGAAACTACCGCTCCAGCCATAATGGAAAAGGCAAAAATCACTAAGGCTAAAAAACGCCAGGGAAACTGAAGGTAAGCTAAAAGGCTAATTTTATTCCAAATAAAAGTTGATCGCTGGTGGGCCAAGAAAGCACTGGTCAGCCCGACCGCTCCTAAAAAAACCAGGGTGAGAAAGGAAAATTTTTCCTTTTTCCAGAATCGAAGACTAAAAACCAGAGCTAAAAAGGCAAAAAGCCAGTGAAAAGTCCCGATCGCAAAACTGAAATCATCGTCAGGCCCGAAGACGCTTGAGCCATAGCCCCAGTGAGTCGAAAAGAACAATTGGCGGAGGGAAACAAAGTGAGCCAGATAATTAAAGTAGCCGGAAAGCATTGACTCAACATGAACAAGATTTTTTTCAAAAACCACTGGTAAGATAAAAAAGCCAGCCAGGCCGACACCAAGAATCGCCCCTCCAAGAAGTTTGGGCAATAGTTTCCACGCTTGATAATACCAAAGCAAAAAAAGTCCCCATAAGACAACGACTGGGGTAAAAATTAGAGAAGTAATATTATGAGTTAAAAGTAGTCCTCCGTAACTCAAAGCCAAAAAGATAAGATATTTCGTCTTTTTTTGACGAACAAATTCAAGGATCGCCCAAAAAATCAATGGCAAAAAAACCAGGGCTGTAAACTCGCCTACGGCTCCCCGACTGTAAACGTCAGTGGCTCGATAGGGTGCATAAACATAAAAAACCGCCGCCACTAACCCGCCAAAATCGCCCCAAAGCGATCTGGACAGCAAAAACATGGCTAACCCAGAGAAAATAAAGGTCAAAATAAACTCAATCTTAATTGAATCTAGGAAAGAAAAACCAACCAAGTGAAAAACTTCCATCAGATAATAAGCTAAGGGCGGATAATAAATAAAAAGAGGATAGCCATAACCATAACCCAAATCAGGTACCCAGCGGCAAGGAATTTGGCCATCCCGAAGGCATTGATCAAGCCCTAAAACCCTGATAGGCTGCATATCGTCATGCATCGGAAAATAACCAGGTTTTATTAGAGAATTAAAAGAAAAAAAGGCTAAAAAAAGCACTAGGAAAATAAAAAGAGGCAATTTAAACTTTTTCATTTTTTCTGCCAAAATTCTTTATTGACTTCAAAAAATAATAATTTATCCTCGATCCCCTTAGGATCAACCGCTTTAGGATAGGCTTGAATCAATTCCAGTCCAGAGGCCTTCGGTGATATCTGCAAACGACTCTGATTAACCACCAGATAAACATCATTATCAACCAAAGAATTGATTAAACTGGAAGGAACATTAACAATCGGATAACCGACGCCAATCACCGTCACTCCTGGGACTTTTTCCAAATAAATCTGTAAACCATCAGGCAGGGTACCAAAAAAACCTTCCGTCCCTACCAAAACATTTTTTTCTTTGGCTCTTTCCTTAACCAAGTCAGCAATCTCCTTAATCCCTTGGCCGGCTGACCATTCTTCAAGATAACCAGAGCGCATTCTTCTTGGCAACGGCGCTTTTTCTGGTTGGGTCAATAACAAATAATTGTAATAAAGAGAAGGAATGATAATTAATAAAATCAGCAACCAAGAAACTGCCAAACTAGATTGGAGCTTTTTTTGGAATGAAACAGCCAGCTTTTCAATCACCGCCACATAGAAATAGGCCGCTAAGATAATTAAAGGCCAAACAGTGAAAAGAATGTAACGGGGAGTAAAAACCTTAGCAAAAACGGCTTGGACAAATAAAGGCAAAGTGCTGATGAGAAAAAGCCAGGTTGCTTGCTGCCAATTGGCTCTCTTCAGCCACATCCAGGCTAAAGCCGCTAAAGCTAAAATTAAGATTGGCCAAGTTAGAAGATTAGGCAGCCATCTAATCAAATCAAAAAGATGGGGTTTAAGAGGATCGAGAGGGTGAGTCAGAATATCTTTAAACGAAAAGACGTAATCTTTATTTCGTAAAGCGATCATTTGGAAATTAGAACCTAAGCGGAGTAAATTATAAATCCCAAAAGCAAAAACATAAACCACTCCCCAAAGAGAAACTGCTTGGCCAAGATGACGCCACTTCGCTAATTTTTTCAGTCGCTTAACCGGAAAAGGATGAAATAAAAAAACCGTTGGTAATAAAATGGCAAAAAAGAGTGCCGGTGATTTCGTGATTAAAGCGGCTCCCAAAATCATTCCGGTAATCATCGCCAGATCAAGGCGCAAATGGCGAATTAAAAGAATCCCAAAATAAAAAACCCAAATCCCCAACATTGCCAATAAAGAATCAACTAGAGCCATCCGGTCAAAAAAAACAAAAAAGGGAACCACCGCGTAAAACAAGGCGGCGATTAAAGCCGTCTTTTTATCTTTAAAAAGGGCCAAAGTTAAAAGAAAAATACCAATCAGAGAGCCTAAGCCGGCCATGACTGACAAAAATCTGCCGGCCGCAAGCGGGTCCTTAATCAATGCCAAAATTCCCATTAAAATCCACATAAATAAAGGCTGTTTACCGTCAGAGAGAGGCAAAAAACGCAGCGTCGGCTCGGCCTTCATTACTTGAGACCAGCGAATGTAAATGGCCTCATCAGCAAAAACAGGGAGAATGGTTAAATTAATCAGTCGCAAGAAAAAGAAAATCACTAAAATGCCCATCCCCATGCCTATCGCCCAACCATAATCTTTTTTTAGTCTTTTAATCATAAAAACCTCGCCAATCATTGATTTTAACTCTTAAAATCTCCAAAAGCATTTCTTTTGATTCCTTGGCAAAATTCTTTTGTTTGCCGCCAACATCTCTATCCTCCCAGGCCACCGGCACTTCTTTAATTCGATAGCCCTTTTTTTCGGCTACAAAAAGCATTTCCACATCCCAAGCGCCTACCCGCCAGCCTTTTGTCTCGCTTGTCTGTTTAAAAACCCGCATCTTTCTAAAAACTTCCTTGCCTACTTTACCCTTAAAAGCCTTAAAGCCACACTGGGTATCAATAATCTTGGGCAGGAAAAAGATTTGCCGAAAAGATCGAAAACCCCAGGAAATAATTTTCCGGTACCAAGGAAATCGCTTCCTCTCCTTACCTCGAGAACCAATCACAATCTCGAAATCTTTTTCAAACCAGGGAAGCAATTTTTCCATCTCCATAATCGGTACTGACAAATCCATATCCGTGAATAAAATAATCTCCCCCTGGGCCTTTTCCAAGCCCGACTTGATGGCAAAAGGCTTGCCAGCATGTTTATTTTTCCGTATTTTGAAACGAGAATGATATTGCCCAAATTTTTCAACAATTTTGAGACTCTTGTCGGTCGAACCGTCATCAGAAATAATGACTTCATTGACATAATTTTGTTTTTTAAGATATTGATCAATCTCCTCCAACACGCCTCTTTTGAGGTTTTTCTCCTCGTTGAACATGGGAATAATAACAGAAAGATAGGGTTTCATTTCTCTTTAAAAAAATTATACCTTATCCGCTTAAGGTTTAAAACCTGGAGGAATTTTGAGCCCGATCCTTCCATAAGTTTCATCTACTTCTTGAGGAGGAATGACTATTTGAAAAAGAGGGTCATCAGAATTCTGACTGGGGTTGACTTGATAAAAGTCAAAGAGATAGTGATAGCCGGCGTCCATTCCCGGAGGGACTGAATAAGAAACATTGAATTTTTCTTTCTTGGCAATCTCGCCAATTCTCAAAACCACTTTTTCCTTATAACTTAAGCCTAATTGTTTAGGCCCAAGTCGACTGACTAACTGACTGCCTTTGAATAACAAAAGAAACAAGAGCAAAAGAAAAACCAATTGCCATTTTCTCATCACTTTAATTAAAAAGAGAGTCAAAAACAAAACTAAAAAGGGATAAAGGAAATTAAAATAATATTCTGAAGGTCTCTGGCCAAAAATAGTAAAACCAAAAGGAAAGATTAACCAGAGAATGGTGGCGGCTAAATAGAACTTTTTCTTAAACTCCTCCGCTTCTTGCCGCCAAAGAAAGATAATCATTCCCAATGGCAAAAGATAAAACAAAATGGGGAAAAAAGGAAGGTTAAAACCGCCAAAACCAGAGCTGATATTTTGCCAAACGGGCAGCCAGGCAAATAAATCAGCTCCCCCGTTTTTTGGGGTGAGAAAATTAATTAATAATCTGGTATTCAGGAACTGATGGCGCAAATCAAAAAGAAAAAGCGGTAAAAAAGTCAATCCGATACCGATTAAAAAAGTCATTATTCTTTTGAAATTTAGTTTTTTATTAACCAGGAAAACTAAACTAAAAGGAATTAAATAGATTAATTGAAAATGAAAGTTGATTCCCATTCCGATTATTAAACCAATAATCAAGCTAAAGAAAAGAGAAGGTTTCTTAAAATACTTTGCCAAGAAAAACCAACTGAAGATAACCATTAAGGGCACGAGAATTGGATTCCAGGCAATTTGATCAATCTCAATTAAAGATAGATGGAGTGACCAGATTAAGAGAAAAATCAGAGCTGTTTGGCGATTAAACAACTTTTGCAATAGCCAATAAGCTAAAGCAAAAAAAGTAAGATTATAAAGGACAATAAATAAAACAATTGCTTGGGGATGAAGGCTGGTGATGAAGTAAAAAGGAGTTAAAAGATAGGTAAAATAAGGACCAAGGAAAAAGCCTTCTGGCCCCAAAACTCGAGGACCAATCAAAGTCAATTTATTTTCCGTCAGGATTTGCTTAATGATAAAGGCGTCTCGTTCTTGATCCCAATCAAAAATGACTCTTTCGTTGAGATGATAAAAACGGAAAAAAGAAAAAATTAGGAAAACAAACAAAAGAGGGATAAGAAAAGAAAATTTTTTTAATTTTGGCAAATTTAATTTCGTTTTCCCAAAGAGTAAAACTAACCATAAAAGTAAAAAGAAAAGGCTAAGGCCATTGAAAAATTTCTGGGTTGGTGTTTGAACAATTTGCCACTCAATAGAATTATTGCCTACATTTAACTTAACATTTCTTAAGCAAATTCTGCCTTGACAATTAAAGTCATTTTGAACCAAATTTTGGTTAAAAAATAACTGATAAGCTCCAGGAAAATATTCCAAATTAAGCCTGATGTCAGTCTCAAGCTCAACCGGACTCTCAAGAGTGATTTTGCCAAAGGTGTTGCCGCGTTCTACCTGATATGGAATTTCCACTCCCTCTTTTAAAGTCTTTATTGTTCCGCGCTGTTGGGTAAAAGGCGGGGGTTGATATTCTTCTGGAGAAGGTTTAATTCTTGCAACGAAAGCATCGGCTTTTTCTATTGGGCCGATGAGAATGAAAGGTTCTTCAAAAGTACATCCCTTCTCACTTTCACGATATAAAACATCATCTTCAAAAGTGGTGGTGGAAAACCGGTGAATGTGACGGTTTTCAAATTGATAATAGGCAGTGATATCGTTGGTTGGTTGGGATAAAAGATGATTTCGATTACCCACCAGGGCAAAAAAGATAAAAATAAAAGCTAAACCTAATAAAACCTTTTTCTCCTTTATCTTAGATAGAAGAAAGCCGGCGAGAGCGGCAATCGTAAAGCTAGTCACCCCCAAAAGTCGCCAAGAGAATTGAATTTTTTGAAGAAAAATTACTCTTTCCCAAAGAAAAAGCGAGTAAGGCAAGATAAGAAAAATTAAAAATAAGGAAAGAAAAAACCAGGAAAGAATCAGCGAATTTTCAATAAACCATTGTTGTCTTTTTTTACTTCTTAGCCATCCCCAAACAAGAAACAAAGCGGAGAAAAAAA
Organism: uncultured Gammaproteobacteria bacterium; assembly: GCA_964653685.1. GTDB lineage: Bacteria > Patescibacteriota > Microgenomatia > PFEM01 > JAHIFH01 > DATKWU01. The sequence goes on from CAZZHA010000018.1 coordinate 7,950, forward strand.
GAACTAACCATTGAGCATAGCCGAGCATGAAAGACATCTGATCATGTTTTGTTCCCGGAGAAGAGTAATAATAGCCCCAAGGAGAACGAATTAACTGTCTTAAAGTAGGAAAATGGTCCTGATAATTAATTGTCTGGAGGGTCGCGAGTTTAGTTTGACCCTGTTCCATCCAGGCGGGACCAATAAAAAAGGCGGCTAAACCAAAAAAACTTAAAAAAACCAAAAGAATAAAAGCAATTTTCGTTTTGTCAAAAAACTTAAGCAAAATCAGTTTATAAAGAATAAAAAAAGCAATAATCGGCAAGAGAAACATCGCCGCAAAGTTGTGGGAAATTACCAATAAGCTACCAACAATCACGGTTAAAAATCCTTTTAAATAAAGCGATTTACCTTTGAGCTTATCTTCGAACAAACCACTGATTAGAAAAAGCAATAACGGTAAAATCAGATAACTCATAAATTCGGGGCTGCCACGGACGAAAATCAGTAAAAAACGATATGGGACAAAAAGATAGAGAATGGCGCCAACAAAACTGGCTAAGTGGTTTTTAGTCTCTCTTGAAAGCCAAAGATAAAAAAAGACAGGCGTCAAAAGAAGGGTGAAAAAATAAATAAACTTCAAAGAGAGAATCACATCGTTTACCAAAAAGTTAATAAGAAAAACGAGATAATAAATCAGGGGATAGAAAAAATTATAGATAGGGATACCGCAGTAATGATTTAAACTCCCGGTCCAGCGAAGAGGAAAATGACCTTCTCTCAAAGCCACAATTGCATCAAAACTCCGGGCGATATGGTGGTCTCCATCGTGGGTAAAAAAAGCATAGTAAGTAAAAAGACCTTTTGAACAATAAACTCCCAGAAAAACTAACACCAAAATAGCGACCAGCGAGAATTTATTTTGTTTCAAGAATTTCTTCATCAGGGTAAGAGTGAATCAATTTGTAGATTTCAATCCCATTGATTTTCCACTCTTGGTCAACTTTAGACCAACCAAAATTAGCGATTCCTGCTTGAGGATCAGTCGTGGGCTGACAAGGCAGTTTTTCGCAGACAACAAAAAGCTGATCAGTAATTGTCTCTTTAGTTCTTAGGGGTTCTATTTCCGTTGGCGGTATCCCCCACTTCTCCATAAAAAAGGCATAAGCGGCCGCATAATTTCTTTCCGCAATTAAACCAAGATTAAAAGGCTTGCCCTGGGCTTGATCAACGATAAATTGGGCTATTTCCTGAGTCCTCCCTAATTGATTATTCGAGGCTCTTTTCAAAAGATTATTTTGACAGGCCAAAGAGATAAGAAAAGCTAAAATAACGAAAAAAATAACCTTTCCGTAGATTTTTTTCTGCCAAGTTTGAGACAAAACCCAACCAACTAAAAGAAAAGGAGCGGGAAAGAAAAAGCCGAAATAATGATCATAAATGTGCTGTTTGTAATTACCTAGACCAAACAAACCAACAATCAACCAAACTAGAATTAGAATCAGGGGTTTATTTTCCTGCCAAATCTTTGACCATTTTGGTCTTTTATAATAACGATTAAAACTAAAACCAACTAATCCTAAAATCGTTAGAATTACCAGCCAGCCGCCATAGGCTTCGTTTCTAACGGCGATTAATCTTGTCCAGACTTGAGAAGCTAAATTCCAGATTTGAGGAATGGCTTTATAAACCTTAAGATTAACAGTTGTCTGACGAACAGTGAAAAAGGCTTTAAAAGCCTGGAAATTGATAAACTGATGACGTAAATCAAACCAGGCCAAAGGAAGAATGGTTAAAACTCCAAAAATTAAAACACAGACCAGAGTGTAAAGAATCAGGGATTTTATTTTATCTTTGTTTTTCAAGACGTCTTTTAAAGTTAAAAGCCAAAAGAGACCGACCGTTGGGATTAAAAGTAAACCCAGATAATGAGATTGAAGAGCAAAGGATAAACCAAGACCAACAATGGGAATCCACCAGAATTTTTGCTTGAGCCAAAATTGATAAAGACCATAAATTGTTAGTAAAGCGAAAAAAGGCATAATATTAGGATTCCAAGAAGAACGGGAATAAACAATGACCACCGGTGAAATCGCGTAAAGTAAAGCCGCAATTAAACCAGCTTGTTGATTAAACCATTCACGACCGACCCACCAAACAAAACCGATAGTCACCACCCCTAAGAAAGCCACCATCGCACTCGGACCGATTGGTGATAAACCAAAAAGAAAAAACCAAGGTAAGGCAAAATAATAATATAAAGGGCCGAGATACATATTCCCAATGGAAGTCACTGGACCAATTAAAACAAATTTTCCATTTCTAATCATCCTTAGCCAAACAAGAGCGTCTCGGCCTTCATCACCCAAAAAAGTCATGTATTCAGGTAAACGATAAAAACGCAAAAAGGCACCGACAAGGAGAATCAGACTTAAGATAATCACTTCAGTCTGATTATCTTTAACAAACTTAATTATTTTCTTTTTTAGTTTCTTCATTTTTTAATTTCTTTAATTTTTTTCTTAATCTAAAAAGATCAGTAAAGCCGCTCAGAATCACCTTTAAGCTCGCTCCAGTAGCTTGGCCTTCTTGCCTGGGGAGATGACGGACACCTATTTCTACAATTTTGAAGCCCGCTTGCTTGGCTTTGATTAATAATTCACTGGTAATAAAAGGGCCCCTTTCGGATTCCAGCGCCGGTATTTTTTCCACCACTTCTTTTTTAATCATCTTAAAACCACAATCAATGTCTTTGACTTTCAAACCAAAAAGAAGATAAACCGCTGGTTGCCATAAAAATTTTGATCCCCAAATCCGATAAAAAGATACTTGGCGCTTCAGGTAATAACCAATCACCAAATCCGCCTTAGTCTCTTGTTGGGTTTCAATAAATTTGGTCACTTCACTAAAATCAAATTGGCCGTCACCATCAGTAAAAACAATCCAGGGATATTGAGAATGATAAAGACCGGACTTAAGAGCCGCTCCGTAGCCGCGATTAGGGGTGTGGGTAATCAAACGAAGGCGGGATTCTTTTTTTATCAATTTCTTAATAATCTCATTGGTCTTGTCAGTCGAACCATCATCAATCACCAATATTTCCCATTTCTTGGCGACTTGAGGAATAATTTCAAGAGCTTTAGTAACGGTCGTCTCAATATTAGCTTCTTCATTGTAGGCCGGAAAGAAAACCGAAAGGGCTTCTAGCTTCTTCATCATTTAGAATTATAGCAAATAGGAATGAGCTTATGCTATGATAGAGATGATGAAAGTCATCAAAAAATCTTGGCGCGATTTCCTGATTATTAGCTTGATTAGTTTAGCCTCAACCGCGCTTATCTGGTTACCCTTTTTCTTAAGACTGCCTCGCTTCTGGAATATCAATTTACCCACTGGCGGCATGGCCACCATTATGAAGAATTTTGACGGCCTTTATTACGTGGTGATTGCCAAATCTCTTTACCATCCAGAAATTATTAAGAATCTGGTTCCCTTTGATTTGCCGGTTATCTATTATGCGGCCCATTTCCCTCTTTATCCTCTTTTAATCAGAATTGGCAGTCTAGCTATTAATTCCCTTTGGTCAATGCTTTCGATTAGCGTTCTAGCTGGTCTCTTATCGGCCTTGGTTTTTTATCTTTTTCTTAAAGAATTTAAACTCTCAAAAGAACCCCTTTGGCTAACAATCATTTACCTTCTGTTTCCGGCCCGTTGGCTGATTGTTCGCTCCGTCGGTTCACCCGAACCTTTATTCATTCTCTTTTTACTTCTCTCTTTTTACTTTTTTAAGAAGAAAAATTGGTGGCTGGCTGGGGGTTTTGGGGCTCTGGCTCAACTAACCAAGCCACCGGGAATTTTGCTTTTTCTGGCTTATGGAATCTACCTTCTCTGGCAGAATTGGCAGGCAATCAAAGAAGATTGGCAAACCAAGCTAAGCCAGCTAATCAAAACCTATGCCCCTCTTTTCTTGATTCCTTTAGCTCTTTTAGCTGTCTCCCTATACTATTTATATATCTATGGTGATTTCTTTGCCTATTTTCATTCAGGCGACAACATCCATCTTTTCTGGCCACCCCTGCAAATTTTCAATGCGGCCGCCGCCTGGGTAGGCACTTATTGGCTAGAAGAAGCAATTTATATTTATTTAATAGGAATTTTAGGAGTGATTTATCTTTTTCAGCAGAAACGCTATGAACTGGGATTTTTTACGGCTATCTTTTATTTCACCACTCTTTTTATCTCTCACCG
>CAZZHA010000019.1:0-11096 GCA_964653685.1 uncultured Gammaproteobacteria bacterium
TCTCTTGACAGCGAAGTAAGAAACAGTTAAAATAATCTCAGCCAAAGACAGTCGGCATCCGCTTAAGCGGAAGAAGTCCTACCGAGGCAAAAACAAAGATTGATTGTCCTCGGTTGGTGCGAGGATTTTTTTATGGTTAAACAAGATAAAGTCTATACAGTTCAAAATCTAACCGAAAAGCTGAAACAAGCCAAAGCCGTGGTTTTGGCTGATTATCATGGTCTTAAAGTCTCCCAAATGGCTGAATTAAGGCAAAACATCAAAAAAAACGGTGGCGAATTCGAGGTTATTAAAAACACTCTTTTAGACCGAGCCGCAGAAGAAAGTCAGATTAAAATTGAACCTGACGTTCTCCAAGGCCCTACTGCCGTTCTTTGGGCTTATGAGGACCAAATTAGCCCTCTCAAAACCTTAGTCGATTTTACTAAAGTTAATGATCTCCCCAAAATCAAATTCGGCTTACTTGATCAAGTTATTATCCCAGTTGAAAAAATCAAACAATTAGCCAGTTTACCCTCAAAAGAAGAGCTAAAAGCCAAGTTTGTCGGTGTTCTTCAATCGCCTCTCTATGGTTTAAACCAGGCTTTAAGTTGGAATCTTAAAAAATTAGTTTTTATTCTTAAAGCGAAGGGGGGTGAAGAAAGTGACCGATAAACCAGAAGTAAAACAAAAAGAAGAGAAAACTGAAGAAAAAGTAGTTGAAAAGCCCAAAAAAGAAAAAACAATTCAAGCTTCACCAAAGCTCAATAAAATCATTGAAGAAATTGAAAAACTTTCAGTGATTGAGTTGGCTGATCTTGTTAAAGCTCTTGAAGATAAATTTGGCGTTATCGCGGCTCCAGCCTTTGCTGCTCCAGCGGCTGCTCCAGCCGGAGGCGAAGAAGCTCAAGGAGAACAACCAGCTGGTCAAACAACTTTTAATGTTATCCTCGCTACGGCCGGTGATAATAAAATTGGTGTTATCAAGGCCGTCCGAGAAATTAACCAATCTTTAGGATTAAAAGAAGCTAAAGAACTGGTTGAATCAGCGCCCAAAGAAGTTATCTCTGGAGCTAACAAAGAAGACGCCGAAAAGGCTAAAAAAAGATTGGAAGAAGCTGGCGCTAGCGTTGAACTTAAGTGATTCAAAATATAAACTAGAATCTCAAACTTCATCTAAATTTTCAATTTTAGCCTCAAAAATAGGGTTGACAGACTTGTTATACTGTGTTACATTTAATCACAGAGACAACCAGTCATGCTAGACGCCAAGAAAAAGAATTCCCTAAAATTAGATGATTTGCCTGATCTACTCACGGTCCGAGAAGTGGCCGAAATTCTCCGCGTTTCTCCCCTAACCATTAAAAGATGGGGTAAACGAGGCAAGTTACCTGCTATTAGAATCAATTCTCGCGGTGACCGAAGATATCGTAAAGAAGCAGTTCTTTGGCTTCTAGGAATGCAAGGTAAGGGAGAATAATTACTCTAATCTTTTTTATCAGGCCTTAGAAAGCCTTTCCTTAAAAATTAGCCAGACAAATTTAATCAATCTTAGCTGTCTTTTCCATCGCCAAGGCTGACGAAACAGACGGAATAACCATTCCAAACCTAAATTTCTCATCCATCTCGGTGCTCGAGGAATTTCACCGGAGAGATAATCAAAAGCACCACCAACCCCTATAGCCAATTTAACTTTCAATTGACGCCAATTATCAGTAATAAACTTTTCCTGTTTTCCCATCCCAAAAGCAACAAAAAGCAAATCAGGCTTTTGAGAATTAATTTTCTTAATCATTTCCTCAATTCTCTTTCTACTATCTTTAGACCATCTTCCCCTAACTAACTCTAATTCATGTCCAGATTCAGCTAAGCCTTTTAAGCCCGGATAGCGTTTTTTTAAAACTAACAAAGTTTTCTCGGCAATTCCTAATTGGCCCCCTATTAAATAAACAGACCATTTTTTCTGGGCAGCTACCTGACAAAGTTTAGCCATCAAATCCGTACCAGAAAGCCGTTCTTTAATCGGTCTTCCCAGAAACCTTCCAGCCCAAATAAGACCAATACCATCAGGAAGAGCAATATCAGCCTTGCCAAGAACCTTTCTAAACCAAGGATTTTCCTTAGCAAAAACCAAAAATTCAGGATTAGGCGTAGTCACAAAAACCTTCTTGCTCTGAGAAATACTCGAGCCTAGATATTCTAGCAATCTCTTTTCAGAGGTGCTAGCTAGGCTTAAACTTTCGATTTTAGCTGTATTTAGACCCTTTTTTAACATCGCCTTTCTCGAGATTTTTAACTTATAGGATACATCTTAACCACTTAGCTTTGATTTTTAATGAATTTTTTCAAAAAATGAAAAAAATTAGAAAAAAATTTTTCAAAAAATGAAAAAAAAATTCAAATTTTAATACCTATAACAAAAACTACTAAGATTATGTTATAAAAAACCCAATATTCAAGTCACTAAAAATACCTATATTACTATGAGATATTCTATATTTAACTCTCTCTTGTCTTTTTTATTTGTTTTGTTCAATGTTTTTACTCACCAACTTTTAGCCAAACATTCGGCAATTTTTCACCGAACCCTCAATTCTTAAGATTAAAAACACCCCTTAAACTATAAGCTCTCCCCCGCCTATTAAACATCTTATAATAAATCCTAAAGATGAACCCTATAATTTATAACTATATATTATCTAAACCTATTTTATACTTTTGCCTAATTTTGCGCTACTTTTTCGTTTAGAAATTTCTAGAACTTTTACTTTTTAACAATATTTTTCTTGTATTTCTCAATATTCTGTAAAGCAATTCCTGTTCCTTTAACCACACATAAAATTGGGTCTTCGGCCACATGAGCTGGTACGCTTACTTCTTGGGTAACCAACCTATCAAGATGACGCAGTAGGCTGGTGCCACCACTCATCACAATTCCCTTATCAATAATATCTGAAGCTAATTCCGGCGGTGTTTCCTCTAAAACCGCCTTGATGGCGCCAATAATCTGATTTAAAACCGGCCTAATCGCTTCAGTCACTTCGGTTGAGCTAATTTCGATCACTTTAGGCAAACCCATAATCGAATCTCGTCCCTTAACCTCCATTTTTTTGGTCTTAGCCAGAGCTATGGCCGAACCGATTCTAATCTTAACCTCTTCGGCGGTTTGGTCACCGATAATCAGATTATGCTTTTTCCGCATATAAGAAGCAATCGCCTCATCAATCTTGTTCCCCGCCACCCTGGCTGATTTATGAACAACCACTCCACCAAGAGAAATAACGGCCGCTTCAGTCGCCCCACCACCAATATCAACAATCATACTGCCTGAGGGCGCCCCAATCGGAATCTCTGCCCCGATAGCGGCCGCCAACGGCTCATCAATCAAATAAGCGTTTCTGGCCCCAGCTGATAGGGTTGCATCCAAAACAGCTCGTCTTTCTACTTGAGTACAACCAGCGGGGACACAAATCATCACTTCGGGCTTAAAAAATAATGATTGTCGACCTACTTTTTGAATAAAATAGCGAAGCATCGCTTCAGTGACCTGATAATCGGCAATCACCCCATCCCGCATTGGTTTTGAAGCCCGAATATTACCTGGAGTCCGACCCAACATCTGCTTAGCTTCATTACCGACCGCCACGACCCGATTATCATCAACTGAAACCGCAACCACAGTTGGTTCTTGTAAAACAATTCCTTCACCTTCAAGCCAAACCAAACAATTAGCGGTTCCAAGATCAATACCAATTTTCTTACCTAATGTCATCTTTAGTTATATTTTGATATATTAATTGAAGCAATAACAAAATAGCCTCGAGAAACTAGATCAAACCATTTTTGATAATAGCACGACCATTTAATTTGAGCAATAATCAAGTTTGTGGTAAAATTCCCCTTAAGATGATTAAGAGACGTTCGATTGTTCTCTCAACGATTTTCTTAGCAATTATTGCCCTAGCCTTCCTAATTATTAAACTTGCTCAAGGCTATCAACCAGACCTAACCACTAGATCTCTAAGACCAAGTGGGATTTTGGCGGCAACCTCAATTCCAGATGGGGCTCAAATTTATATTGATGGCCGCCTTAAATCAGCTACCAATACTACTCTTAATCTTTCTCCTGATGAATATGAGGTAGAAATCAAAAAAGATGGCTATACTTCTTGGAAAAAAACCTTAACTATTAAAAAAGAATTAGTCACTAAAACCGACGCCTATCTCTTCCCGACTTTCCCTAATCTTCAGTCACTGACCTTCACTGGGGCCCAAAAACCGGTTCTTTCACCTGACGGCCAAAGAGTCGTTTTTGCTGTTTCCGAAAATTCAATCGACAAAAACGGCCTCTGGGTTCTTGATTTGGGTGACCGTCCCTTGGGCCTACCCAGAGACCCAAGAAAAATTGTTGACAGCGCTCCCGGTGGTAGAGATTTTTCCGAAGCCCAGTTAGAATGGTCACCAGATTCTAATCAGATTCTAACCAGCCTTGAAATCCTAGGTAAGCAAGAAAATTTCCTTCTTGAAGCCAATCAGCTTAATCCCGCTACCCGCCTAATCGACGTCACCAATCAACTCCAAACTATCAAAGCTGATTGGGAAGAAGAAGAAGAATTAAGGTTCAAATCCCAATCAACCAAATTGCCCCCAAAATTATTAGAAATTCTAACTGATTCAGCTCAAAATCTTGAATTTTCCTTAGACGAGACTAAGATTCTCTATGCAGCCACTGCCTCCGCCCAAATCCCGAAAGAATTGATTCCGCCCCTACCTTCGATTAGCACCCAACCAGAACAAAGAAAATTAGAACCCGGAAAAATCTATGTTTATGATCTCAAAGAAGACAAAAACTTTTATCTCATGGACCAAGATGAATCAAAAAAATTAGCTTGGTTTCCTACATCAAAACATCTCTTTTTAGTACAGGAAGGAAAAATTACGATTTTAGAATCTGATAATACTAATTGGGTTGATGTTTATACTGGGCCTTTTGATGATCAATATGCTTTTCCTTTTCCAGCCGGCAATCGAATCTTGGTTCTCACTTCTCTAGGTAAAGAGACTCCACCTAACCTCTACGCTATTAGCCTCAGATAGAACCCGTATGATAAAATTAGAATTACTGTCCTCATAGCTCAACGGACAGAGCAAGGGTTTCCTAAACCCTAGATGGAGGTTCAATTCCTCCTGGGGACACCGGGGTGTAGCTCAGTTGGCAAGAGCGCTAGCATCGGGAGCTAGAGGTCGTGAGTCCGAGTCTCACCACCCCGACTTGACTTCAAACAAAACTTCCCCTAAACTATAGGACAGAAAACTGTCTTAGCACCTATACAATCAGAAGAGAGGGGTGAGACAATAATGAGCTATCCAAGAACCAAACGGCTACTAGCTGTGAGTTGTCTACTTTGGCTTCTCATTGGGACTACACTCTCGATAGCGGCTATCTTAGGTCCAATCTTCACCTATCGCAACAACGAGATCAGGCCGATCATCGGCCTCATTATAGCCCTTGTTCTCCTCGTCATATCATTCGTGTCCATGCCGGATCCTCCTGACGAAAATGACGAAGTCAAAAGGAAACGAGAGAAAATCTCTCACGGGCTGTTCGATTTCGGGTTACTTCTCTCCGGAGCTAGTTTACTCTGGATTGGAGCAAACATTTGTAATATCAAAGATAAGAGTCTCGTCATGACTTTTGTCATGATAATGACAATTATCTTTGATTGGGCCTGGGGGTTGCTTTTCACCATCATCACCCTTCGGGTTTGGTGGAAAGATTTCACTGACCCTAAGCGACTAAGCTAAGACAGGGTCTGGCCCTGGCAATCTTTTAAAAGAGAGCCAGGGTCTCATTCTTTCTAGGAATAAATTATTTTAAAATAGATTTACTTTTCGAAGATTAAACTTTAATTAAAACATCACTTCTTCTTCAGAGCGTTTGTAGTCATAGATTTCCTCTTCCCGAAACCAAAGTTGGCGTTCAAATTTAGCTTCCCTAGCATCGCCTGAAGCATGAATCAAGTTCTTAGTTGATCGTTTTTGAGTATCAGCAAACATGGCCGAATCAAAAGAATAATCACCTCTAATAGTTCCTGGTGGGGCTGAAGCCGGAAAGGTTGAACCGACAATCTTCCTAATAATTTCAACAGCGCTTGGACCCTGCCAAAGCAAGGCAATCACCGGACCAGAAGAAAGAAATTCCATATTCCACTCTCTAACCAGTTTACCAATCTCCAAAGGATTCTTAGTTCCTAACTCTTCCTTAGGATCCTTACCATATTTTTTATAAGACTCTAGGGTTTTCTCACCAACACTGATTAAATAAGCCTTTTTATTAGTATAGTGTTTACCGACAACATCTTTATCCACCCAAATCATCTTCATGGCAATTAATTTCAAACCCGCTCTTTCAAAACGGCGAATAATTTCACCGACCAGTCCCCTTTTAACTCCATCGGGTTTAATCAAAACCACACTCTCTTCCATTTATCTCTTGCCTCTTAAAAGCTTTTTAAAACGAGATTCATCTTTGTAAGGACCAATCAAAGCCAAATTAAGTTTTTCAGGCTTAAAAACGTCTTTAGCCACTCGCTGAACATCAGCCACACTTACTTGGTCAATCAATCTCATTGTCTCTTCAGGCGTTCGAATCTTTTTTTCCAAAAGGAGCTGGGCTGCGTACCGGGAAGCGACATTATAAGAGTCTTCTAAAGCCAGAGTCATCTTGCCTTTTAAAAACTCTTTGGCTTTTTTTAACTCCTTTGAAGAAACTGGCTTTTCTTTTAGCTTCCAAAACTCATTAAGCGTCACCTTAATCGCTTCATCAACGCTCTTTAGTCTAACTCCTTCCCTAGCTAAAAGATAGCCACTATCAGTGTAAAAATCAAGATCACTGTAACTGTAATAAGCCAAACCCCGTCTTTCCCTAATCTGAATAAAAAGCCGAGAACTCATCCCTCTTCCCAATATCGTTGATAAAACGCCGAGAACAAATCTATCAGGATGAAGATACCAATAACCAGGCACCCCCAAACAAAAATGGGCTTGTTCGGTTTTCTTATAAACTAACTTGGTTTTTGCTTTCTTTTGATCTATTTTGATAATTTTTGGAGTACTTTTACCTTTTTTCTTTAATGGACCAAAATATTGCCTAAATAAAGATTTTGTTTGAGTCTGATTAATTTTCCCAGCCACGGCAACAATCACGTTTTTAGGAAAATAAAACCGATTAATATATCTAAGAAAATCGTCTCGATTAATACCTTTGATGTTTTTTTTCTTACCGATAACTTCCCAACCCATGGGATTATTGCCGTAAATAAGTCTAATAAAGGCTTCTAAGGACCTTAAATTAGGCATATCCTTGCGCATATTGATTTCCTCAGTAATAACGCCCTTTTCTCTTTCAATTTCTTTTTCTTGAAAAAGAGAATTTAAAACCATGTCTGAAAGGATATCAAAAGCCAGTTTTTGGTGTTTTACTGCTAACTTAACGTAATAACCAGTTAATTCCTTATCAGTAAAGGCATTAAACTCGCTCCCAAGGGCATCTAATTCTGAAGAAATTGCTAAAGACGAAGGTCTTTTCTTGGTCCCTTTAAAAGCCATGTGTTCAATAAAATGAAAAAGGCCATTAACCGCTTTAGTTTCGTAACGACTGCCCGCTCCCACTCCAACCATCACTGTCACTGACTCCAATTGAGGCATGGGAATGGTAATTAAACGAAGACCATTTTTCAAAGTGGTTAATTGATGTTGATACATTACATTCTTTCTGGAACCTCAATTCCTAGAAGATAAAGTCCATTTTTAATTATTTGAGCCACCGCTGCCGTTAAAGCCAAACGGAAATTTTTTAAATCTTCACTCCCCGCTTTTAAAATCGACTGTTGGTGATAAAACAGATTGTATTTCTGAGCCAAATCAAAAAGAAAATTACAAACTAGATTAGGGGCGAAATTTTCGCCTGCCTCCTGAACAAGATTAGGATACTTATAAATGGTTCTTAATAAAGCCTTTTCCTCAGGTTTTAATTGAGGTATTTTTTCAGCTAGAGGTGTTGAGTCGTTCCCAGCCTTTCTCAAAACACTTTGACAACGAGCGTAAGTATATTGAAGATAAGGCGCGGAATCACCCTCAATATTTATCGACTCTTTTATATCAAACTGTATTTCACTATTTGGACTGAATTTCAAAATCGAATATTTGACCGCTCCCACGGTCACCATCTCAGCCACCTTTTTCTTTTGAGTTTTATTCAAATTCTTGTTTTCTTTAAGAATTTTTTCAATTTCTTTTTTAACTTCAGCTAAAAGCCAATTAATTTCCACTAAAGTACCCATTCGAGAAGACATCTTGCCTTTCTTCAAACGCACCCAACCATAACTAAGATGTTTTTCTTTATTAGCTGCTTGAGGAATCACTTGTTCAAGGGCCTTAAAAATAACTTCAAAATAGCCTTTTTGTTCTGGTCCGACGACATGAATACACTGGTCGACTTTAAATTCAGAAAATTGTAATTTAGCCAAGGCCATATCTTTAGCTTCATAAGTAGGTAAACCGTTTTGGGTAATAAAAACCCGATTGTGAAGACCGTGTTTCTCTCCAGGAAAAATAATGGCGCCTTCGCTTTTCTTAAAAACTCCTTTCTTCAGATTAGCCAAAACCAATTTCTTCCCTGGTTCAGCCACTTCACTTTCAAAATAAAAGCGATCAAAATGAGTATTGAGACGCTGATAAATTTCTTTGAAATAAGCCAAACTCCATTCTTTTGTCTTTTGCCATAATTTCCTTGACTGAGGCTCCTTTTGATAAAGTTTTTGATTAATTTCATCAATTTCCTTTTTGGCCTTTTTACTTTCCTCATAAGCCTGATTTCCCTTAGTATAAGCCTTACCCAAAAAATCAATCTTCGTTTCCAACTTCTTCATTGGCCTTATTCCTAATTTTTTAACGCCCCAAAGACACTTAGCGACATGGAGACCAATATCTCCCTGGTAATTAGTCCGGTAAACCAAATAACCCAAGGTCTCATAAAAGCGAGCCAAACTCTCGCCCAAGCTAGTGGTTCTTAGATGACCAATATGAAATTGTTTATGAGTGTTAGGATGAGCGAATTCGAACATTATTCCTTTTTTCTTGCCAAGACCAGAAGAGCCATACTTCTCTTTTGCCTTCAAAACTTTTTTTACTTCCTCAAAAAGAACCTCATCTTTAAGCCAAATATTGATAAAGCCAGCCCCTTTAATTTCAATCTTGGCAAGGTATTCTGGCAAACCCAAACCGCGAAAAGTATTAACAATTTGGTTAGCTAGATCAAAGGGAGTGGGAATATCTTTTTTCTTTAGCCGTAAAGCAATGTTCGTAGAATAATCACCATGTTCTGGATTAGCAGGATGTTCAAACTCCAAATCCTTATCAGCAATCTTCAACTTTTTTAAAGCCTTAGAAAAATCTTTTTTTAATTGATTCTGAAACATCTTATTGAGTATACCAAGTTTCGCCATTACTCACAACCTCGATTTCTCCCTCCTGGTCAGTTCTCAATAACTCAACCCCCGCCTGATTCAACTTCTCAATTACTTCTTGAGTGGGATGACCAAAGGAATTTTTACCAACAGAAATAATCGCTAATTCCGGACGAGACTTTTCTAAAAATTCTTCACTCGTTGAATATTTACTCCCATGATGAGCCACCTTCAAAATCTCAATGTCATCCAAATCCAATTGACTCTCAACTTTGGTTGAAATATCGCCGGTTAAAAGAGCTTCAAATTGACCATAAGCTAATTCAAAAACAAGAGACGTATCATTAACTTCTCCTTCCGCATTTACCCCTAAAACTTTTTCTTGATGCTGAGGCCATAAAAAACTTAAGACCAAAGAATTAGCCTTTATCCTATCACCAGCCTTAGGAAAATAAACAGAGGCTTTTTCAGCTAAAACGGCTGCCTGAAATTCTTTAAAAACCGCCGAATCCTTACCAACTGAGTTAATAACAAACTGCCTCACATTGTATCTTTCAATCACATCAATCAAACCAGTAATATGGTCTGATTCTGGATGAGTGGCAATTACCATCTCAATTTCTCGATCCCAAAAAGGCAAATGATGAGACAGACAACCTAAAACCCGCTGATCTGGACCGCCATCAATCAAAATCTGATTAGATCCCTGGTAAATCAGAGTCGCATCTCCTTGACCCACATCACAAAAAACCAAATGCAACTGATTATCAGGTAAGCTAAGAATGGCTGACCAAATTAAACCAATAATTAAAACCAAACTAATTAAAATAATCTTGGCTCTGTTAATTTCCATTTCTTCTTCCACTGCCAATAAAGAATCATCCCTAAAACAAAATAATAACCAAGGGCCCACCAGAAAGATAGTCTATCTATATCAAAATTAATCCAACCCAATCCCCCAAAAAACTCAATTAATCTAACAAAATAAGTGAGAGGTAACCATAATAACCAACTTAGCACTTGAGCAATTGGTCTGCTAACAAGACCAAAAAGAACCACAACTCCGCCTAAATTCATGAGCAGCGGAATTAGCGGCAAAACCAAGGCATTGATAAGGGGTGACAACCAACTAAGATTACCAAAGTTTGCCAAAATAATAGGCATCACTCCTATCTGAGCCGCCAAAGTGGTAGCCAAATTATCACCGACTAGAGGTAAACGAAGAAATCTAACTTCTTTCAGGAGAGGCTGAATTAAAAGAATCCCAGTTGTGGCCATTAAAGAGAGTTGAAAACCTATATCAAAAAGTATCAAAGGTGATAAAAATAGCATAATAATAGCTGTAATAATCAAAGTAATTAAACCATCACTCATTCTCCCTAAATATTTGGCGGTATAAGCCAAACCCGCCATAATCGCGGCCCGAACCACTGGCGGCTCGGCCCCCACCATTAAGGTGTAAAACAAAACGCCTAAAAAAGCGACCACTAAAGCTTTTTTTCTGTTCATCAACCAAACTAAAAAAGAAACTAGGAAGCCAGCAATCACCGAAAGATTGTAACCAGAGGCAACAATAATATGAAGTGTGCCTGTATTCCGCAAATTATTCAGGAAATTTTCAGGCATTTCTTTTTTAACTCCTAAAAGAAT
>CAZZHA010000020.1:0-10853 GCA_964653685.1 uncultured Gammaproteobacteria bacterium
ACAAAAACAACTTTTTTAATCTTTTTCTTTTCTAAATGTTTAATAACGTTCTTTTCTTTCTTAGCCAATTTTTCAACTGCTGCCTGTTGAGTCGCTTGATTGCTAGGAACTTCTATCTGACCTCTTAACTTACCATTAATCTGAATAATAATCAGCACTTTTTCTTCTTTAATCAATTTTTCATCAAACTCTGGCCATTTCTGCTGATGAACTGAAAATTTGTTTTTTAAGACTTCACACCATATCTCTTCAGCAATATGAGGCGCAAAGGGAGCCATTAGCAAAGCCAAAATCTCAATCGCTTCTTGACTAACCTTCTTTTCCTGATAAAGAAAATTAATCAATTCCATAATCGAGGCAATGGCAGTATTGTAATGAAGTTTTTCAATATCCCTGGTTACTTTTTTAATTGTTTGGTGAATAACTTTCTTCTCTTGAGAATCTCCTTTTTTCTCAAATTTCTGACTAATTCGCCAAACCCGATTCATAAACCGATACATCCCAATAATTCCTTGGTCCCGAAAATCACCACCCTGACTAAAAGGACCTAAAAACATCAAATAGCATCGTAATGAATCAGCACCAAACTTCTGAATATAATCATCAGGAATAATAACATTACCCTTAGATTTACTCATCTTGGCGCCATCTTTAATCAGCAGACCATGAGCATAGAAGCGTTCAAAAGGTTCTTCAAAATCAATTAAACCCAAATCCTTAAAGACCATGGTCAAGAAACGGGTATACATTAAATGAAGAACGGCGTGTTCCTGACCGCCAATATACATCTCCACTGGTAACCATTTCTTGACTCTTTTCTTATCAAAAGCCACCTTTTTCTTATCTGTCGAGGTATAACGGAAAAAATACCAAGCTGAATCTAAAAAAGTATCGGAAACATCAGTTTCTCTTTTAGCCAAACCACCACACTTCGGACATTTAACTTTGACCCAATCCTTAGCCTGAGACAAAGGTGAAACGCCAGTTCCCAAAGGCTTCCAGTTTTTCAGATAAGGTAGTTTAACTGGCAAATCTTTTTCGGGTACCGGTTGCCAACCACACTTTGAACAGTTAATCATTGGAATTGGTGGTCCCCAATAACGCTGACGAGAAACACACCAATCTCTTAAACGATATTGGGTTTGTTTTTTCGCCAAACCCTTTTTCTCCAACCAAGACGTAATTTTCTTAATCCCCTCTTGAATACTTAAACTATTAAATTGATTGGAATTAACTAACTTGCCTTGACCGTTATAAGCTCCTTTTTCAATGTTTCCTCCCTTAATTACCTCAATAATCGGCAATTTGTACTTCTTAGCAAATTCCCAATCCCGTTGATCATGAGCCGGCACACCCATCACCGCGCCCGTACCATAACCTATGACCACATAATCAGCTACCCAAACCGGAATCTTCTTACCAGTAGCCGGATTAATCACATATCCACCGGTAAAAACGCCAGTCTTGTTT
Source organism: uncultured Gammaproteobacteria bacterium (assembly GCA_964653685.1). Classification (GTDB taxonomy): domain Bacteria; phylum Patescibacteriota; class Microgenomatia; order PFEM01; family JAHIFH01; genus DATKWU01. Next base: position 1,471 of record CAZZHA010000020.1, read on the forward strand.
TTTTCAGTATATAAACGCTGGACTTCTGTTTTCTTACGAGCCTTTTCGATATACTTTGATACTTTTTCTTTGTTCTCCTTAGTTATTAATTTCTTAATCCACTCAGATTCTGGGGCTAGAACAAAGAAAGTAGCGCCAAAAATCGTGTCTGGCCGGGTGGTAAAAGTGGGAATTTTTTCTTGAGCACCAACCATCATAAATTGAAGCTCGGCTCCCTCTGATTTACCAATCCAATTTCTCTGGGCAATTTTGGTTCTCTCTGACCAATTAATCGTCTCTAAATTCTTTAAAAGTTTATCTGCGTATTTAGTAATCTTAAAAAACCATTGTTCCAAATCTTTTTTCTCGACTTCGGTTTTACAACGTTCACAACAACCAGCAATCACCTGTTCATCAGAAAGAGTGGTTTTGCAATCAGGGCACCAATTAACCGAGGCTTTTTTTCGTTCCACTAAGCCGGCTTTAAAAAGCTGGAGAAAAATCCATTGCGTCCAACCATAATAATCAAGATCATAGGTTTCCAAAGTATTTTCCCAAGCGTAACCATTACCGGTGGCCTCTAGTTGACGATAAAAATTCTTTTCGGTCTTTTGAGCCACTTCAGATGGATGTTTGCCTAATTTAATGGCGTAATTCTCACTATGAATGCCAAAACCATCCAAACCAATGGGTTCAAAAACATCATGACCTTTCATCCTCTGCCAGCGACCATAAATGTCCGAACCCGTAAAAGCATACATATTGCCAACATGAAGACCCTCGCCTGAAGGATAAGGAAACATCATCAAGTTATAGAAGGGTTTTCTGGCTTGATCCAAATCAACTTCGTAAATTTTTTCCTGACGCCAGCGTCCCTGCCATTTTTTCTCAATCTCTTCTGGATGATAATTTTTAGCCATCTTTTTTATCCTAACAAAAAACTCCCTGGTTTGGGAGTTCCAAAAAAACTCTTTCTCTCCCAAACCAAGCTACTTCTCTAAGAGAAGAAGATTAAGGTTAAGTAGAGAAAGTAAAAATTTCATCTTTTTTAATTTAGCAAATCCTTCTTTTGCTGTCAATCTCTCTGTGTTAAAATAAATCGAAATGGGCAGGCAAAAACCCTGGTTTTCAATTATCATTCCTGTTTTTAATGAAGAAAAAGTCATTAAAAAGGTCATTCAAGAAATAAAAATGGTTCTCCGTCAACAAAAAATCAAGGCGGAAATCATTACGGTTAACGATGGTTCAACCGATACTTCAGGAAAGGTTCTTCAAAAGATAAAAGGAATCAAAATTATTAATCATTCTCGTAATCAAGGCTATGGCGCTTCTGTCAAAACCGGTGTCCTTAAAGCTAAAAATGAAAACATCATCATTATTGATGGTGACGGTACCTACTCCCCTCAAGATATCCCTCTTCTTATCAAAAATTTTGCTGATCAAGACATGATTGTTGGCGCCAGAACTGGTAAAAAAATTCAGGAACCTTTTTCAAGAAAAATAATGAAAAAAATTCTGATTCTCTTAGCCAACTACCTCATCAACGAAAAAATTCCTGACCTTAATTCCGGTTTAAGACTCTTTAAAAAAGAACAATTTAATCGTTTTCTTCACCTCTTACCCTCAGGTTTTTCCTGTACTTCCACCCTGACTCTCTCTTTTCTTGCTCACGACCTTTCGGTCAAATTTATACCCATCAATTACCACCATCGGGTGGGTAAATCGAAAATAAAACCAATCAGGGATACAATTAATTTCACTTCCTTGATTCTAACGACTATCCTCTATTTCAATCCCCTGAAATTCTTTGTGCCCTTAAGTCTAGTTTTCTTTTTCTCAAGTTTCTTAATCGGCACCTATAGTTTCTTCTTTTTGCCTAAGTTTATGGATGTCTCGACCGTCATCCTCTTTTTTGCTGGCTTCCAAATTCTTTCCATTGGCATTTTGGCTGACCTCATTTCCAAAGGTAATGCCAAACTGGACCAAAGTTAATGAAAATCCTTTTAATCAATCCACCAGCTGAAAACGAAATTATTGGCAATAACCCACCGATTATTGAAGAAGAAAGAGGTTTTAATCCACCTTTAGGATTGCTCTATCTAGCGGCCTATCTAAGAAAAAATAATCACCACCAAATCAAAATCATTGACAGCCAGGTTGAAGAACTCACCTATCCTCAACTCAAACAAAAAATAAAGAGATTTAATCCTGAACTTGTGGGTATTACAACCATGACCCTGACCTTAATTGATGTCCTTAAAACCGTTTCTCTGGTCAAAGCCATTAATAAAAAAATAAAAGTTATCCTAGGAGGACCCCACGTTCATATCTTCCCAGAAGAAACCATTAATCTTCCAGGTGTTGATTACCTGGTCTTAGGCGAAGGCGAACAAGCTTTTAATGATTTGGTCAAAGCCCTTGACCAAAAAGAAAAAAAAGAAGAATTAGAAAAAAGATTAAAAAAAATAAAAGGCCTTGTTTTTAAGAAAAATAAAAGAATCATTAACACCGGTCCCCAGCCTTTTATCATGAATCTTAATCAACTCCCTTTTCCCGCCCGAGACCTGGTCCCTTATCAAAAATATTCTTCTCTGATTGCCAAAAGACAACCCATCACCACCATGATTACTTCGCGGGGTTGCCCTTTTCAATGTAAATTCTGTGACCGACCTAACTTAGGTAAAATTTTTAGAGCCCGGTCTGCTAAAAACGTGGTTGATGAAATCGAAGCCTGTGTCCAAATGGGTATCAATGAATTTTTTGTTTATGATGATACTTTTACGGTCAATCAGCAACGAGTGATTGATATCTGTGATGAAATCATTAAAAGAAAATTAAAAATTGGCTGGGACATCAGAGCCAGAGTCGATACGATTAACAAAAAAATCCTCAAAAAACTTAAACAAGCCAATTGTGAACGAATCCATTATGGGGTTGAAGCTGGTTCACCCAAAGTTCTCAAGGCCTTGAATAAAGGCATCACTCTTAGACAAGTTAGAAACGCTTTTCGCTGGACTAAAGAAATTGGAATTGATACTCTGGCTTATTTTATGATTGGCAACCCCCAAGAAGGAAAAAAAGAAATCGAAGCCAGTCTAGAATTAATGAAACAACTAAAACCAGATTTTGTTCACCTTACTATTCTGACCCCTTTTCCGGCCACCAAAATCTATTTTGAAGCCCTGGAAAAAAGGATTATCAAAAAGGATGTCTGGCAAGAGTTTGCCCAAAAACCCTCACCAGATTTTATTCCCCCGGTTTGGGGCGAAAACTTTAGTCGAGAAGAGCTTTTTAAAATTGTTTCCCAAGCTTACAAAGAATTCTATACCCGACCAGCTTACATTATCCAAGGTTTAAGAAAAATCCGTTCCCTCCCAGAGTTCAACCGGAAAATAAAGGCAGGTCTTAAAGTAATCAAAATGTAACAAAGATGGACAAAAGACATCCAAAAGGCGTTTTAAAACTTGATTACCATCTTGATAGAAAAAAGAAAAGAGCTTTTGTTTATCGTTTTCAACGAAGAACCAAAGAAGTTCTTAAAGCTATTCAAGAATATCAACCAAAACCCAACAATGTCCTCGATCTAGGTACAGCCGACGGCTTGATGCTCAGTAAAATCAAAGACCAATTTCCTAAAAGTAATTGTCTAGGTATCGAATACTCCCAATCTCTAATCAAAACCAATCAAGACAAAAGAATCAAAATCATTCAAGGCAATGTTCTTAATCTGCCTTTTAAAAAACCCAAATTTGAAGTGATTATCGCCGCCGCCGTTATCGAACATCTCAATCAACCCCAAAAACTGATCAAAGAAAGCCAAAAAGTCCTTAAAAAAAACGGAATCTTAATTCTGACCACCCCTGATCCTTTTTGGGAAAAAACAGCCACTTTAGTTGGCCATTTAAAAGAAGAAAGACATTATTCAACCATCAATTTGTCCGAATTAGCAAAAATTCTAGAAAACCAAGGTTTCCAAATCCTGGAAAAGAAAAAATTCATGTTTTCGCCAATTGGTTTTCCCTATGAAGAAACGATTGAAAAAATCATAAGATTATTTCATTTAGATTTTCTAATGGCTAATCAATTGATTATTGCCAGAAAAAAATAAATTAAAAAGGATTTAAACTCTAGGTGATGTCAGCTAAAAAAATCAGCCAAATTCAATATTGGGATTCAACTACCGAAAGAAGAAAACCAACTCATCTTGTGGTCAAAGAATTTGTTATGCCAAAATTAGGGTTCATTGAGAAAATAATTAAACTCAAACCAGACAGTAAAATCTTAGACGTTGGTTGTGGCAGTGGTTTTTTTACTTATTATTTGGCCAAGAAATATCAAGTTATTGGTCTTGACTTTTCGGAAAAAATGTTGGCTTTAAACCCCCATAAAAACCTGATTAAAGCCAGTGCCTACCAAATTCCTTTTAAAAACAACTCTTTTGACCTGGTTTTCTGTTCCAACCTTCTTCATCACCTCAATCACCCCTTAAAAGCTCTTAAAGAAATGAACCGGGTGGCAAAAAAATTTGTGGTCGTTTCAGAACCTAATAGAAACAATCCTGCTATTCTTCTTTTAGGTCTGGCTAAAAAAGAAGAAAGAAAGTCTCTTAAATTCTCGCCCAATTACCTCGTTTCTCTCTTCAAAAAAACCAACCTCCAGATTATTACCCAAGAAAATCTAGGTTTGATTACGCCAAATAAAACCCCTCAGTCTCTGATTAAACCCCTTTTATTTCTAGAAAAAATTAGTTGGCTTAAATCCTTAAGAGCTTACATTGTGGTTATTGCGGAAAAAAAGAAGTAAACTTTTGCTTCACCAAACCTAAAGCAAAAATCCCGCCTCCAGCGACAATAATAAAATAAAGCACCCAGCCAACTACCAAAGCTTTAAACATAAAAACTAAACCTTCTTCCTTAAAAACAAAGAATAAAAATTTATGAACACCCCAAAGATGAATTAAAAAAGCAACTAAAGCTCCTAGCCAAAAAGGGTGCCAGAAAAAACCCAGGAACAAAAATCCAGGAAAAGCGACCGCTGACAAAGCGGTAATAAACTCTTTTTTCGTGGTGGCGACGGGGTCAAATTTTCTCCGACTCAGATAAAGTTTGCTCCAATCCCGCGCCCGGAAAAAATATTTTTTGGCAATCGGCCAAAAATCCTCAAATTCATGTCTCACTTTCATTTTAGGATTAAAGATAACGGCGTAACGACGGGCAATTCGGTAAGTAAATTCAATATCCTCAACCATCGCCCCTTTGTAAGTCTCGTTAAAACCACCTAAACGAAGAAAGAGTTCTCGATTAATGGCGGCAATCCTGGTCGAAAAAAGAAAATAATAACCACGCTGGTCTCTTTCCTGAATCCAATAACTCCAATCCCTTAAGGCCTTGAATCTGGGAAAAAACTTCTTGGTTTTCTGGACCTTGTTCCAAACCCCGGTCATCGCATACAAATCAGGGTCTTTTTGAAAACAATCAGCAATCTCCTTTAAAGTATTTTTGTAAAGCTGAACGTCGGAATCCAGAAAAAGCAAAACTTCACCTCGAGCTCTTTTTACCCCTTGATTCCTGGCTTTAGCCGGACCTGAATTCCTTTTAAGTCGATAATACTTAATTCCCTGACCATATTTTTTAATCACCTTACCCGTTTTATCCGGCGAACAATCATCAACCACAATCAATTCAAAATCTTTAAAAGAAGAATTAAAAGCGGAATCCAGAAGAGGCACGATTGACTCTTCTGCTTTGTAGGCAGGAATAATAATTGAAAGAAAGGGTTTTTTAATCATTTTTGGGCAAAAACAATGATATCTCCCCAAGGATCAGTCAGGGCAGGAGCGGGAAAATTACCAATAATTCTTTTTATCATATTAGTAGTTATTTTGACAAATCGGTTAGGATAAAAATCGGCTAACCGAGTCAAATAATAACCTAAAATAAAAATCCGAGGATCATCGAGTTTCATCTCAATTTTTTTAAAACCCGCCCTCTTCAACATTTCCCCTAAAGTCTCCCGAGTCAAGAAATAAAGATGTTCCTGATGACGATAGCCAAACCAATGAGAACCCATTAACTTCCTGGTCCAAGAATTATGATCAGGCGTGGTTAGAACCGCTAAACCACCTGGTTTAAGCAAACGGGCAATCTCCTGAAGATGTTCAACCGGATTGGTCTCATGTTCAATTGTCTGAAGACTAACCACCACCTTAAAAGAACGAGCAGGTAATTTCACTTCCTTAATCGTCCCCTTCTTAACCTTTAAACCTTGTTGGCGACAATGTTTTAAAGCAAAATCAGAAACATCAATCCCCAAGGGTGACCAGCTTTTCTTCTTGGCCTCTTGAAGAAAAAAACCAACCGCACAACCGACATCAAGAATTTTGCCTTTTTTCTTAACCCGCTTTTCTATTTGGTCTAATTTTTTTCGAAAATAGCCCAAATGAGCCTGGCGATTCTTAAGATAAGGACCAAAATTCCTGAAATACTTAGGTCCATATAAAGAAGCAATTTCTTTTTGACTAGGTTGAGGATTAACCAAAACTAAACCATCATTTAAACACTGAACAATCTGTCTTTGACCTTTTTTAAAAAGAACCTGGTAATCTTTTTTTTGACAAAGAGGACAAACAATTAGCTTCACCATTAAAGCTATTTTAGCACATTGACTTTGAAGATCGTCACCCAATCATTTTGAAAAACTGTTTCCAAAAAATAATAAAGTTGGAAATAACCTAAAACCGCTTCTTGAGGACCAAAGAAAATATAACTAATTTTATTCTTCTTAAGAAAATCTAAAGCTTCTTCTTCCGTCATTTGATTACTAAAGAAACGCTGAACAACAAAACGTTTTTGGTCAAAGAAAACCGTTTCTCCACTATGACCATAATAAACGGTGTTGCCGGCATAAGCAGGAAGATAATTACCGGCGGTGACGTCTGATAAAACGATTTCATTCCTCTTCGTTTTTTCTCCCAACCAAATAATCGCCTGCCACCAACCTTTTAGGGGATACATTACCTGAGAAGGATAAGGGACTAAGGGCAGAACCGCAGCCGCTCGCTGATTGATAAAGCCAATCTGACCTTTAACAGAAACGTAAATCCCTGGCAAAGAAAGAAACAGAACTAAGCAAACTAACCAAATCAAAACCTTTTGACCAATTCTCTTTTTCAACCACTGACTAATTTCAACTAAAACAAGAGTTGAAAGAATCGCTAAAGGCAAATGAACCGCCACTTGAATGAAACGGGCCTCTGACACAAAAGGAATTCGCTGAAAAATAATAATGGCCAAAAAAGCACTTAAAACCCAAAAAACCAAAGGCAAATAGGTTTCTTTTTTCTGCCAAAAAACCATTACTACTCCCCCTAATCCCAAAATAAAAGTGATGCCTAAAGCCAAAAAGTATTCGCCAAACTGAAAAGGTAAGGGATGAACCCGATCAAAATCAGTTAAAGTTTTCCAAGGATAAAAAGAAGTAATTCTCTGAATATAAAGAAGTGGAATGGAAGTTACTAAAACCAAGAGAATAAAAGTAACAATCTGTCTCTTAATATCTCTAAAAATATCTTTTTTAAGCAATCCTTCTTTAAATAATTCTTTTTTAAATAATCCCTTTTCAATTAATTCTCTCCTTAATTGCCAAATTATCCATAATCCCCAAATTCCCCAAATAATTAATAAACTGGGTGGATGAACAAAACCAGCAATCAAACCACTAATCAAAGCCCAAACTAATTTCTTTTTTAATAAAGACAAAAGCATCACAATCGTCAGTAAATGACCTAAAAGATAATGGGGTACGTATGTCGCTCTTCTAATCACATCCATTTCCTGCCACCAATCCATAAAAAGAGCCGGATGCCAACCTTGATGATAATAAACAAACCGCGGCCAACTTCCAGAAAAAAGGGCTAACAAAAAAGCAATTTTTCTTTGTAAGCTATCCTTTAAGAAAAAACAGATTAACTGGTAAATAGCCAAGAGCAAACCAACTGCCAAAAAAATCCTCACCAAGTGGTAAGTGAGGGGCGGCGTTAAACGCAACCATCCCCCTATTTTTCCTGTTAGAAGATAAAATTCTTGGAGTAAAATCCCTTGATGAGGTTCACTGGTGTATTTGTTAATCACAGTCCACTGGCCTTCAGCTCCTAATCTCATCTTAGCTAAATAGACATTGTAATCATAAGTGTAATTATGTTCACCCCAAAGCATTAGTCTTCGTGGATCACCTAAATTATTAGCCTGAAAAGCCTCGTAAAGAGTTGGAAAAAAACTCAAAAAAAGAAGTAAAAAAGAAAAAAATAAGATAAAAACATCCTCTCTGCTTAATAAAGAATAAATTCGCTTCATTGATTTGCTAAATTAATTATTTCGAGTCTATAACAAGGACTCCCTCTTGACAAGTAGTTTTATAATAGAGTAAAGTCCTTTTTGATATGGAAAACACTCCCGATATGAAAAAAATTATCCTCGGTCTTGTCCTCGGCGTCGTGGTTTTAGGTATTGTCCTTTATGGTGGTTACCTCTACGCCCAAAAATTTGGAGTCAAACTTACTTTACCCTCAGGTCAAACCTACTTAGGTGGAGAAGACCTCGAGGCAAACGAACTGGTTAATCCTCCAACAGCGCCTCAAAGATTTACGGCCGGACCAGAAGTTCCTTGGAAAGAATATAGAGGGAAAGTTTATAATTACTCCTTCAAACGCCCAGAAACCTTAAAATTAGGTATTTTTCCTAATGATTCGACTGATGCGGTCGCCATTATCTGGGGCAATATTCCTGCTCAACGCAACATTCTTCTTAATGTTGAAGACATTCCCAGTCGTGACCCTGCCTATGTTGGTAAAGTTGAAGATTTCGCTCGTAATTGGTGGAAATTCTTTTCTGGCTTAAAAAACCTAGATTCAATCGAAAAATTCGTTAATGCCTCTGGTTTAACTGGCTATCGCGCTATTTACATTAATACTGCGGACCAATCACCTAATGTTGATATCTTTTTTGCTATCCCCAATAATCCGAATAAAGTCATTCACATCGCCAACGGTATTTTAGACCCAGAAATTTTTGACCGGATTGTTGATAGTCTTAATTACGAGGCTGAATAAAAATTAACCAAACTTCACTCTTCCAGTTTAGACTTTAAAACTAACTCTTTAATCCCTTCTCCTCTGGCTTGATGCCAACCATTTTCTAAATAAACTTGATTGGTTTTAACCTCCTGACCGTCAATTATTAGTCTACCTTGACCCTTCGTTTCTAACTGGTACTCTCCCCTGACCAAAAGCTCAAAGACTATTTCCTGATTATCGGAAAAAATAAGTTGCCTACCAGCCACATAAAGATCAGTTAAACCAGTTGGCAAATAATGCTGCCTTAAAAAACTAACATCTTCGGTTCCCAGGG
>CAZZHA010000021.1:0-10480 GCA_964653685.1 uncultured Gammaproteobacteria bacterium
TGGATGAAAATTTAGTAGTTCATCTATTTAAAGTGGCAGAAAAAAGAAAAAAAGCTAGTCTTTTAAGTCCAAAAATCTATTTTACTTCTGGGTATGAGTTTCATCGTGATCGTTATCAAGATTCAGAGAGAGGCAAGGTTCTTTGGTTTGCCGGAGGCATCATTGATTGGCAGAACGTTCTGACTCAACATCGCGGCGTTGACGAAGTTGATCAGGGACAGTATGACCAAATAGAAGCAACCGATTATATTTCTGGCTGTGCGATGTTAATTAAAAGAAAAGTGATCGAGAAAATTGGCTTTTTAGATAAAAAATATTTTGCTTATTATGAGGATTCTGATTACTCGGTTCGGGCTAAAAAAGCGGGTTTTCAGCTTTTATTCGTTCCTCAAGCAAAAATGTGGCATTTTAACGCCGGTTCAAGTGAAGTCGGTGGCTCTTTACATGATTATTATTTGACTAGAAATCGCCTTTTATTTGGTTTTCGCTACGCGCCTTTACGAGCTAAAATAGCCTTGTTTAAGTGGGGCTTAAGCCGTTTGCTTATTGGTCGGCCTTGGCAGAAAATCGCTTTCCGTGACTTTTTGATTAATAGATTTGGGAAAGGAAGTTATGAGGCTTAGTGTCATTATTCTTACCCGCAATGAAGAAGCCATGATTAAGGATTGTTTAGAGTCAGTCAAATGGGCTGAGGAGATTATTTTGGTTGACACCGGTTCGACTGATAAAACAAGAGAAATTGCGACAAAATATCAGGTAAAGATTATCGAAGTCACTTCGAAAAAGCCAGATTATGCTAGCTGGAGAAATAAAGGCTTAGCCGTCGCTAAAGGCGATTGGGTTTTTTATCTTGATGCCGATGAGCGGGTGACACCTGGATTAAGAAAAGAGATAGAAGCAATAATAAAAAAGAATCAGGATGGAGCTTTTGCCATTCCTCGAAGAAATTTTTATTTGGGTAAAGAAGTCAAACACGGCGGTTCTTGGCCTGATTATGTCAAGAGATTGTTTAAGAAAAACAAACTCAAAAAATGGCGAGGCAGATTGCATGAAGAGCCGGTTTATGAAGGTGAATTGAGTCATTTAAAAGAACCGATGCTCCATCTGACTCACCGGGATTTATCGGCAATGGTCGAAAAAACTAGACAATGGTCAAAAATCGAAGCAGAATTGCTTTACCAAGCTCATCATCCGCCGGTTACTTGGTGGCGGATTTTAAGAATTATGATGGGTGAATTTTGGCTGCGAGCCATTAAGCAGCAAGGCTGGCAAGACGGCACTGTCGGTTGGATTGAAATTATTTTTCAAATGTTTAGTCGTTTTATTACTTATGCCAGATTATGGGAAAGGCAGCAAAAATGAAAAGAGCTGGAATTTTTGATCCCTATTTGGATACTTTAGGTGGTGGCGAGCGCTACACGATGACGGTCGCTTATTGTTTGGCTGAAAAAGACTGGCAAGTGGATGTTTTTTGGGATGATAGGGGAATAGGGAAGAAGTTGGAAAAGAGATTGGGGATTGATTTAAAGAAAATTAATTTTGTTCCTAATATTTTTAAGGAAAATTTCTTTAAAAAAATGTCCTTGATGAAAAAATATGATTTACTCTTTTATCTTTCTGACGGCAGTGTTCCCTCCCTTTTTGCTAAAAGGAATCTTCTCCATTTCCAAGTCCCCTTTCATCATGTTGGCGGTAGAAAACCTTTGAATCAGGTTAAATTAAAAAGAATTGATTATGTTATTTGTAATTCTCAATTAACCAAAAGGTTTATTGACAAAGAATATGGTGTTCAAAGTAGGGTTGTTTATCCGCCCGTCGCCGTTAAAGAATTTAAACCAGGCAAAAAGAAAAATATTATCTTTTCGGTTGGCCGGTTTTCTCGGTTAATGCAGGCTAAGAGACAGGATGTTTTAGTAGATGTTTTTAGCCAGATAGCTAAAGAGTTAGGTGATTGGCAATTGGTTTTAGCTGGCGGAACAGATATTGGCAAAGATAAAACTTTTGATTTACTTAAACAGAAAGCTAAAAGACTGCCAGTCGAGATTATTGATAGTCCTTCTTTTTCCGAATTGAAGAATCTTTATGCTCAAGCCAAAATTTTCTGGACAGCAGCTGGCTTTGGTGTTGATGAGGAGCAGAATCCAGAAAAAGTAGAACAATTTGGGATTACCACAGTGGAAGCGATGGCGGCTGGTTGTGTGCCGATTGTGATTAATAAAGGGGGACAGCCAGAAATTGTTAATCACCAGCAAGATGGTTTATTATGGAAGAGTAAAGAAGAATTAATTAAACAGACATTAAAAGTCGCTCGGGATAACCAATTAAGGGAAAAATTGGCCAGAGCGGCGCAAAAAAGAGCCCAGGTTTTTTCTCAAGAACAATTTTGCCAGGAAATAGTAAAATTAGCTCAATGAAAAAGTTTTTTCTCAAATGGATTTTAATTGGCTTGGCTTTAAGATTGATCTTAATGCCTTTAACGGTTCACCCCGATATTCGTGCCATTGATTTTGGCGCCTATCTAATCTCTCAAAAAGGGGAATGGCTGACTTTTTATGACCACCTTTCTCGATTAGGCCCCGGTAATTTATTTGTCACCATTTATGGGTTAGATTTATTCATCTATCCTCCCTTAGCCTATTTAATTCCTGGTGTCTTCATGTTTTTCTTGGGTCCTTTATATAATTTTTCTTTTAATAATCTCTTTCTTTTAGATATAGGAGCTACTTATCACGCCATGATTTTATTTAAGACCCTCTTTTTACTTAAGTTGCCCTACCTTCTTTTTGATTTCCTGTTAGCTTTTTTGCTTTATCGGTTGTTTACTCAAAAAAAAGCCGAAATTGCTTTTAAATTATGGATGGTTAATCCTTTAACTCTTTACACTACTTTTGCCATGGGCCAGATAGATATTTTTCCGACCCTAATGATTGTCGCCGCGCTTTTCTTTGCCTTTAAAGAAAAAAAAGAATGGTCGGTTTTAATGTTGGGTCTGGGTGGCGCTTTCAAGTTAGTCCCCTTACTCTTTTTGCCTATTTTTGCTTTGGTTTTAGAAAAAGGATTTTGGCGGCGAATGAAACTTTTGCTCATTGGCGCCGCCCCCTATTTAGTAATTGTTGCTCCCTATCTTCTTTTTTCACCAATGTATCGGCAATCAGCCTTTTTAGCCAGTCAAACAGAAAAAATGCTTTACCTGAAATTGCCTTTGTCAGGAGCAGAATATCTTTCGGTTTTTGCCATTGGCTATTTTCTCTTGCTGTTTTTGGCTAATAAACTGACTGGTAAAAAAGAAGCTCTTTGGCAAATAGGTTTGGCTTTAATGCTTCTTTTTTTCTCGGTGACTCATTACCACCCCCAATGGTTTTTATGGTTGACACCCTTTTTAATTTGGCTGGTAATTGCTAAGGGAAGAAAATATTTTGTTCATCTCGGTATTTTATTTAGTTGTTATCTGGCTTTATTATTCTTTTTTGAATCCTCGCTCCACCTGGGTTTATTTGTTCCCATCGCTCCCTCTCTGGCCAAAATTGGTTCCCTGACTGATTGGTTAACAGGCTTAACTAATATTTTTACCCTTAAGAGTTTAATCCGTTCTTTATTTGCGGCGACAGCCCTGGTTTTGGTGGTTCAGATATTTAAAGAAAAAAGCGTATGAAGTTTTCCGTCATTATCCCCAATTGGAACAACTTAGACTTGTTCAGAAAAAACCTAAGAAAAATTATCGCCATCGAGGCTGATGAGGTGATTGTCACTGATGATAATTCTAAAGATGGTAGTTTGGATTATTTAAAGAAAAACTTTCCCAAAGTTAAACTGGTTACCCACCGCCGTTTAGGTTTTGCCGGTAATGTTAACCGCGGTGTTGAAATCGCTAAGCATGAGATTATTGTTCTTCTTAATATTGATGTTATTCCCCGAAAAAATTCACTCCAGCCTCTAAAAGAAGACTTTAAGGATCCGACTGTTTTTGCCGTTTCTTTTAATGAAATTAACAACCCCAAGCTTAGTTGGACCAAAGGCTATTTTTTAAAAGGTTACATTATTCATGCCGCCGGGAAAAAAACCAAAACCCCTCATCAAACTTTTTGGGCAAGTGGCGGCAGTGCTGCCTTTAGGAAGTCTATGTGGGAACGCTTAGGTGGTTTTGATGAAAGTTTTAAGTTTTATTGGGAAGATATTGATTTATGTTACCGGGCCCAAAAAAGAGGCTGGCGATGTTTATGGGACCCTCGAGCTCAAGTCACTCATCAACACGAAAGCACTTTTAAAAAATTAAGAAAAAGCTATGTTTCTTTAATTCAGGAAAGAAACCAGCTCTTGTTTATCTGGAAAAACTTAACTGCCCCGAAATTAATGCCTAAACATCTTGCCGGCATTTTTTATCGTTTAAGAAATCCAGGTTATCTTAAGGTTATCTTAGCGGCTCTAATTAAGCTGCCTGGACTGATCCCTAAAAGATTTAAAGAACAAGAAGAAGCCATTATTTCTGATAAAAAGATACTTAATCTTTGAAATGGATTTATCAATTATTATCCCCAATTTTAATACTAAAAAACTTCTTAAAGAGTGTCTTGATTCTCTCAAAAGGAATAAGGGCAGTTTAAAAATGGAAGTGATTGTCGTTGATAACGGTTCAGAAGACAGCAGTGTTGATTATTTGAAAAAAAACCTTCAAGGAGAAACAATTCAAGCCATCTTGCTTGATCAAAACTGGGGTTTTGCGGGCGCGGTTAATCGGGGAATAAAACAAGCTAAAGGAAAATTCATTCTTCTGCTTAACGTTGATACCCAAGTTTTAGAAGAGACTTTAAAAGAGACCATCAACTTTGTTCAAGACCATCCTCAAGCAATTACTGGTTTGCAATTAATTAATCCTGATGGTTCAATTCAGCCTTCGGTTTACCATTTTCCTTCTCTTTTAAGGGCGATCAAAGAATTTTGGCTGGGTAGGGAAGATAGTTATCAAAAATATTATCCCCGAACCAAAAAACCAATCAAAGTCGATGCGGTCACCGGAGCGGCCATGGTCATTCCCCGGAAGGTAATCAAAAAGATTGGCTCATTAAACGAAAAATATTTCTTTTATTTTGAAGACCTGGATTATTGTCGCCAAGCAAAGAAAGCCGGTTTGGCTGTTTATTATTTGCCTTCAGCCAAGGTGCTTCACCATCACGGTGCGGCAGGTAAAGATTTGCCGGAAATAACCCATCAGTGGCTGGTGGAGAGCAGTAAAAAATATAATGGCTTATTAAAATATTACTTGTTAACTTTAATTATTGGCTTGGGGCAAAAATGGCGAAAATTAATTGGCAAAAGCTAGATAAATTTTGGTTAATCTCTTTCCTGCTTATTCTCGGTCTCGGTTTTTTTCTTCGTTTGGCTTGGCTGGGTGATTATCCGGTTGGTTTTCATTCTCAAGAAGCGTTATTAGGTTATCGAGGTCAGTTATTAGCTAATAATCTTATTGATGAGACCGGCAGGCGATTGCCTTTGGTTTTTACCTCTTTTGAAGGCTATCAGTGGTTCTTACCTTCCTATTTGGTCGCTTTTTCAGTCAAGCTTTTTGGTCTCAATGAATTGGCTGTTCATTTCCCCTTTGCTTTTTTTAGCTGTTTGGGCTTGGTGGCTTTTTTTGGTCTTTGCCGCCATTTTTTCCCTGGCAATAAATGGTTGGCTAATTGGGCAGCTTTAGTTTTAGCTATCAGTCCTGGCTTGATTTTTCTTTCCCGAACCAGTTCTTACATTACTTTATTTCTTAATCTGGTTCTTTCAGGTTTTTGGCTGTTTTTATTTTTGGAAAAAAGAAAAGCTTTCAAACTAAGGGGCTTTTTAGTTATTCTGGTTTTTTTGTTATTACTCCTTACGGTCTTTAGTTACACCCAAACAACTAATTGGCAGCAAGATTTGTTTCATAAACACTTGGGCTTTTTCACCAATCCGGCAGTAATCAACAGTATTAATCAAATGCGGGGGGAAAATTTACTTTCAGGCAATCCTTTATTAGGAAAATTATTTTATAACAAAAGTTTTTATCTGGTTCAATTAATTAAAGTCTTTTTTGACCATCTTAAACCCAGTTTTTATTTTCTCACCGGTGATAAAAATCCTCTCCATGGTTTATCTAATTTTGGTCCGATTCTACCTATTTTTTTGCCTCTTTTTTTGGTTGGAATTTGGTTTTTGTTTAAAAAATCTGATTTAAAAAGAGTTCGCCGGTGGTTGATGATTGGCTTTCTTTTAGCGACGATTCCTTCCCTTATGGACTATCCTTCTCCGAATCAGGAAAAGCTGGTTTTGGTCTTGCCTATCTTGGCGGTCCTGATTGGTTATACTGCTAGTCGACTAAAAAGATATCAATTGGTCATCTTTTCCTTTTTCCTGGTCTTGAATCTTGGTTTTGTTGTTTATGATTTTGTTTACAAAGAACCGATCCGGGCTCAAAAAGATTGGCAGCTTGGAGCCAAGGAACTGGTTGCCAAGGTTCAATCTTACGACGAAGATTTTGATAAGATTTTGATTACCGATAAAGATTCACCTGATTTAGGCCCTCATTTCCTTTTTTATCTAAACTATCCGGTTAAAGACCTTTGGCAAAAAACTAACTTAGAAAAAGGAAAGGTAGATTACCTCCAATGGATTGACCAAATCGGTAAGATTGAAATTGGTCGTTTTAATGACTGGCAAATTAACCCAGGCGAAAAAGGATTGTTAATCGTGACGCCAGAAGAAAAACAGGCACTGGTTAATTACCGAATTAAAAGAAAAGAAGGTAGTTTGACAAACACTCCCTGTTTTGCCGTGATTGATGAATTAAGAGGTTTAGATGAAGAAGTAATTTATCTTTTTCTGGCCATCAATAATGAAAACTGTTTACTTAAAGTTCAAGAGGAAAAAGAATGAGGATGAAAAAAAGAATTTTCCTGATTTTGCTGGCGATTGTTTTTCTCGGCGGCTTCTTGCGCTTTTGGCAGTTAGGCCAACACCCTGTTTCTTTAAGTATTGATGAATTGTCAATTGGTTACAATGCCTATTCAATTCTGAAAACGGCTCATGATGAACATGGCCAATTTTTGCCTCTGGCTTTTCGTTCGGTTTGGGATTACAAAGCCCCAGTTTTGATTTATTTGATGACGCCAGCCATCGCTCTTTTGGGACTGAATGAATTTGGTGTTCGTTTTACGATTGCTTTTCTCGGCACTTTAACGATTTTTTTTATCTATCTCTTGACCAAAGAACTGACCAAAAAGGAAATCGTGGCTTTGGGAGCCAGTTTTTCTTTGGCCATCAGTCCCTGGCATCTCCAGGCATCTCGAATGACTCATGATGCTGTCCTTGCTTTGCTCTTTTTAATTATTGGTGCCTGGCTTTTTCTTCGTTCAATCGAACGAAAAAACCAATGGCTTTGGTTGTCAGCCATTTTCTTGACCCTGTCGATGTATGCTTATCATGCCGAACGGATTGTTACTCCTTTCTTAGTTTTAGGCCTGGCCTTTATTTTTCGTCGTCAGTTATGGCAAAACAAAAGAAAGACTTTAACCGCGATAATCGTTGGCTTAGTGGTTCTTCTGCCTTTATTAGTTTTAATGCTGGGGCCAGGGGGAGCAACCAGAGCCACGAGCGTTTTTCTTAGCCGCGATTCCGAAATCGCGGGCGAACTAAAATGGTCAGAAGAATCCTCCGGTTTTTGGGCTTCAACTTTTAATAATCAACCCCTGGTTTTGTTTAATTTTTGGTTAAAGCGCTATCTTGACTATTGGGATTTAAATTTTCTTTTTCTTGATGGTCTCCAACTGACCTTACCCGGTTTACCTGGCGTAGGCCTTGGCCATTTATTTGAAATCATTCCTTTTCTTTTGGGAATTTGGTTGGTTTTTTTTCAGAAAAGCTGGTTAAAAAAGAAAAGCAAACAAGTTCTGGTTCTTTGGCTCCTGGTCGGTCCGCTAGCCGCTTCATTGGCCAACAACCCCCAACATCCTTTACGGAGCCTGGCAACCATTCCCGCTCCCCAAATTTTGGTTGGCTTAGGTGGTTTTTGGCTTTTTCAGTTTTGCCAGAAGAGAAACTTATTCAGAAGTTTATTTAAGAAAGTTTTAATAATCGTTTTAATGGTTTTAGTCATCAGCACCTCTCTGGTCTATTACCTGGATATTTATTATGTTCATTTTCCGATTCATTTCTCTGAATTCTGGGGTTATGGCCTGAAACAGTTGGCTCAATACGGCTGGCAGCATCGAGATGAGTATCAGGAAATAGTGATTGATCCGAAATTCGCTTCCAATGGAGGCGTTTATGTGACCACCCCTTATCTCTATTTTCTTTTTTATGGTCAATATGATCCTTATCTTTTTCAAAATTCACCTCGACGTCGAGTCAAAACAGAGGATTCGGTGGATTTTGATAAATTTACTTTCCGAGAAATCTATTGGCCAAAGGATAGGTTTAAAGAGAAGACTCTTTTTATCGGCAGTCCTTGGGTTTTACCCCCAGATAATCTTGCTCCTGAACAAATTATCAAAGAAGTAAAGTTTAAAAATGGCTTAACCGGTTTTTTGATCGTTAAAACCTAAACTAATTTGACCAAGGCTTTACTGGCGAGAGGCGAAAGATTAAAATAATGGTTAAGGTGGTAAGCCAGATTAAGAAATTTTTAGCCTCTTTTTACGGCCGGGCGTTGCTCCCAGCTCTTTTTCTTCGTCTTTTAATGATGCCTTTTTTCTATCACCCGGACATCAAAAGCCATCATTTTCATTTTTACTTTCTTTCCCAAAAAGTAATTAACCTTTATCAGTATTTGGCCAATCATGCTTTAAGCCTGCCCTATACTGATACTTTTAATTATCCGCCTCTGGTCTATTTTGTTTTTGGCAGTTTTCAATTGGCTTTGCGGCCGTTGCTGGGCAGTGATTTTGTTCACTGGCTTTTTGATTGGGGACCAGAGCAAATTCTTAATCCTCATCTTTTTCGCTATCTTTTTATCTTAAAACTGCCTTACCTGGTTTTAGATTTAGCGACCGCCTTTTTGTTAACTTCTTTTTTTAAGACCGAAGCCCAAAAGAAAAAGGTTTTTGTTCTTTGGCTTTTTAATCCGGTCGTTTGGTATGCCCTTTATGGCTTATCGCATTTTGATATTTTACCGGCCTTTTTGGTCTTGTGGTCAATGGCTTGGTTAAATCAAAATAAAGTTTGGCACAGCGGCCTATTTTTGGGTTTGGCGGCCGCTTTTAAGACCTATCCTTTACTTTTATTGCCCTTCTTAGCGATTTTAGCCAGTCGTCGGTTAAAGAAAATAATTTTTGTTTTCCTGGCCGGAATGGGTCTTTATTTAGCGACTTTATTACCCTTTTTCAATTCAGGCGAGTTTCGCCAGTCAGTCCTTTTTTCGGGTTTGAGCCAGCGTCTTTTTCAGGCCGGAATTAATCTTGGTTTTGGTGAAAATCTGATTATCTTTGTCGTTTTGGTGACTGGTTTGTTTTTCTTTATTCAAAAAACCTGGCCAGGTAGAAGAGAAAAAACAATTCCCGTTTTCTTGGCGGTTTTATTGTTAATTTTTTCTTTAAGTCACTTTCATCCTCAATGGATCGTTTGGTTACTGCCTTTTTTGACTATCTTGTTGGTCCAGCAACCCAAGACACTCTTGCCTCAAATAATTTTTTATTTGGCTTTTTTTGGCGTCGTCTTTCTTTTTGATGATGTCGCCCAGACATTCGGTTTATTAACGCCAATCAATCCCTCTTTTTTAAGTTTTTCGAGTCTCTTCATGATTTTAAAAAACAGGCAGATTTTTGACCCCCAACTTTTACAGAGTTTATGTCATAGTGTTCTGGCCGGAACTTCTTTTTGGCTGATTTGGCAAAGTTTTAAAAAATCATGAACAAAAAAATTTGGCTGGCCATCTTTTTCTTAATAATGATTTTTAGCTTCTTTTTGTTTTTAGTTTCCGTTTTCGTTACCAAACACCGGGTTGACCTTGCCCAAACCAGAGGTAAAGAGCTTTACCAAATCTACGGCCAGCGAAAAGTTGGCCAAACCTTTGTCGCCAATAAAAATAATCTTGAGATGATTATTGTCAATTTAAGAAATGGCCGATTAAGAAATCAACAACCAATTTATTTTTATCTTCAGGAGACCAACCGGCCTCAGAATCTGAGAAAATTGGAAATCAATGGTTTTAATATCGGCGACCCCAGTCTGGTTAAATTCCAGTTTGAACCTCTGCCTGATTCGGCTGGTAAAACCTACTATTTTTATTTGGAATCACCTGACTCTAATGTCAACGATGCCGTTGAAATAGTTTACAACGAACAGGATATCTACTCATCAGGGAAAATGGTTCTTTCTGAAGAAGAAAAAGAAGCTGACTTATATTTTATTGTCAATTATTATCCAGGCAACAAACAGGTTCTAGCTAAAGAGATGATGACCGATTGGCTCGTTCGTTTGCAAGGCGATGGGTTTTTTGTTTTTAATTATTTGACCTTATTAA
>CAZZHA010000022.1:0-2114 GCA_964653685.1 uncultured Gammaproteobacteria bacterium
TTGACTCGCAAACGCCAGGCTCTTTAATCAGAGCCATTAAGAAATTTGAAAAGAAAAGATTTAATTCTCAAGCTTGTCGCCAAAACGCGGAGAGATTTAGCCAAGAGAATTTTAAAAAGGGAATAAAAGAGGTTGTAGAAAAGAAATGGAAAAATTTCCAGAATTAAAGGAAAAAGTCAGAGCCGTTATCTTCTGTGGCGGCTATGGCACCAGAATGTGGCCCATGAGTCGAGATGATCTGCCCAAACAATTCCAGCCAATTTTAGGCAATAAATCCTTTTTCCAAAGAACCATTAAAAGAGTTAAATTAGGTTTTGACCCTAAAGACATTTACTTTTCTGTTCCCCAGGAACAGGTCAAATTTATTGAAGCTCAAATCGGAGACGTTCCTGATAAAAACATTATTGCTGAACCAGAAAGAAGAGATACTTTAGGCGCCGTGGCTTACGCCACCGCTTTTCTTGATTATCATTTTCCTGATTCCCTGATGACCGTGGTTTGGGGAGCGGACCATATTGTTAGAAAAGAAAAGGAATTTATTAAACTCTTAAAACTGGGAGCCAGAATCTGCCAGACCAAAGACGTTCTGGCTAAGATTGATGCCAAACCAACTTATCCCAGTACGGTTAATGGTTGGATTAAAGTTGGCAAAGTGGTTGGCAAGATTGAAGGCCGGAAAGTTTATGAATTCTTAAAACACGTTGAAAAGCCTGATTTAGAAAAAGCCAAAAGATTTTTTGCCAATAAAGACTATTACATTAATGTTGGTTATTATGTTTGGCGGACTTCAACCATGTTGAATTTTTATAAAAAATATGCGCCTGATTGTTATGCCCATATTGAAAAAATCAAAAAAGCCATGGGCACCAAACAAGAAAAAAGCGTTTTGAAAAAAGAATATGCCCAGATAGAGAAAACTTCAATTGATTATGGCTTGTTTGAAAAACTGCCTCCAGGCAGTCAATTAGTCATTCCGGCTGATTTTGGCTGGTATGATACCGGCACCTGGGGTTTGCTTTACGAAGCTTTGGCTCGAGGTCAAAGACAGAATATTACCCAAGGAGAGGTGGAGTTTATTGATGCCAAGGGCAATTTAGTTTTTATGCCTAAGAATAAAATTGCCGCTATTATTGGGGTTGAAAACTTAGTTATTATTGACACCAAAGACGCCCTCTTAGTTTGTAAAAGAGGCCGGTCAAAAGACGTTAAAAAAATGTTTAATCACTTAAAAGAAACGGGCAGGCAGAAATATACTTGAAGATGTTATACGAATCTGTTAAACGAGGAATTGACTTTATTATGGCGACTGCCTTGTTGATTCTCTTTTCGCCTTTACTGATTCTCATTGCCATCTTAATCAAACTTGATTCACCAGGGCCGGTTTTTGCGGACACACCCAAGCGAGTGGGTAAGAATGGTAAACTCTTTCATATGTATAAATTCCGTTCAATGATTACTGATGCTCATGAATTACTCCGGACTGACCCCAAGTTTCGCCATTTTTACAACCAATACAAAAGAAATAGTTACAAACTTAAAGATGATCCCCGGATTACCCGAGTAGGCCGTTTAATCAGGCGTTTTTCTTTAGACGAACTGCCCCAAATCCTTAATATTTTTAAAGGGGAGATGAGTTTAGTCGGCCCCAGGGCCTATTATCCTGATGAATTAAAACAACAACAAAAGGTCTATCCAAAAAGCCAAAAATATGTTAAACAATTATTAAGGGCCAAACCAGGGATTACCGGTTTTTGGCAGGTCCAGGGGAGAAGCGAGATTAATTTTGATAAACGAGTCGAGATGGACGCCGCTTATGTTAAGCGGCAGTCTCTTTCAGAAGACCTAATCATTATTTTAAAAACACCCTGGGCCATGCTTTCGGGTAAAGGAGCTTTATGAATGACGCTTTAAACAAAAAAATAGAGTTAGAAATCACCACCTCATCAGACAAAGAAGCGGAAGCAATGGTTGAACCCAAAACAGTTCAACCAGAAGCAAGAACAGCCGAAATAGCCAGAGAAAAAAAGCGGTTGAGCTTTAAATTCAAACCTCGTCTCTCCCGCAAAGCCCTTTTTCCCATTATAGGAATTTCGGTTTTCTTATTCGTTTTTCTG
>CAZZHA010000022.1:2214-10274 GCA_964653685.1 uncultured Gammaproteobacteria bacterium
GTTTTTCTGGCTTTGCCTCTCTGGCGGCTTAAAGCCGATTTTTCCCCTTTGATGGCCAACGCCCAGAAAACTGCCGCCGCCGCTCAAACTCAAGACTTGAATCAAGCTGTGACCGGTATTCAAGAAACCAATCAAGCCCTGGATCAAGTAGCCAAGGATTATCGTTGGCTGGTTTGGCTAAAGTTTGTCCCCTTAGCCAGAAACTATTATCTTGACGGTGAACGTTTAATCAAAGGCGGTCATTATCTCCTCGAGGCCGCTGATGTCGGTATCAAAGGTCTCCAACCTTATGCTGATATCTTGGGTTTAGAAGGTGAAGAGAAAAAAACCATGGAGGAGATGACGATTGAAGAAAGATTATTATTGGTTTTGGATACGGTTGATAAACTCCAGCCAAGTTTAGAGGAGATTGGCGGCAAACTCGAATTGGCCAGAGAAGAGATTGACCAGATTGATGCCAATCGTTATCCCCAGACTCTTTTTGGCAAAAAGATCAGAGCCAATGTGGTGGCCTTGATTAATTCAATTGACAGTGCTGCCAACGTGGTGCTTGAAGCCCGGCCGATTATCAGTTATCTTAAACCGCTTCTCGGTGTGCCTGAAGAAAAGCGTTATCTGCTTCTTTTCCAGAATGACGCCGAGTTAAGACCGACTGGTGGTTTTTTGACGGCCTATGCCATTATGTCCATTAAAAACGGTCAGATAACCCCGGTTAGTTCTCATGATATTTATTCTCTTGATGGCCAATTAGGCAACCGGGTTGAAGCTCCAGAACCAATTCTTGATTATCATAAGAATGTTTTTTACTGGCATCTCCGGGACATGAATCTGTCGCCAGATTTTGCCAAGTCAATGGCTACCTTTTGGGAAAACTACCAAAAGGTCGGTGACAAGGATGTTGATGCCATTATTGCCGTTGACACCAAAGTTTTGGCTGATCTTTTAAGAATCCTTGGTCAAATTGGTGTTCCAGGCTGGGGTAATTTCTCGGCGGACATTGACGAACGCTGTGATTGCCCCCAGGTCGTTTATGAACTGGAATTGCAGGCTGATAAACCGATTAGTGATTGGCGGACCGAAAGAAAAGCGGTCATTGGTCCCTTAATGCACTCCATTCTGGCCAATGCCATGGGTTCGCCCCGGAAAAAATGGCCGGAATTCTTTAATGTCGCTTTGGCCGCTATCCAGGAAAAACACCTTTTGGTTTATTTCTTTGACGAAGAGCTTCAAAAGGCGATGGAAGCCCTGAATGCCGCCGGCCGAATCAAAGAAACTGATGGCGACTATTTCCATCTCAATGATTGTAATTTTGCTGGGGCCAAATCCAACATGTTTATTAAGCAAGCAGTTAGACAAGAAATTGAAGTCGCCGGTGACGGGACGATTACCAAAACCGTGACCATTGATTACCGCAACCCGGCTCCACCTTCAAATTGTAATCTTGAAGCCGGTGAACTTTGTCTTAATGGTCTTTACCGAGATTGGGTCAGACTTTATGTGCCTCAAGGGAGTGAGCTGATTGAAGCCACGGGGGCGGAGATTGAGACCAAGGTTTATGAAGACTTGGGTAAAACCGTTTTTGAAACTTTTTACGGTGATCAGGCGCCACTAAGGCCCGAAGGAACCAAGCAGTTGACCTTTAAATATAAACTGCCTTTTAAACTGGAAAAAGGCAATGATTACCAGCTCCTGATTCAAAAACAACCCGGTACCTATAATCCCGAATATGAAGTGATTCTTAATGGCCAGCAAGAAATTTTTGAGCTGACCGCCGATCGCCAACTTCAACTAAGCCGCTAATCATGGGCAGAACCTACAAGACCGAAGGCATTATTCTCAAACGGACTAATTATGGTGAAGCTGATAAAATCCTGACCATCTACACCAAGCATTATGGCAAGATCAGGGCTCTAGCCAAAGGCGTCAGGCGAGTGACCAGCCGTCGGGGTGGCAATGTTGAACTTTTTAACCAAGCGATTCTTTTTCTTAACAAAGGCCGGAATTTTGATCTTCTGACCGAAGCCCAGGTGACGAAATCTTTTAAAACCTGGCGAAAAGATCTTAAAAAAGTGGTACTGGCCTATTACTTTGTCGAATTGGTCGACAAATTGACGCCGGATGAACAGGCTAGTCAAGCCGTTTTCCAGCTTCTGAGTTATTATCTTGATAAACTAGGCACAGCTAACTTGCCAGAGCTGACCAGGAGCTTTGAAGAAGCCCTCTTAAGAGAGTTGGGCTTTGGCGTTCCCCAAGAGCTCAAGCAAGAGCCTGGTAGTCTCAAGGATTACATTGAAACGATTACCGAGAAAAAGCTTAACAGTCAGGAGATTGCCAGAGAGATTGATTGACTTCCTGGCTGAAAATAAGCTATATTGACGATAGATGGCCGACTTAATGAATAAAATTGTTAGTCTTTGTAAAAGAAGGGGTTTTATCTATCCTGGTTCAGAAATCTATGGTGGTTTAGCCAATACCTGGGATTACGGCCCCTTAGGTGTCGAATTAAAAAACAATCTTAAAAACAATTGGTGGCAGACTTTTATTCAAAAAAGAGAAGATCTTTATGGGATTGATGGTGGGATTCTCCTTAATCCCAAAATCTGGGAAACTTCAGGCCATACCACTGGTTTTATTGATGTTCTAGTTGAATGCAAGAGCTGCCATTGCCGTTTTCGGACTGATTTTCTTAAAGAAGCCACCAAATGCCCTGATTGTGGGGGTGAGTTGACCAAACCCAAGAAGTTTGTGCCGATGTTCAAGACTTTTATTGGTCCAGTCGAAAAAGAAGCAACTTTGGCTTATCTTCGGCCCGAAACCGCCCAAGCGATTTTTGTTAATTTCAAAAACATTCTTGATTCTTTTCATCCCCAATTACCTTTTGGGATTGGTCAGATTGGTAAAGCTTTCAGAAACGAGATTACTTTAGGGAATTTCATTTTTAGGAGTTTGGAATTTGAACAAATGGAAATTGAATATTTTGTTCTCAAAAAAGACTGGGAAAAATATTTTGAAGAATGGAAGAAATTAATGGAGAAGTGGATGACTGATTTAGGCGTTGCCAAAAAGAATCTTCGCTGGCGGCCTCACGGTAGAGACGAACTTTCCCATTATTCAGAACGGACCGAAGACTTAGAATACAAATTTCCTTTTGGTTTTAGAGAGCTTTTTGGTTTAGCCTACCGAACTGATTTTGACCTTAAGCAGCACGCTGAAGCCAGTGGGGTTGATCTGACTTATCAGGACCCAAAAACCAACAAGAAATTTTATCCTCATGTGGTCGAACCTTCTTTTGGAGTCGAAAGAGCTCTTTTAGTGACTTTGATTGATGCTTATCATGAAGAAAAGGATAAACAAGGTGTTCGAGTACTTTTATCTCTCAATCCTCACCTTTCTCCATATAAAATAGCCATTTTTCCCCTTTTAGCTAATAAAACTAATTTGGTTAATCAAGCCAAAAAGGTTTATGAACTCCTTAAACCGGTTTTTTCGGTGACTTGGGATGATATTGGTAATATTGGTAAACGTTACCGCCGTCAGGACGAAATCGGGACGCCCTGGTGTGTCACCATTGATCACCAGACCTTAAAGGATAAAACCGTGACCGTCCGTGACCGTGATTCGATGAAGCAGGAAAGAATAAGGATTGACAAGTTAATCGAATTATTTCAAGATAAATTAAGAAAATGAAAAAGAATTATTTAATTATTGGCGGTGTTATTATTATTATTTTGGGAATTATTGGTGGTTTTTGGTTTTGGCGGGGTCGCCAAGTCAAAGAACCAACCCCAACTAAAGAACCAGAAGGGACCTTAATTGAAACCACTCTCGCAGAACGGCCTTTGGTGACTCTGACCCCAACTGATGATGGTCATTGGTTGACGATTGATGTTTCCCGAATCAAAGACGCTGACAGTCTGGAATACGAACTCCTTTACAACACCGAAAGCGGGGCCACCCAAGGTAGCATTAATACCGTCAGCCTTAAAGGAGAAACTTCTTATTCCAAGAAAATTCTTCTAGGTTCAGAATCAAGTGGTAAATTTAAATATGATGAGGGAGTGACTCAAGGCACTTTGACGATTAGATTAAGAGGCGGTCCGGGAACGAGGAAATTTGTCACCGAATTTCATCTTCAACAAGGCGATGACGAATTAACCTCGATTGATGAAAAGTTTTCTCTAACCGGCAGTTTATTGCCAACTGATTTTTACGTGACGATGATGACTATCGGCTTGCCTGGAGAGTTTGAAAATGAGGTGATTGTGGGTCCTTATGGTGTTTTTACTTCGGGGACAGCGACGGTTAAAAATGGAGAGGTGAGTCTTAAACTACCTGATGAAGTAACTAGTGCCAAATTATCTGCTTGGACAGGGACAAAATGGCAGGAAACAGAAGCTGAAGTCAAAAACAAAACCATTTTAGCTGAAGTTGATTCTTTAGCCACTTTTATTGTTTCAATTGAATAGTTCTTCTCATCTCTTTCAATTTTAGGCGTGAAACTTCGGGTTTTTTTCTGGTTGACAATAGTATCGAAATAGACCAAAATGGAATAAATTGGTGATAAATGGATAAAACAGGGGCAGGTTTATGTTTTTAGGAGAATACAAACACAATTTAACCAAAGGCAATCGCTTAGCTTTGCCAAGCAAGGTTAGAAATGAAATCGAAACCAGTGAAATTGTTTTGGCCAGAGGTTTTGAAGCTTGTATCTTAGGCTATCAAAAATCGACTTGGGAAGAAATCTCGAAAACAGAATTAGCCAAGCCAGTTTCTGAAATGGAAGCCAGAAAGATTAGACGCCAGCTCTTTTCAGGTGCGATTTTGATTGAGATTGACCAGCAAGGAAGAGTGGTTGTACCTAAAAATTTATTGGGCTATGCCAAGATTAAAGATGAAGCGATGGTGATTGGTGCCGGTGATCACTTTGAAATTTGGGACTCATTAACTTGGAAAAACTATAAGGAGGAAAATTATGGTTCGCCTTAATGGTAATCAAATGAGGAAAAAATTGGATAGTTCAATCCGAAGATATTGTCAGAATAATCATTCAGAGACCAAGAAAAAAGCCCAAACAAATGGCAAGGTTTCATAAACCAGTTCTTTTAGAAGAAGTTCTTGAATATTTAAAGGTTAAAAAGGGGGAGAAATATATTGATGCTACCGCCGGTGGCGGTGGGCATACCCAAGCAATTTTAAAATTAGGTGGAAAAATTTTAGCGATTGATTGTGATCCCGAAGCAGTTAAAGCCGCCAGGGATTACCTGGCTTCAGCCTGCCCTCCAGGTAAACACTCATTCTGGCGGCTGGTTTCGGGAAATTTCAAGGATCTTAAAGAGATCGCTAAAAAAGAGGGTTTCTCGGAGGTTGCCGGCATCCTCTTTGATTTAGGGGTTTCTAGTTACCAGCTAGAAACAGAGGGACGCGGTTTCTCGTTTCGAGCCGACGGACCCTTGGATATGAGAATGGACCCAAACTTAAAGGTCACGGCCGCCGATCTGATTAATGGTTTGAATAAAGGAGAATTAAATGAAATTTTTTCGAAATTTAGTCAGGAACACTATTCTCGACGCCTTGCTGAGGCTATTTGTCAGTCCCGTCGGTTAAGGCCGATTAGGACCACTGGCGAGTTGGTGGCGGTGATTGAAAAGGCTTTGCCAGGCAAAGCCAAGCGAAAAAGGAAAATCCATCCAGCCACCCGAGTTTTTCAGGCTTTGAGAATCGTGGTTAATGACGAACTAAATAATTTAAAAGAGGCTTTGCCTCAAGCTCAGGATCTTTTAAAACCAAAAGGCAGGCTGGCGATTATCAGTTTTCATTCAGGTGAAGATCGAATCGTTAAACAGTTTTTTAAAGATAAAGAAAGTATTAATCAATTAAGAATAATTACTAAAAAGCCAATCAGGCCAACTCTCGAAGAAATTAAGGAAAATCCTCGGAGTCGGAGTGCCAAACTAAGAGTGGCTGAGAAAAAAGAAAAATGAAAAAAATTAATTTGCCGGTTCTCGTTATCATCCTGGTGGTTGGTTTGACTTTGGGTCAATTACTCCTAACTCATCGATTGGCAACTGACGGGGAAATGGTTAAAGAATTTGAGCTTAAAGCCGCCAGGTTAGAAGATAAGAACGAGATTTTAAGACAAGAAATTACTCAATTAGGTTCTTTAAGAGAAGTGGCTCAAAAAGCCGAAAAACTTGGTTTTGTTCATAATTCTCATTTGCTTCATTTCACTCCAGAATTGCCAGTGGCGATGAATTACTAAAATGGAAGGTCGGGCCCGAATAAATTTTCTGCTTGGTTGCTTTCTAGCCTTTGGTCTTTTGATTATCTTTCGTCTTTATTACTGGCAGATAGTAGCTGGTGATGACTTAGCGGCCGCGGCCGAGGGTCAATATCAGGTCTCTTTTGAAATCCCGGCCAAACGGGGTCAAATCTTGGCCAGTGATGGTTTTCCTCTGGCCACCACCCAAGAGTCTTATCTTGTTTTTGCTTCTCTGGCTGATTTGGATAAAAGCCCGGCCGAAATTGCCAGTCAATTGGGACCGATTTTAATTGACGAGGAGCCAGCTACACCAGGCGGTAAATTAGACAAAGAAAAAGTCTTGCTAGAGATGGAACAGTTAATTAA
Source organism: uncultured Gammaproteobacteria bacterium (assembly GCA_964653685.1). GTDB lineage: Bacteria > Patescibacteriota > Microgenomatia > PFEM01 > JAHIFH01 > DATKWU01. The sequence continues at coordinate 8,840 of CAZZHA010000022.1, forward strand.
GGAAAGATTGAGTCGGACTGATCTGAGTTGGGTCCCCCTGAAACATAAAGAGAGTCGAGCAGTCAAAGGTGAAATCGAGGCCTTGCTGCTTAAAGGGATTGGTTTTGAGACCGAGCAGAAAAGGAGTTATCCCGAAGGTTCCAGTTCCGCCCATCTTCTGGGCTTTGTCGGTCAGGACATTAATGGCCGCGACAAGGGTTATTTTGGCTTAGAAGGTTATTACGATCTTGAAGTCAGAGGTCGATCGGGGATTGTTCATCGGGAAAAAGACGCCGTTGGCCGACCAATCTTAGTGGGAGAAGCTAAAGATGAGGAGCAATACCATGGTCGGGATTTACTAACTACCCTTGACCGAAGCGTCCAATACATTGTGGAAACGGAACTGGCTAAGGGAATAGAACATTATGGCGCCAAATCAGGCTCAGTGATTGTGATGGAACCAACCGGAGCGATTCTGGCGATGGCCGCTTATCCGGCTTATGATCCCGATAAATATGGGCAATATGATAAAGAACTTTTTCCCAATCCGGCCGTCGCTTTTTCCTATGAACCAGGTTCTACTTTTAAAATTGCGGTGATGGCCGCGGCCCTTAACGAGGGCGTGGTTAAACCTGAGACCAAATGTGACCAATGTACTGGCCCTAGGGTAATTGGTGAATACGTGATTGAAACTTGGAATGAGGAATATCATCCTGACTGCACTATGGTTGATGTTATTAAATATTCGGATAACGTGGGGATGGTTTTTGTTGGTGAAAAATTAGGAATTGAAAAATTTACCGAATATCTTGAAAAATTTGGTTTAGGTAAAAAAACTGGGATTGATCTCGAAGATGAGTTGACGCCAGGTTTAAGACCGAAAAAAAACTGGAGTTTGATTGATTTGGCCACCGCTTCCTTTGGTCAGGGAATTGCCTTGACGCCAATTCAGATGGCCAGGATTGGGGCGGTGATTGCCAATGATGGCAAATTATCTCGCCCCTATCTGGTTAAAGAGATTATTGGCGAAGATAAAAAAATTACCATTGAACCTCAAATTCAAGGTGAAGTGATTAGTTCGACGACAGCCAAAGTGATGACCGAGATGATGGTTAATGCGGTTGATAACGGTGAAGCCAAATGGGCTAAACCAGCCGGTTACCGGATTGCCGGTAAGACCGGGACGGCTCAGATTCCGGTAGCTGGCCATTATGATCAGGAAAAAACCATTGCTTCTTTTGTCGGTTTTGCTCCGGCTGATAAGCCTAAATTTGTGATGTTGATCACTTTAAGAGAACCCCAGTCTTCACCTTGGGGTTCGGAAACGGCGGCCCCGCTTTGGTTTAAGATTGCTCAAGAATTATTTGATTACTATGGAGTTTTGCCGGAATAGAGAACTTAAGGAAATTAACCGAATGGTTCTCCGGCAGTACAGGGTTCATCATTAAGGCAAATT
>CAZZHA010000023.1:0-9808 GCA_964653685.1 uncultured Gammaproteobacteria bacterium
CTAAAAGTCCCAAATTCTTTTGGCACTTGTTGTTTAGCTACAACCAACTCGTCACTCCAGCTTTCAATTAATAATTCCTCATTACCAATCATGACTCTTCCTCTCTTATGGTCAGGAAAGAAATTTTTACCTCTTATCTCAATAGTATTACCCTGAACTCCCCAAATAGGAGGATCGATTGAATAAATTTTAGGTAAGAGTCCTCTTTCTAGTTTCTGATTGCGCCATTCTCGATAAACAAAACCAGTCAGGATTATTATTCCAATTAGGGGAATCAATAAAAATTTCTTTTTTCTAAAAATTCTTCCCCATTCAAAAAAACTTAGGAGAAAAATAAAAGTTATTAATAGTAAAGTCGTTATTAATGGAGGAATTTTAGGAGTTAACATCCAAATCTCAGTCAAAGTAAATTCAATCGGCAAATAAAACAGAATAAAAATACTGACAGCTAAAATGGCTGAAATAAAATAATTTAAAAATTTTTCTGTTTTCATCTCAATTTATTGTAAAACTAGTTAATAACTAGTTCAATCTGAAAATTTAATCTTTTTTCTCAAATTCTTCTGATTTAACTAAAATCATTTCTTTCTTAAAGCTAAAGAGAGGTTTTTTGTTTCCCATAAATAATAGCCTGCAAGACTGATCAGTAAGGCACCCAAGACAACAATCGATACCCAAATCATTTCCGTTAAGTTCTGGTGAAAAATTGAAATAAAGATTATTTGAGCTAAAGCCGCCATGCCTGGAAAAAAAACCACCCCAGTTTTCTTAATTGATAAATAGTAGTTAACTAAAAGATAAGTCAAGGAATAGAGGCTGAAAAAAACCGCAAAAAGCGGTAAAGAAGAGACTGCCGGTAAATATTGACTGCCGTAAAGAATGCTAACCATTAATTTGGGAAAAAGAAAGTAAACTGAAGTAATCCCAAGACAAATAAAAAGAACTAAACCCAGGCTTTGAAAAAGCAATTGCTGATATCTTTTTCCACTCGCCTGGCGTTCCGAAACCATGGGAAACATCACTAAAGAAATCGGCATCGACCCAAAGAAGATTATCTTCCCTAAGACCGCTAGGGCCGCGTAAAAGCCCGCTTCTTGAGCCGAAAGGAAATGTCTGGCTAAAACAATATCAGTGGTGTAAAGCGAGGTAAAAGCCAAAATTGAGAGAAAAACTGGTAAACCATAAATAACAACCTTCCTTTCATCAAAATCATTTTTTTCTCTCTTTTTACCTAAAGCCTTTTTAACAAACCAAAAACTTAGAATAAAACCAGCTGCCGAGGCAAGGACAACGGCCGAGAGAACTCCAAAAAGCTGGTAACCTAGATAAACAAGAAAAACACTTAAAACGAGTTTAATAATGAAGGCTGATGTTTCGGCCAAAAAATAGCGCTTGAAAAAAAGAAAACCCTGGAGGGTGGCTAAATTAATATAAAGAAAAAGAGATAAAAAAGAAGAAAGACCAATAAAAAAAAGAAAAAGGTTTGATTGGAGATGGAGAAAGGCAGTGGTTAAAGGCGAAATAGCTAAAAAACCCAATAAAAAAAGCGAGCCAAAAACAAAAGCTTTTTTTGTGGTCCACTGATAAAAGTAATCTACTTTGGCCAAATTATTCTTACCTCTAAACTCGGAAACAAACTTGACCACCACCAACCTGATAGTGGCAATCGGAATACCTAAAAGGTAAGCCACGCCAATCAGAGCCGCCAGAGCACCGTAATCAATCGGTCCCAACATTCTTCCCATTAAAAGATGAAAAAGATAATTGGAAAAATTACCCAACAAACTCCCAAAAAACAAAATAGCACTGCCTGCCAATAACTGATTTTTAGAGAATTTGGTTAATTGTTCTCCTAAAAGCTTTATTTTCATTTTTCTAAATTAATTCTTAGGCTAGCCAAAAACCCCGGGTAAAAAACAAAACGGCCATAATTAAGAAGGGAATAGCCACTAGTGGATAAAGAATTCTTACCCAGCGATATTTTTCTGCCCAAATCGCCAGAAGAATAAAACCTGGGAAAAGAACCAGAACATAACGAGGCATTGAAGAAAAAGTCCCGGTAAGAGTCGGCACCAAGTAAGAAAGAACCATAAAGGTAAAATAAGCAAACCATCTTCTAAGGTAGCTAAAAAGAATCAAGAAAAAGAAGAGGGTTCCGCTTAAAAACTCTAAAATGAGAGTTAAATAAACTGGTGAGGTTTTATCAACCGTAATGATCATTTTAAGATAACGCCAAAAAACTTGATAAAGCAAAACCAATTTACTTGTGCCTAAACCGGCGCCAAAATAGGGCTGAACCCGAGCAAAAAGTAAGGGATCTAAAAAATTAATTCTTAAATAGGCCATGTAGCTAATCAGACCTAAAGGAATAAAGAATAAAGGGATCAGATTAGCAATAAAATAATGCCAATCTTTTTTTTCTTTTTGATCAAATTTGGATTGAAAAGCCAGTTCAATAATGAGCGCCGGAAAAAGAAAAATCCCGGTTACCCGAGTTGAAGCCGCCAATAAACCAGCCAGACCGGCTAACCACCAGTGTTTGGTCTTGGCAAAATAGAAACTGGCTAAAATTAAAACTAAAAACAAGGCTTCAGTGTAAACCGCGGCCAAGTAAAAAGAAGTCGGAAAAATTAACAAGTAAAGAATCGCTCTCCTGGCTATTCTTCGATTAAAATCCAATCTGATTAATTTAAAGAAAAGAAAAAGACTAAAAAACAAACTAATCGAAGAAACAAATAAACCAGCCAATAAAATTCTGCCTTTAAAAATAGGGCTAAAACCGATAAATTCAATTAACTTAGGATAAAGCGGAAAAAAAGCTTGCTGATAAATTCCGTAACCTTTTCTAGCAATATCTAGATAATGGATGCCTTCAAAATTAGCTCGACAGCAAAGGCTGCTAGGGTCAAGGGTGACTCTCCCAATATAAAGATACTCCGTCATCGTGGGAAAAAAGCGTTCACCCAAACTAATCAAACCAAACAGCAAGATTTGCCAGATAAGAAAAACTGACAAAATGAAAAAAAGAAGGCCTTTATTTTCTTTTAACCACTTTTTGATAGACTTTATAAGTTTCATTGGCTACTTTTTCCCAACTGAACTTCTTAGCTTGATTTAAACCTCTTTTAATTAATTGCTCTCTTAAATCTTCATCCTCAATCGCCACGCTTAAGCCATTGGTTATATCATTTATATCATAAGGATCAATTAAAACCGCCGCTTGGCCAGCAATTTCCGGCAAACTTGCCTCTTTACTGGTCACCACCGGCGTTCCACAAGCCATGGCCTGGATAACTGGCAAACCAAAGCCTTCGTAAAAAGAAGGTTGGCAATAAACCGTGGCTAGATTATAAAGAACCACCAAGTCCTCATCAGGCACGTAACCGACACGAATCACCTCTTTATCCTGGCCATATTGCTTGATTAATTGGACCAAAGACTGATTTTCAATATTGGTTTGATCAAATTTCTTTTGGACGGCTTGCTTGCCGACAATCACTAAAGGCAGTTTCATTGCTTTACAAGCCTTAACTAAGCCTAAAACATTCTTATTGTAATTAACATCACCAACATAAAGAACGAATTTAAGAGGTAATTGATATTTCTTGCTTACCTTTGCCAGTTTCTTTTTTTCTTTAATTGGCTGGTAAATTTTGCTGGCAGCCAGATAAACAACCTCAATTTTCTTCTGAGGATAACCTAGATAATGAGCAATGTCTTTTTTAGAATTCTGGGAATCAGTAATTACCCGACTGACTGTTTTCAGAGTCATTTTTTGCGCCTCAAATTTTAATCTACCTTTAATCCCGGGAGGATAATGTTCAGGAAAAACTAAGGGAGTGGTGTCATGAATGGTGACCACGGTTTTTCTCTTTCTTATTAAAGGTAAGGTTTTAAAAAACAGGTCAAAGTAGGGATAGTGGACTAAATCACAATCTTTGGGAATTTCTCCTGACTCAACTGAAACCACTTCAAAATCGGCCCTTTTAATTGCCTGAAGAGATTCAAACAGGTTTTTGGTATAAGCGCCAATTCCTCGAAACTGGTGACCTGATTTTAATGGTGAAATATCAAGAGCAACTTTCATTATTTTTTTAACAAATAGCGCCAATAGGCCCTAGGAAATCTTAAGGCCGAGAAAAAGGAAAAAACAATTCCCTGAAAGCCATCAAGAATCCCTTTATGCCTAAAAAGAGTTAAGCCAAACCAATAAATTGGTTTGATTAAAAAGTAATTTAGGGATTGAATTGGATTCTTGCCTAATTTTTTTTCTCTAAATTCATCTACCATTAAATCAATGTAATGACTGTTCCTTTTGAGATATTTTTTAAAAGTCGTATCCGCGTAATGAAGAAGATCATTTTGCAGCCAACCAACTCTACCTTCAATTTCAATCTGTTCGTGAACAGTTTTGCAAGGAAAATGGGCCCTGCCCTTTTTGACCAACCGAATCACCCCATCAGGATAAACGCCGCCATAATGTAGATATTTGCCTAAAAAATAGTTCAGTCTGGGAACAAAGAAACCAGCGTATTCACCTTTGTATTGACCAATTTTCCCATCTCTTGCCTCAACGATTCTTTGGTGTCTTAAAAACAAGTCTTTCTTGGTAATGGTTTTTTGGTATCTATCAATTTTTTTATCACTTAAAGAAATAATCATTTTAATTTCTTTAGATAATGTCTCCGTTACTCTCTCGTCAGCATCTAACTGTAAAATCCAGTCTCCTTGACAAGCTTCTAGGGCTTTTTGTTTATTGATGTGAAAGATAGGCGGATTGTTGGTAACAATGACCTTGGCCCCATATTCTTTAGCAATCTCCACCGTCTTGTCTTGAGAAGAACCGTCAACAATAATAATTTCATCAGCCAAATCTTTGACCAATTCAAGACACGCCCCGAGATTTTCTTCTTCATTATAGGTAGCCAGCGCCACCGAAATTTTAGTCATTTTATTCGCTAACAATCTGAAAGGCAGGCTTGCCATTCTTAAAATAAATCTCTTTGATTATTCTAGCAGAATCAGGAATTTCTTCATCAGTGCCAATAATAAGAACATTTTTCTCTTTTTTTAAGGCTTCAAAATCAATTTGTTCAAAATGGTATTTATCGAAATCACGGACAGTCGAAAAGCCAAACCTATCCCGAGGGGTTAACTTGACCTCCTGCTGAAATTGGTCTGGCGGGTACTGCAAATAAAAAAGAAATAAAATATAGGGTTGATCATACTTATCAGTGACGTAAATTCGTTCGTACTTCTCCCCGACTGTTTGAACATAACTGACTAATTGATCAAAACCATATTCCCAAGCGTCTGGGTAAGTTTTGGGATAATGAAGATAATATTGATGCAAATAACCACTGACACTCCAAATCAAAATAATAATCACCAAAGCCCAGGAAATTTTAATGAATCTTTGGCTTATCTTCTTTTTAAGCCACCACCAACCTTGGCAAAAACCATAGGCGCTGATAATCACTAAAGGAACCACCATTGGTAAAGACCGTAGGGCATGGGGAGTTTGAAAAGTCATCGCTGCCGGTATCGGCGCCACCATTAGCCAAAGAAAAAGCACGAGCCAATTTTTTGGCCGCTTTTTCAAAAGAAAGTAAACCCCCAAAGCCACTAAAGGAATATCAAATAAATACATTTGGCCGGTGGCAGGAACCCGGTTTCTCTCAATGACGTCACCGCTAATAAACAAAAACTCTCCCTGAAAATGATCAAACCAGTTTTTCCCAAAGGCAATCGTATAGGCTAGATAGCGATTATGAATTAAACGCACCGGTAGAGCCATATTAGCGGCGTGCTGACCTCTTAGTTCATTAGTCCGCCAAAGCGGCCCCGTGTCCGCTAACAGGCCTACGCCAGCAAACCGGGAAACTCCGGCCGGACCAAAGAAACTAATCAACAAAGGTATTAAAACGATCAGACCAATGACAACACTCATCAAAATTCCTTGATAGTTTTCTCGCTTGAACAATTTGTCTCGATAAAGCCAAATTAATCCCAAACCCAGCAGCGGCACAATTATCCTAGCACTATGGTAGGTGTAAAAAGACAAAGAATAAACCAAAACCGCCAGAATAAAAAACCTGGGGTTTTTTAAGCCTTTAAAGAATAACCAAGTACCCAAAATAATCAAGCAAGTGGCGGCGTTTGCTTCCCAACCGCCGCGGGAAAAATGGAGGTGCCAAGGAGAAATGGCTAAAAAGAAAGCGGCGATTAAACTCAAACGTTCGTCAGAAAATAATTCTTTGACTAAAAGAAAAACCAACCAAACACTGAAAAGACCTAAAATCGCTGACGGCCATCTGACGGCCAGGGCATTAAGACCCAGTAATTTGACTAAAGGTAAAACTAAATAGAAATAAAGACCTGGCTTGTAATCACCAAAGGACTTGAAGTGTAAGGGCCAGGAAGTGCTATGTTCATCCTTGCCGGTGAGGATGAGAGAGTAAGCATTATAACCAATGGCCGCTTCATCAGCATTAAGTCCGGCCGGAGATTGACTGAGATCCCAAAACCTTAAGACTGCGGCCAAAAGCAGAATCAAGACTAAAAACACCATGATTAAGCCTGGTTTTCTGTTTTTCATTCTGTCTCCACCACCCGGTAAGCTAATCGACCGTCAAGAAAATAGATTTCTGTTAATAATCTCGCTCCCGGTGTTTGATTAATATCTCCGATTGGTAGTTCAAATTCGTCACCGATAAAAAGACAATTTTGACACTGCCTGTCTTCTGGCCAATAAATATTTCTAAATTCGATCTTGTCAATTTTTTCAACCAGACCAACATCGCCCCAAGGGTTTTCTTTCAAATAGGCCTGGGCTTGGTAATCTTTGGGTGGATATTGAGTGTAGAAAAGATAAAAGATATAGGGCTGGCCATATTCCTGGGTGACAACGACTTTTTGATGGTTCTCTTTCCCTTCTTCAACAATCTTGGCGATGGCCGCCGTACCGTAATTCCAGCCAGCGGAATTCTTATTGGCAGAATGAAGATAATAAAAATCAAGATAAACAATCAGACAAAAAAGATAACCCAAGATAGTTAAAAAAATCCCCAGCCAAAAGAGTTTTTTAGACTTTTGTTTAAGCCAAGTAAAAACAACATTGATTCCCATGGCCGTAAAAACCACTAAAGGAATCACCAGCCAATAAGACCTCAAGCCATGAACAGGATCGCGGGTCACGGCCGCGGGCACCGGGCTGGCAATTAACCACCAAAGGAAAAGATTCTTTCCCCGTCTTTTGGCTTTGGCCAAGGCATAACCGATGCCAACAAGCAGAAAAGGAATTTCAAGGTAATACATCATCCCCATATAAGGGGTACTGTGCCTGGGTGACTGCCAATCGCCTTCAAAAAAAAGAAACTTGCCGGTCAAATGATTAAAGTAGCGACTAGCCACCCAGCGAACTTTATTTAAAACCTCATGGTGATAGAGATTAAATTTTAATTGGGGAAAACTTCCTTCTTGGGAAATAATTTCTGCTATTTCTTCTTCAGACCTAGTATAGGAAAAAATCTGGGTCACTTTGGCTCTTCTGGCACTGCCTTGAAACGAAGACAAAAGAGGCAAAAGGAGAAGAATCAATAAAATCAATCCCAATATTTTTTTCCTCTTAGGTAAATTCATTATTTCTTGCCGAAAGATGGCCAAAGCCCCAAACATAAAAACGACTAAAAAAACCTTGGCGCCATGGTAAACATAAAAGGAAGCGGCCAGAAAAACAAAGGTCAAGAGAAAAAATTTGCTTGCCTTGGTTTCCAGCGATTTGAGAAAGAAAATAACCCCTAAAACAATTGTCAACAGGGCTAAATTAACTTCCCAAGCCCCCCGAGAAAAATGAATCTGCCAGGGAGAAATGGCTAAAAGTAAGGAAGCAAGATAAGGCAGACAAACAAACTCTTTTTTATTAGCCAAGAGCATTTTGGTTAAGAAAAAGAGAGCGATGACCGTCCCCACCCCGGCTAAAGCCGAGGGTAATCTGATAGCAAAGGTGTTTAAACCAAAAATAGCTACCGAAGGAAGAAGATAGTAAATGAAAAGCCCTGGCTTGTAATCACCAAAAGATTTAAAAGTGAGGGGTAAAAACTGGCCGTACTCATCCCTGCCTGTTTCTAAAATCGAATAAGCATTATAACCCAAAGCTGGTTCATCCCAAGTGATGCCGACGGGGTAGTCTCCGAGTTTGTAAACTCTTAAAGAAAAGGCCAAAACAGCGATTAAAATTAAGGGCCAATATTTTCTCAAGAATTTTTTCATCTTTCTAAGTTCTCCTTTTCTAAGGCTTTAAAACCAAAATCTCAAAAGCCGGCCGATTATCAAGAAAATTGATTGTTTTTATTTTTTGCCAGCCTTCAGAATAATTATCAGGACTGGTAATCAGTAAATAGTTAGCTTGCTTAAATTCTTCGGCCTGACTCTTTTCTTTTACTTCCCAATCATTTAAAAAGACAAATTTATCAAAACTGTCTACCCAGTACCAGTCAGTTTTAAAATAGCGAACCAGATGAGGATCAGCCCGGTATTGGGCTGGATCCCAACCAAGATAAAAGAGCAAAAATTCATGGGGCTCACCATATTTCTTGGTTATCAAAATCTTATCATAATCCTGATAATGCTCTTGAATAAAACTGGCGACTTGTTTATAGCCGTACTGCCAGGACCAGGAATAGTTTTGGCGATAAGAACCAAAATAGAGGCTTAAATAATTAAAAGTAAAAATAAAAATCATCAAGATAAAGAGAACAACAAAGACGGTTCCTAATTTCTTTTTCTTCTGATTAAGAAATTGAGCTAATTGAAAAACCCCAAGGCCAACCAAAATCTGGGGTAAAGGCAACATGGCCGAAGCTCTTAGAACATGACTACCGCCGCGGGTGATGGCCGCCGGAATCGGCGCCAGCAAGAGCCAAACCAAGATGACTAAAGCAAATTTCTTCTTTTTAAGAAGAGCCAAGAAGATTAAAGAGCCAAGGCCAAGATAGAAAAAAGGCATTTCTCCTGGAAACAAAACTCCCTGATGAGGAAGACTAAATTGATACTGAGTCCCGCCTTCTAAAAAAAGAAAACGAGGCGAAAAATAGCCAAGGTAATTCGTCAGAAAGTGAGTCGTAAAGTAAACTGGTCGATTGTAAACCAGCCGGGTCATCGGTGAAGGCAGATTTGAATTCAAACGACTTTCAACAATCTCGTTAATCGCCCCTTGGTCAATAATCGACACCCAATTGGCCCGGGCCCTGGCTTCAGACCCCAGAAGAATAGGAATCAAGGGTAAAAAGAAAACGGCCAGCAGGAGAATCGTTAAGATTAAATATTTTTTCTTTTTCGACCACCATTCCACCCACTCTTCTTTATAAAGCCAAATCAAAGCCAAAACCATTAAGGGTGTAAAAATGCGGGCATTATGATAAGAATAAACCGAAAGCCCCAAACTAAAGGCGGCCAGCGGCAAAAACCAGGCTTTTTTTTGACGGTAAAAAAAGCCAGCCAGGCCGGCCATAATAAAAAACAGGCTTAAATTAGACTGAACCACAAAGCGGGAAGAAAAAAAAGACCAAGGACTAACCGCCAGCAACAAGGCCGCCAAAAGACTGACGCCTGGAGACAAACCTAAACCTTGAGCTAAGAAAAAACAAACTAACACCGAGAATGACCCCCAAAGGACATGAGGCAGACGAATTCCCAATTCATTTAAGCCAAACACGGCAATACTGGGCAGGGAAAAATAGAGATTGGCGGGCAAAGGATAGTCACCGTAAGCCCGAAAATTGGCCAAAGGCAGCAATTGTCCCCATTC
>CAZZHA010000024.1:0-9595 GCA_964653685.1 uncultured Gammaproteobacteria bacterium
GGTTCTTTTTACGATTTGGCCGAATTATAGCACAAAAACGCAATTATTTGAAGATGAGAATTAGAGCGGGTGGAGGGAATTGAACCCTCGTCTTCACCTTGGAAGGGTGACGTTGAGCCTCTCAACTACACCCGCTGGTCGGAGAGCCGGGGCTCGAACCCGGGACCTCGCGCTCCCAAAGCGCGCGCGCTAGCCAACTGCGCCACTCTCCGGTGCCGAGGGCGGGAGTCGAACCCGCACGGTGGGGTTACCACCACGAGATTTTAAGTCTCGCACGTCTGCCAGTTCCGTCACCTCGGCTAGATTTAGAGTTATTATAGCAAATTTGTACTTTGGAGAAAAGGATGTTACAATCTCTTTTATGATTAAAATTGATAATAAAATAATTAATAAAAAGATAAAAGCTTTACCAAAGATTAAATTTGATGAGCGGATGAAGAAAATCTTGATTGTTGTTTTGAGTTTACTTATTGTTTTTGGCTTTTTGTTTAATTTTAAACATCTTTTTTTGGTAGCTCTGGTTAATAATAGACCAATCACCCGTTTGGCTTTAGATAGAGAATTGGAAAAACAGAGTGGTCAACAAACCCTTGATAGTCTAATTTCCCAATCTTTAATTCTTCAGGAAGCTAAGCGATTAGGAATCAAGATTGGACAAACAGATATCGATGAAGAAATCAAGAAAATCGAAACTCAAGTAGCCTCTCAAGGGTCTGATTTAGATGAACTACTCCAAGCTCAAGGTTTGTCAAGAAAATCTGTGGGAGAACAAATAAAAGTTCAGTTGATTGTTGAAGAAGTTTTAGGCAAAGACATTACTGTTTCTGAAGAAGAAATCAGTAATTATTTTGAAGAAAACAAAGAGCTTATTGGTGAAGACGTTACCTTTGAAGAGATTAAAGCTGATATTGAAGAACAAATCAAACAAGAAAAGCTGTCAGAAAAATTTGAATCTTGGTTAGAAGAACTTAAACAAAAAGCGAAAATTCATTACTTCTTAAGTTTCTAAAAAGAAAAAAAAGTTTGGCGTAGATTTAGTCTACAAGGGTATTACCCTCCAGTTTGCTCTTGTGGAGCAAAAAGGCCAGTGCCTGGTTCAGGGTCTGTTGCTCCAGAAAAGAGCCTGAATTCCTTGCCGAACCCTCGGACGTTCTTCGGCTTGTTGAGGTTCTGTATTCAGGATTTCCCTGAACCAAGTCTCAATTCTTTTCCAAATCTCCAGGCACTCTGGAGATTTGGAAAGTTCGCGGACCGCGAGTCTTTGGAAGAACCATTCCTTTGTCCGGCTAATTGCTTCTTCCCCTAGCGGTTGGATCGAATGTCCTTCCGCCCTGGTTGTGGCTGCGATTGATCCGGACACTTGAAGTCCGTAGTTCTGCGGTCCCTTGTAGTAGACCTCCACCCTGATGGGAGAGGTCCCGACGTGAACTTCGTAAACTCTTCTCTCTACTACCCGCATCTTCATCGTCCTTTCTCTTCTGTCAATTTTGCAAGAGGTTGATTAATTCAACCTTATGGACCTTATCATAGCAGGAAAGTTATTAACAGTCAAATACTATAAGTCTTAGAGGTTGTTTTTTGATTTTTTATTATTAATTTTAGTTGTGCTATAATCATTTTAGCCTTGAAGAGAGAATCTTTTAATGAAAATGAAAGTTCTATTTTTTTTAATCTTTTTCTTTTTTATTTTTCCTTCTCAAGCTTTGGCTTATCTTGATCCTGGAACAGGTAGCTATTTTATTCAGTTAATTATTGGCGGTTTTCTTGGTGGTCTTTATCTGACTAAATCTTTTTGGACTAATTTGCTGAAGAAATTAATTGCCTCTTTGAAAAGCTTCTTTAAAGCCAAGAGCAATGAAGAAAAGAATCATTAAAGAACCAAGTTCTTTTAGGGATCCGAGCGGCCAGGTTTTTTATCAGAATGGAAAAATCTACAGACAGGTTAACAATTCCTATAAAGATGATTATGATCTTTTGGTTAAGTCTGGGCTTTACCAAAGACTGGTTAAAGAAAAGTTACTGATTTCTCACCAGGAAATTAATCCTAAACAGTTTGCTTCTCGAGAAACTTATAAAGTCATCAAGCCTCAACTAATTCCTTTTATTTCTTATCCTTATGAATGGTGTTTTAGTCAATTAAAAGATGCGGCTTTGGTGACACTTAAAGTTCAAAAGATTGCTTTTGAATCGGGAATGTCTTTGAAAGACGCCAGTGTCTATAATCTTCAGTTTCTTGAAGGTCAGCCAGTTTTAATCGATACCCTTTCTTTTGAAAAATATGAGGAGGGTAAACCCTGGGTGGCTTATCGTCAATTTTGCCAGCATTTTTTGGCCCCCCTGGCTTTAATGAGTTTGACTGATGTTCATTTAAATCAATTGCTTAAGGTTTATATTGACGGTTTACCTTTAGATTTAGTGGTTAAACTTTTGCCTAAAAAAACTTGGTTTAATTTATCTTTATTAGCTCATCTTCACCTTCACGCTAAAAGTCAAAAGCATTTAGCTGGTAAACAAATTTCTTTGCGTCAAAGAAGGATGAGAACCGGCAATCAGGCTTTTACGTCGCTGATTAATAATTTAGAAACAACTATTAAAAAATTAGAATGGCCAGAAACTAAAACCGAATGGCAAGATTATTATTCGGCCACTAACTATTCTCGAACCGCTTTTGCTCATAAAAAACAATTAGTCAAAAAATATTTGAATCAAGTTAGGCCTCATTCTGTTTGGGATTTAGGTGCCAATACTGGCGAGTTTAGCCGGCTGGCTTTGAAAAAAAGGGTTCAGGTAATGGCTTTTGATTTTGATCCCAGTACGGTTGAGAAAAATTATCTTCAGGTCAAAAAAAAGAAAGAAAAGAATCTTTTTCCTCTTCTTTTTGATTTGATTAATCCCAGTCCGAGCCTGGGTTGGGCCAATGAAGAAAGAAAATCTTTACAAGCTCGTGGCCCAGCGGAAATGATTCTGGCTTTAGCTCTTATCCACCATCTGGCAATTGCCAATAATCTGCCTTTAATCAAAATCGCCCAATTTTTTCATCAAATTGGTCAGTCTTTGATTATTGAATTTGTTCCCAAAACCGATTCTCAGGTTCAGCGACTTTTGCTTAACCGAAAAGATATTTTTGTTGATTACAACCAGGCTAATTTTGAAAAAGAATTCAACAAGTTTTTCACTCTTAAAGAAAAAACAGCCATCAAAGATTCTCAAAGAATCCTCTATTTATATATCTAATAGTCTAGCGAAGTTTATTGGTGACGTTAATGTATTGGTAAGGATGTCTTCTGTCTTGAATCACATAAATTTCATCTGGTAAAAGAGGCAGGCTGGTTCTTAAATAGAGATTAAAGACCAATCTGAAAGTGTTGACTGGAGTGATTGAAGGATAGAGACCGCTGTAATTAATATTAGGCAGATAATAGGCGTTGAGAATGCTAAGCTTTTCTTTAAGCTCGTCAAGAGTAGCTTGATTCCATTGGAAAACATATTCCCTTTCTTTATATCTTTTAGGGAAAGGACCTTCATCAGCCTGGATAATAATAATCGCCTGACCTTTGGTTTTTACCAAAAGCTTTTCAATCATTTCTTTGATTAATTGGTTAGCATAAATTAGTTGGTTAAGATAAAGTTTTCTTTGGTCACCTTCAATCCCCTCTTTTCTGGAAAGAAAACGACCGTCTTGATCAAAAACATAGGGCTCATGAGGCAAGAGAAGATGAGCAAAAACAAATTTTGGTTCAGGTGAGTCAGGAATCTTGGTTAAGGCTTCGAGTTGATCCAAGGTCGTTTCTCGAGTCAGGGCTTCATAACTTAGCGGTGCCATTAAGTCTTTTTCGTTGATGGTGATTGAACCCGAATAAAGGGGATAGAGAGCGGTGGTTTCCAGAAACTTAAAAAGAAAAACCAACAAGGGTCGAGGATGCTGGTAACGATAATTAACATCAGCATTTTTATTGACGCCTGTCGGCCACCAGGTAGAGCCAAGATGGTAATAAAGATAACCTTGGCTTTTGAGAAAGTCACCGACTAAATGATTAGTAAGCTTTTCATAAATTGGTCGAAAATCACCTGAATCTGAACCAACAGACCGGCTTAAAAGATCAAGAAATTCCATGTTTAATGAGGAAGCGAGAGAAAGATCAGTAATCGGATAATTGGCATAGCTTTGATTAGCCACATAAAAGCCTTTTTGGGTTAAAAAGTTGATAAACTCACGATTATCGTAATCATAGTATTCTTTAAGAGATTGGAGACTGGCGTAGCGGTCAAAGATGAGATAATAAATATCTGGTAATTCTGTACCTTTGGTTGATTGGGCTTGTTTAATTTCTTCTTTTCTGATTGAGGAAATTTCTTGGTGAAGAAAGCGGGATTGATAATGATAATTAATTAACTGACCAAAAGAGATTAAAACCAAAACAAGACTAACGATATTTAAGAATTTGGTGATTTGGTTAATCTTTTGACGAGTATTTACTTTTTTAAAGATAAAGTAATTTGTCAGAAGAAAAAGAGTTAACCAAAAAAGAAGAAAAAAGCCATCATATTTAAAGAATAATTTAGATTCAATTACTTTTTGGAGAAGATTAGAGACGTGACCATAGGAAAAAAAGAAAATCAAGAAGAGAGAGACAAAAATGGCTGATCTTTTAAAATCTTTAAAGATAAGATTAATAATTAACCAGAGGAAGAGACTGTAACCAACAATCGCTAAAACCGGGATAAAAATTAATCCTGGTTCAAGTTCGCTAAGATTATGAATGAAAAAAGCTAAGGGAGGATAAAGAGCTAAGAAAAGAGGATGAATAATAAACAATCTTTTCATGAGTCGATTCTAGCTCATCAATCTTTAATCATTCAAGACCAACAACTTTATGTTTTTTAAATTAGTGGTATTATTAAACGCATGAAATTGAGAAAGTTGCCTATCTTTTTTTTATTCTTATTGATAACGGTGTTTTTGTTGATTTTTTATTTGAATAAAGGTGAAAGTTTTGGAATAAAGAATAAACAGAGTCTTGAAAAATCGGAAACAAACACCGATGTATCGCCAATAAGTATTAATTACTTGAGAACATTAGAAATAGTTACCGAATCTCTCAAAATTGAAGAAGAGCTTCAAGACGGTTCAAACTACAAAAGATATCTTGCCAGTTATTTAAGCGAAGGAAACAAAGTCTATGGTTTGTTAACCGTTCCCTTGGTAGATAAGCCAGAGGGAGGTTTTCCAGCCATAGTTTTCAACCACGGTTACATTCCTCCGACCCAGTACCAAACCACCGAAGGATACGCTGAATATGTCAATTATCTTGCCAGAAACGGATTGGTGGTGTTTAAAATTGACTATCGAGGCAATGGTCGTTCAGAAGGAGATCCTTCAGGTTCTTATTTCTCTTCGGCCTATACCATTGACGCGATTAGTGCCCTTAAAAGCCTCCAAAAATTTGAAAAAGTCAATCCTGATAGAATTGGTCTCTGGGGACATAGTATGGCCGGGAATTTAGTCTTAAGAGCGATGTTAATTTCAGATGAAATAAAAGCGGGCGTTATCTGGTCGGGCGCGGTTTATAGTTATCAAGACTTTGCTACTTACAGAATTAGCGACACTAGTTATGTTCATAGACCATATGAAACAAGGGAAGGAGAAGCCCAGAAAAACAGAGAAGTTTCTCCTGAAATTCAAAAAATAAGGACTAATCCCCAATCAATCGATTTTAGCAATCCTTTTTGGCAGTCCATCTCTCTCACTGAAAATATTGGTTATCTCTCCAAACCCCTCCAAATCCACCACTCCTTAAATGACCCGGTTGTTAATATTGCCTATTCTAGAGATTTAGTCGCGGTATTAGAAGAAAACAATAAAGAATATGAATTTTACGAGTATCAAGGCGGAGGACACAATCTTACTTCTCCTTACTTTGATATTGCCATGCAGAGAACGGTTGATTTTTTTAAGGACAGGTTATAGGAGACGATTAAAGACGACACTCTATAAGTGATTTTTCAATCAAGATTAATATTATATAATGGTGCTAGTGGAAGCCAATTTTTTATGTCCGGTTTGTTCATCCTCTCAAAAAAAGACTTTATTTCATCGTTTTAAGCGGGAGTATTGGCAGTGCTTGGAGTGTGGTCTTCAAGGTTGTTATCCCTTACCGAGTCAAAAGGAAATTAAATCTTACTATCAGGGAGATTTTTGGCAACATAAAGGCCATCGAGAAAAAAAGGTGGCCGGTTATTTATCCTACCGGGCGGAAGAGGAATCATTCTTGCTTTATTTTGCTGAGGTGATGGCCAAGTTAAAAAAGGCTCGGCCAGGATTGAAGATAGGCAAGGTTTTAGATATTGGTTGTAGTCTTGGTTATTTTCTCGAGGTGGCACAGCAAGAGGGATGGGAAATTCATGGTCTTGATTTGTCGCGGGAAGCAGTAGTCGAGGCCAGAAAAAGATTGGGAGTGAAAACGATTGAGTATGGCCTGTTGGAGAAAAAAAAGTACCAATCTGCTTTTTTTGATTTGATAACGGTTTTTCAGACTTTGGAACACTTGCGAGATCCAGAGGCTTTTTTAAAAGAAGTTTATCGGCTTTTGAAGCCAGGAGGGTTACTCTTGGTTTCAACCCCAAATGCGGGTGGATGGCAGAGATTCTTAATGCGTTCTTCGTGGTTTGCCTATCGGCATCCGGATCATTTGTACTTTTTTACGGCTAGTAGTTTAACCCGACTTGCCAAGAATTCTGGCTATACTCTAGTGGAAACCTTGCCGGATCCGGCCCGGAAATATCGATTAGACTTTATCTTCCAACTCCTGCCTTATTATTTTCGTCAAGGTTGGTTAAGAACCTTGGTAAAAAGATTGGGAAATTATCTTAGTTTCTTGAAAAGGGTCTTGATACCAATTCCTTTAGACAGTTTGTTGGTTCTGGCTGAGAAATGAACCTACCCCTTTATGAATACTTACTAACGCTTAAATAGCCGGTGCCAAGCTGATTAGGTCGGTCTAGACCCCCTTTATCTTTAAGAGTAGTATTGGTCTTATATGGAGTCTCAAACCACGTGTGCCTATTGCAAAGCCAACATTTCTTTATCAGATTATTTTTGCCCGAATTGCGGGAAAAAACTAAAAGAAAAACCTTTATCAACCACTTTTTTAAAACAGTTATTGATTTACTCTGTAAGCTTCTTTTTACCCCCACTGGGGATCTGGCCGGCGATTAAATATTTACGTCAATCAGATGAAAAATCAAAGAAGATTGGCTTCGTCGCCCTTGGCTTAACCATCATTTCAATCGCGATAACAAGTTGGTTAACGATTAGTCTCGTAAACTCGTTCAATCAACAAATTGGTAACCAGCTTAATCTTTATCAGGGTTTAGATTACTAGTAGATAACCAAATTAAAGGAATATAACTGCTCAAGTAAGAAGTCAAAATGTGAATAGGGAAAAAGATACAAACTTAAAAAGAAAATATTATTTGGAGTTTTATTATCTTTAGCTCATCTAATCAAAAGTTGTTTCAAAATTAAGCAGATGTATTACTTCAATCTGCTAATGCAAAAAACCATTATACTCCAAGAGAATCAATAAATCAAGTACTTAGTTTATTTTAGATTTAATAACACTGTGGGTGTCCGTGTTGGCTGGGAGTCGTTGATGATTTCCGAACTTATAAATTTACCTTTCCAAGAATAGTTTATCAGAAATCAGTAGAGTTTTTACAGTTTTAAACTTTTCAAATAGTAATGATATTTAACGAAAGAAAACGTTAAGCTTCTTCAAGTTGTTGTGCTAGGGAAAGAAGATTACAGAAATCAACCCAATCTACAAACTTAGCTTCTGCTCTGGAGCCTGGGTAACGTTCATCATAAAAAATCCCTGTAAATTGAACGGATTTATCAGAACTTACATGAATCAAGTTCCAACGATCTGTTGGAATGAAATATGAGAGTTTCGACTTGTCGCTCCACGCTAATATTCCCCTTCCTTCTTCCTTATCTATCCAGACTAATTCTCTTTTGCTACCGTCAGGAAAATCAACTTCCAGAGCTTGACCGTCACCATAGCCAAGTATATGTTCATAATGAGCGTTAGAGTCAGTTCGTATTAAATCTTGTAGTTTATGGGTTAAACCTATTATCTCTTCTGCACTAGGTAAATTAAATTCTTGAGAGGGTGGTTTTAGTGTTTCAGACATAATGTCTTCTTTAAAAAAATAGCTGCTCTTGAGGCAGTAAAACTTTTATAACATTATCTTTTTGATTTGTCAACAAACCCTTTTTGGAAAACTAAAAATTCAGGACCTATTTCTCACGCCCAAAGTTAGAATACAAATAAAAAAAGCCCAATAAATAGGGCTTTTCCTAGCTAAGACTCATGGATGATTTCCGAACCGTAAACTGGTTAGAAACTATACCTTATTCTGAGTTGGTTTATCAGAAGTCTTTTCAATTCTTAGGGCACGATCAACCGATTTAGACAGAGTATCAAACACTTTTACTGTTGCACAGGGAAACTCATTAGAATGAACAATATTTGGATTCGCATCTCTCGCTTGGTATCTCTCACCAATGAAGGTAAGAGTTAATTCTGTTTGTCCCTGAGAGTCTAGTCTTGCCTGGGAAATTAAATTAGCTTCAGAAGATAGGTCGTTAGTTCTTCTTTCTTCGGCAATTATATCTTCACCCTCACGCCTTAGTATTTGGTAGAAACTTTCACCAGTTAATGTGTCCCTAAAAGGGGCTACTTTTGGAATCTCACCAATATTTATTGCTCTTTGTGCTACCGATTCAGGAGTTAAAGGATTTTGCAAGCTATGCGTTCGAATATCTTTTTGAATATCTTCAGAAATTTGCCTTCTGGCATTTCTTTCCCAATGCAATTTCATTGCCAGTTTTGGATGTTTTATTGCCTCAACGCTTGTCAGGGATCTCTCGTCTACCCATCTTCTGGTTCTTCCTAGAAGTTCATTGTCAGCACTATTCTCAGGGGTGGTTGCTAAATTTTCATCTACAGGTGGAATTTCAGTCACAAAATATTTATATCACTTTTGAAGATAAAGTTCGAATTCACTACACCATTGTTCGGTTTGATGTAGTTTTTTGAAGCTAAATGTTTTGCTGCGAGGGATGGATTCGAACCATCATCGATGCCTTCAAAGGGCACTGTCCTACCATTAGACGACCTCGCAATATGATGAGCGGGAGACGGGATTTGAACCCGCGACCTTCTCGTTGGCAACGAGACGCTCTGCCAGCTGAGCTACTCCCGCAATGTTTCTATTATAGCAAAGGTATTAGTGGCAAGGGGCGGAGTCGAACCGCCATCTCATGTTTTTCAGACACGCGCCGTGACCACCTTGGCTACCTTGCCTGGTGGGCGATGAGGGTCTCGAACCCCCAACCTTTTGGATGTAAACCAAACGCTCTGCCAATTGAGCTAATCGCCCTAAAGTGCGCTCGGTGGGACTCGAACCCACACGCTCAAAAGAGCATAGCTCCTCAAGCTATCGCGTATGCCAATTCCGCCACGAGCGCTTAAGATCGGGTGGACGGAGAGGGAGTCGAACCCTCACGGCTCAAAGCCATACACTCCTGAAG
>CAZZHA010000025.1:0-7293 GCA_964653685.1 uncultured Gammaproteobacteria bacterium
TCACATTTAAATGCCATATGATATAGTATAATAACAAAACAGGCATCATGTTACAATATCTTTTTACCAATCCTTTCTCTTTTGCTATTTGGGCCGCCGCTCTTCTGGTCGCGGTTACGGTTCATGAATTTGCCCACGCCTGGACAGCCGACCATTTGGGCGACCCTACCGCCAGACTAGCTGGTAGAGTCACCCTTAATCCCCTCGCTCATCTTGATCCGATTGGGACGTTGATGCTCCTTATCTTTCGTTTTGGCTGGGGTAAACCAGTCCCGATTGATCCTTTTAATCTCCGCAATCCGCGCCGAGACGCAGCGGTTATCTCTTTTGCCGGACCAGCCGCAGATCTAGTTTTAGCTCTGATCCTTTCCTTAATTATTCGTCTATCACATCTTTTCCTTAGCTCTGCCATCATCATTCAAACTATTCTCCTCCCTTTTATCACCCTGAGTGTCATCCTCGCCATCTTTAATCTCATCCCCATCCACCCTCTAGATGGCGGTAAAGTTCTGATTGGTCTCTTACCCAGAGAAAATGCCTACAAAATAGACATTTTCCTTAACCGATATGGTTTTTTCATTCTCATCTTTCTTATCTTTCCTTTTTTTGGCACCTCACCGATCATTGCCATTATCTCGCCTATCATTAACCTTATCTTATCTCTTCTTATTCCCAACGCTCCGCTTGTGTAAAAAAATTGATCTATAAAGTTATAGTTTAGCCTCTTGACTATGAAAACAAAAAATGCTATTTTTAACTTGTCCTGCCGGAAAAGGATCAGGAATGTAAGCACTTTTCCTCAGCGTTTCTAAGGGAGTTTAGCTCTCTAAACCCCGTGGGGTTTAGAGGCGGACACCCACTTGAATTCATTCAGGAAAAAAGCTCTGCACTCCCCCTCTTCGGTAGGATTTATTTACTTAAATTTATCTCTCCTCAAAATTAGCTTTCTCTTTTTTCTTTTGTTAAAATCAAGATAATGCTGGAGTAGCTCAGTGGCAGAGCAACTGTTTTGTAAACAGTAGGTCGCGAGTTCAAATCTCGCCTCCAGCTCCAGGAAAATGAAGCCCTTCCTTGCCCAAATAAGCAAATTAAGTTTTCTTACTCTTGTTTTCATTTCACCACTAGTCATTGTTAACCATCTCTCTTCCCCAAAAGTTATCTCTCTTGAAGAAGTACCAACTCCAACCATTGCTTATCACTCCCAAACCCAACCAATAAATAAAAATCAAACCAACAAGAATAAAGGCAAGTTTGCCGTTCTCCTAGCCCAAAATCCTCAACCAAAAGTGCTTGGCACTGAAACAACTCAAGAAGAAGAAAAAAAAGAAGAGAATAGCGAATCTTCCCGAATTACCGGAACTTACACCATTGCCCTGCTCGGTGACTCAATGATTGACGTCATGCAACCGGACTTACCTCAATTAGAAGCGGCTTTGAAAAAATATTATCCTCAAACTCAATTCAAACTCCTTAATTATGGTGTCGGTGCCAGTAATATCGAATATGGTCTGACCAGACTAACCAAAGAATATACTTATCTAGGCAGAGAATTTCCAGCTCTCTTATCCCAAAACCCAGATATTATTGTGATTGAATCTTTTGCCTACAATCACTGGGAAAATAATCAAGCTGGTCTAGATCGCCAATGGTTAGCTTTAGGCGGCATCATTCAAACCATCAAAAATCAAAGCCAAGCAAAGATTATCCTCGCGGCCACAATTGCCCCAAACGAAAACACTCTTTGTAATGGTATTGACGGGATTAACCTACCGCCTGATCAAAAGAAAGAAAAAGCTCAAACTATAAAGAAGTATCTCAATAACCTCATTAATTTCGCCAATTCTCAAAACTATCCCCTAGCTGATGCCTATCATTCCAGTCTTGATGAAAACGAGAACGGTAAAGGAGTCTATATTAATGAAGGTGATCATCTCCACCCTTCAGGCCCAGGCGGCGAGCTTTTTGCTGAAAAGATAGCCGAAGCAATCTTCAAAAATAAACTCCTTTAGTCAACTATCTTATTTAATTGACTAATTCTTAAAACTACCCTTTGATTATCAGCGATAAATTTAAAAATAACCGGATAATCAAGACTATTAGTAAGATATAAATTCTGGTTAGGGCTCTGGGAACGAATCGAAGTTCCGTATTCCCGCGCCACACCCGGTACTGGGGCAAAGTCGTGATTAGCCTTAGCCATCACCTCTAAACCAGCTTCACTGGCCACCCAGTTAAGCAAAGAAGCTAAGTGACAAACTCCATTACCACCCAATCCCCAAACGCTCTTGTAACCCTCATCAATAAAGAAACGAGAATTGATCGTCACCTGAGGATTCTGGTATTCAGCTAAAACATTCTCATGGAAAGCAAAAACCTCACCTGATTGAAGAATAAAAGAAACTTCAAAAGGTTGACGAACCCAATCCCAATTAATTTTGGGATTTTTAATATCCCCTTTTAAATAATGTAGGGCTAATAGAATATTGTCAGTATAACCCTGATTAGCGTCTGGATTAGGTTCACGAATCGTCAAATCCAAGATTTCTTCAGCCAAAACGACTTCATTCTGATTAAAAACCAAAAGATAATCAGGCACTGGCGACAATAACGGACCCGCCGCCTGAGAAACCGGCAATAAAGCGGTAGAAACTAAAGCAACCGTACTGATAAACGTTTCTTTTAACATTTTTTTATATAAAAAAGCCTCTGCTTTCGCAGAGGTGTCAAAACGTTAATTTCTGTTGCTTATTATATCTTAAGATATCAAAAAAGTCAAGTTAGCTGATGATTAAAAAAGGAGAAAAAGCAGTTACTCAATCACTTCCTCGGGTTCTTCAATAATGCCACCTGCACCCCCCTCTCCTTGCCAACCAGTAGAATCCGTTTCTTCGCCTTCAAGAGGAATAAAAGTGAAGGTATCAAGAATCCCACTGTAAACCTCTTGCCAATAATCCTCTTCATCAGGATACATTTCCAGTAAAACTAAAGAGTCAACATCAATTGCCGCCACCACTAATTTTTCTGGATCAGCAAAAGCAATTTTCTTGGCCGGTTCAGTATCTAGCTCGGTATCGAAAACCTGTTCCTCCTCCCCAATCTCCTCCTCCAACCAATCTTCGATATCAGTGTATTCTGTTTCCTTCACCCAAACTAAAATCTTACCCGAATGATCATCAGAAGTTAATTCAAGATGAGCGTAGTTTTCCTCATCTTCTTCATGAGGATCAATTTTAATTTCTTTAGGGTAAAGAAAGTTAAAGCCGGCCGGGTCTTCCCAAGTCAATTCTTCAGAAGTTTCGCTTTCCTTAACAATTGGTCCAACTAATGATCGGCTGCCTTTGATTTTAAAAAGAACCACACTCCCAATTAAAATAAAAAGAACAACTAAACCAATAATCAATAATAATTTCTTTCTTTCCATTAAGACCACTCTATCATATCATTTTTCAAGAAATCAATAATCAAGATAATAATAATAAAGAAACTTGACAGCTAATTAACAACCCGCTATGCTCCAATTAATGAAGAAATTTTTAATTGCCTTTATCCTTACCAGCCTCGCTTTCTCCATTTTAGTTTCAAATGTCAAAGCCGCTAAAACTCGTCCTCCCAGAGGCAGTGTTACCGGCGCGCCCGTTGCTAGAACTTACACTCGAGGCATCAACTCAACGATTCGCTTCCGGCCCGATAGACTAGGCCTTTTAATTAATTTTTCTGGTTTTAGTGGTATTAGCACCGTCACCTATACTCTGACCTATGACGCTAATGGTATTCCCCAAGGTGCCATGGGCACAGCTACACCAGAAACTGGCAGTGAACAAAGAGAACTTCTTTTCGGCACCTGCTCTCACGGGGCTTGTCGTTATCACACCAACATTACCAACGCCCGCCTGGTTATTGATTCCCAACTAACTTCAGGATTAATTATCCGTAAGCCTTACCGAATCAATATTTAACCAGCATTAAAAAATTTATTCTTTGATTGAGGCTAAAAATTCTTCTTTGGAGAGTAAAGGAACCGATCGCCTAACTTTTGCCAAAATTTCTTCTTTTTTCTCCTGACTCCCGGCTTTTGAATAAAGTTGGCGCCACTTAGCCAATTTCTTTTTTCTTCTTTGTTTAATTTTGATTTGGCTTCTTCTTTTATTTCTATCAATCTTGGCCATTTGGAGCTGGCGACCGGAATTGAACCGGTGACCTCGAACTTACCAAGTTCGCGCTCTAACCGTCTGAGCTACGCCAGCCAATGGTGCCAGGGGAGGGACTTGCACCCCCGAAGGCTTGCGCCAGCGGTTTTACAGACCGCTCCGTTTGACTACTTCGGTACCCTGGCTTTATTCTTAATTTTACCATAAATTATCTTTGAGAAAAAGTAAATTTTGTGTTAAAATCCCGTTATCATGGCAAAAAAAGGACCAAGACAACCAATCATTCTAATCTGTACGGTTTGCAAATCGCAAAACTATATCACCAGCAAATCAAAAACCAATACACCCAATAAACTGGTTTTAAAGAAATATTGTCGAAAGTGTCAAAAAAAGACCGAGCATAAAGAATCTTCTAAATTAAAATAAAAGAATTGTCTTTGACAAAATTGATTTAATATTATACAATTTGATTCAATGAAGCGGGTTAAATCACTCATCTCTCTTCTGCCCGCCTTGATTCTTCTTTTTGTTCTGCCTGGCATCGCTTTGGCTGAAACGACTGAATTAACCGCTGTGGCCGATTCTTTTGTTAATGATGGTTATCCTGAAAACAATTACGCTTCCGCTCATTCATTAGTCATCTCTCATGATTCAGTTTACCGCTGGAGTTTAGTTCGTTTTGATCTCGCCTCTATCCCAGAAGAAGCCACGATTGACTCCGCCACTCTTAAGCTCTATCTCTATGATTCCAGTGGTGATTCATCAATTCCGACAATGACCGCTAAAATTCTTAATGGCTGGTCAGAAACCCAAGTGAAATGGTCGAACCGACCCATGTTTGATGAATCAACTGGCCTGACCGTTAATATTGATACGACTCCCGGTTACAAATCTTGGGAAATCACTGATTTTGTTGAAAACTGGCTAGAGGGAGAACTACCTAATTATGGAGTGGGAATTGGTTATGGCGCTGGTAGTTTCTCCCGTTCGTTTCGAAGCCGAGAATACACCAGCAACCATCCCCTGCTTTCAATTACTTATCATCTGCCTGAACCTTCGCCTTCTCCAGAAGAATCAGCTGAACCTTCATCTAAACCAGAGGTTAGTCCTAGCCCTTCGTCTGAAGCAGTCGCTGAAGAAGGAGCGACCCCAGAACCTTCGCCTTCTCCAGAAGAATCAGCTAGTCCTAGTCCAGAAGAAGAATCAAGAAAAGTCTTAGGCCTTTTTTCAACCGGTCAAGCCCTAATCGCTTCTCTCATCCTTCTGGCCCTTATCGGCGCGGTTATTTCTTTTATTGGTTATGCCCGAAAACCCAAGGAAAAAAAGAAAAAGAAGTCTGAAAAAGAAGAAGAGTTGGATGAAGAAGAAAATAACGAAGAAGAATAATAAAAACTCCTGACTTGTTTTACCTTTTCATTTTTGCTAGTCTCTAGTCTATGTGCGGAGTCTTTGGGATTGTTAGCAACAAAAACCAAAAAATCGGCAAGAAACTTCTCCAGGGCGGTAAAGGACTTTCCTATCGGGGTTATGACTCGGTAGGCTGTGCGACCATCTTCAACCATAAAATTAACCTCAAGAAAGATATTGGTAAAATTGAAAACGTTGCCCAGAAGCTCAAATTTGACCAAATGACCGGCAAGCGAGGGATTATCCAGCTTCGCTGGGCCACTTTTGGTGCACCTTCCAAAAGAAATGCCCAGCCTCATTTCGGCTGCCAAAAATCAATTATTGGCGCCCACAATGGCAACATTGTTAATAATCTCCCTCTTAGAGAAAAATTTATTAAGCAAAATCATCAAGTCAGAAGTACTAATGACGGCGAATCCTGTGTCCACGCCTTTGATCATTTTTTTCTTCAAGGTCAATCCCCGCTTCAGTCTCTCCGCCAAGCTTATCGTATTCTTGAGGGCGACTATGCCTATCTCATCACCACCACCAAAGAAAATAAAATCTACGCTGTCAAAAAAGGCTCGAGTTTAGTCGCTGGTTACGGTCAGGGTGAAACCTATATCTCTTCTGACCTCCCTTCTCTTTTACCTTTTACCAGAAAAATTGTCCGTCTTAATGATGGTGAAGCAATCATTCTCTCACCTGAAAAAATTGAAATTTATGATATTAAAACCGGGAAAAAATTAAGGCGGTCAATCGAAAACGTAACCGAATCCATCCAAACCGCCCAAAAAGCTGGCTATCCTTATTTCTACCTCAAAGAGGTTAATGAACAATCCCAGGCATCCCAAGACTTAATTGACTTTCTCAAAGCCTCAAAATATGTTAAAAAATTTCTCGCCCCGATTAAAAAAGCCCAAAGAATTTACCTAGTAGGCTGCGGTTCAAGCTATCATGCCGCCGTTTTAGGTGCCTATTACTTTTCTCTGGTTGCTAAAAAACCGGCTTTTCCGGTTCTCGCCCCTCAATTCCTGGAACAATTCTTGCCGGGATTAGAAAAAAACGATGTCACCGTCCTCATTAGTCAAAGCGGCGAAACTAAAGATATCATTAACGTGGTTAAAGCTATTAAAAAGAAAAAATCTCCTATCTTGGGCATTACCAACATTCTTGGCTCCACCCTAATGAGAGAAAGTGATGTCTATCTACCTCTAGTTTGCGGTTACGAGAAAAGTGTGATTGCTACCAAAACTTTTATGAACCAGGCCATCATTCTCTTGTATCTTAGCCATTGCCTCGCTAATAAAAAAATCAATTTTCTTAGTCGTCTTCCCAGCCTGATTAAAAAAACAATTAATCAAACCCAAAGTTCAGCCAAAAAAATAAGCCAAAAATTAAACAAAATAAAAGATTTGTATTGTTTGGGCTACGGTCTTTCTCAACCCATTGCTTTAGAAGGCGCCCTAAAAATAAAAGAGACCACCTATTCCCACGCCGAGGGTATGCTTAGTTCAGAATTTAAACATGGTCCTCTCACAGCAATTAAGAAAAACTTTCCGGTGATTTTTATCTCAACGCCCAAAGACGAAAAAACGATGATTAATCATATTAACGAAGTCACCTGTCGCCAAGGAACCGCTATTGCCATTGCTGAACCAGGTAAATTGCTTGAAAAAAGCGTTAAAGAAAAAATTGATTTACCTAAAAGCAGTCAATATCTCTTTCCTCTCCTGGCCATTATTCCCCTTCAACTGAT
>CAZZHA010000025.1:7393-9471 GCA_964653685.1 uncultured Gammaproteobacteria bacterium
TGATAAAATTCAAACATCATGGAACTGTCATTCGCTAAAAAGGCTAAGCCTTTTGTTTTTTTGAAAGAAGTCAGAACAGAATTAACCAAAGTTTCCTGGCCGTCAAGAGAACAAGCAATCAGGCTAACTTTGATTGTCATTGCCACCACGGTAGTAGCAGCTCTTTTCCTGGGGGCTTTTGATCTGCTTTTTACTAATCTAGCCGGATTAGTTATTAGGAAATAAAAAAATAAAATAATGCCAACTAAAATTAAGAAAACCAAACCAAAAACAAAAAGCAAGGTTAGAAAATCAAGCCCTGAACACATTATTATCAGTAAAGCTGATAGTAAAAAGGCTCGTTGGTTTGTGGTTCACACCTATTCAGGCCATGAGCACAAAGTCGCTCAACAATTAAAACAACGAGTTGAGTCAATGGGTTTAGAAGATAAAGTCCTAGAACTTCTGGTGCCTACTCAAGAAAAAATTGAAATCCGTTCCGGCCAGAAAAAGAAAGTCAAAGAAAAGATTTTCCCTGGCTATCTGCTTATCAAAATGGTTTTAACGGATCAATCCTGGCTAACAGTCAGAACCACTAACGGTATTACTGGCTTTGTTGGTGTTGGTAATCAGCCAACCCCAATCAGTAATAAGGAAGTGGAAGCTATCCAGAAGTTTATGAAGATGGAGGCACCTAAATTTAAAACTAAATTCAGTGTTGGCGAAGCGGTAAGAATTATTGATGGTCCTTTTGCTGATTTCTTAGGTTCGGTTGAAGAAATTGATGAAGCTAAAGGTAAAGTCAAAGTTCTTGTTTCTATCTTTGGCCGAGAAACACCAGTAGAATTAGACTTCTTACAAGTCAGTAAAATCTAAAATGCCTAAAAAAGTCAAAACCATTATTAAACTTAATCTGACTGCGGGTGAAGCCACCCCAGCTCCACCAGTCGGTCCAGCCCTTGGCCAGCACGGACTGCCAATTATGGATTTTATTAAAGCCTACAACGCCCAAACTGAAGCTAAAAAAGGTCAAATCATTCCGGTCGTGATCACGGTTTATGAAGACAACACCTTTTCTTTCGTAACCAAACTTCCACCCGTCTCAGAATTAATCAAAAAGGAAATCAAGCTAGAAAAAGGTTCAGGCGAAACTGGCAAAAAACAAGTAGGATTGCTAACTGAAGCTCAAATAACCAAGATTGCTAAAGAAAAAATGGCTGACTTAAATACCGAAAATCTGGAAGCCGCCAAAAGGATTGTTCAAGGCACAGCTAAAAGTATGGGTATTAAAATTAAAGAATAATTTCCATGGGCAAAAAAAGAATTACCATCATTGACGGCTCGGAAGCTAAAAAAAAGCCCACCGAAGAAAAGCGAAAACTCGTTAAAACCGGTAAGGAACACGGTCGGATTACCGATATGGGAGCTGAAATTCTGGCTGAAGCTGAGAGATTAAAAGAAAAAGAAAAACAATTAACCAAGGAAATCAAACCAAAAGCAAAAAAAGCGGTTAAGAAAAAAGTCACTCCTAAAACAAAAGTCAGAAGTAAAAAATATCAGGAGGCTAGAAAAAAGGTTGACCGCAAACGTCTCTATTCCCTACCAGAAGCAATCAAACTAGCTCAAGAAACTTCAATTTCCAAATTCAATGGTTCAATTGAAGTTCATCTGGTTGTCAAAGAAACCGGTTTAAAAGGGGGAATCAAATTTCCCCATCCTACTGGCAAGCAAACCAAAATCGCGATTGCCAACGAAGCCCTTCTAAAAAAGATTGAACAAGGAAAAATTGATTTTGATCTCCTTCTCGCTACCCCAGCGATGATGCCTAAATTAACAAAATATGCCAAAATCCTAGGCCCAAAAGGCCTAATGCCTAATCCCAAGGCCGGCACGATCACTGATAAACCCGAAGAAACAGCTAAAAAAATGGCGGGCAAAACTCAATTTAAAACCGAAGTTAAAGCACCCTTAATCCACCTGGTTATTGGCCAAGTAAACAGCAAACCTCAAGAACTAGAAGCTAATTTCAAGATCCTGATAGAAACAGTTGGGATTAATAAAATCAACAAAGCCATTATCACCAGCACCATGGGTCCAGG
>CAZZHA010000026.1:0-9439 GCA_964653685.1 uncultured Gammaproteobacteria bacterium
GGTTTAGGCCAGACAGCCACGGAAACAATTTCTCGCTTGGGTACCTGGAAGACAATTGGTTTAGTCGCGGTTATTGGCGGTCTGATTGGCTTGGTAGTTTACTTCTTCAAAAAGCGTTAATCTCGCTTGACTTCATTTCAGGCTTAACCCATAATTAGCTTTATATGAATCTGCTCGAATGGACGAGGCATTTTTTCATTCCTCACCAATCTAATAATCACAAAGCAAAGATTCTCCATCCTTCTGTTCTTTCTTTGATTGTGGCCGTTTTTTTGGTTTATCAATTTGCCATTAACTTTTATGTTTTTTTCTTGCCTTCGGTTTTGGGTTATGCCTCAAACATTACTCCGGAACAGGTAGTTGAATTGACTAATCAGAAACGTTTAGAGAGCGGTTTAACGCCCTTAACCATTAATTCTCAATTAAATGAAGCGGCTCAACGAAAAGCCGGTGATATGTTTGCTTTTAACTATTGGGCCCACAATTCACCTTCGGGCAGAACTCCTTGGGCTTTTTTTCAAGAAGTTGGCTATAAATACCTTTACGCCGGTGAAAACCTGGCCAGGGATTTTATGAATTCCAGTTCCGTGGTTGAAGCCTGGATGAATTCACCAACTCATCGAGACAATGTTCTTAATGGCAATTATAAAGAGATTGGTTTAGCGGTGGTCAACGGTACTCTTGATGGCGTAGAAACAACCTTGGTGGTTCAGATGTTTGGGACACCGGCTTCGGCCTACGTGGCTCAACAATCAGGTACAACGCCGCCAACGGTTTCCACTCCAGAAAAAACTCCGGAATTAGGTGAAGCTTCAAACGTAGAAGAAAAAAAGATAGAAGAAGAGAAGCAAGAGGTAAAGGAAGAGGAAAAAATTGTTCTTGCTCCGGCGGCTTTGGCTCAGGAAAAAGAGGGAAGTACGGCTTCGCCGATCACTTCACCTTTTGCTTTGACTAAGACTTTAGCTGTTTTAATTTTAGGTATTGTTCTAGGCGCTTTGATTTTGGACGTTATCCTCGTTTCCCAAAAGAGAATTGTTCGTCTTTCCGGAAAGAACTTGGCTCATCTTATTTTTATTACCATGCTTTTATTAGCCGTTGTTTTAACCAGCCAAGGAGCGATTCTATGACCAAAGACTTAAAACACTATTTAGCCCTGATTGCCTTTTTATCAGTTGGTTTAGGTATCTTTTTGCTTTTCAATTACAATCGTCAGATTCAAATGGGGATTACTTTAATTATGTCAGCTGCTTATGTTGTTTGGGGTATTGTCCATCATTCAATTAAAAAGGAATTACATATCAGAATCATCTTGGAATATGTTTTAGTGGCCACGGTCGCGAGTGTTATCGTAGTTTTTCTGCTGATGAGGACTTAATCTTATTGTTTGGTTAATTCTCTTCCAATTTCAATCGCTTTCATAACGTGTTTGTAACAGAAAAGACGTCGTTCTGGAACAGGATTCCAGCCTCGACCATCACTATTTTCTGCTAAAAGCAAATGATGCCAACCCTCTTGAGCCTTTTTGGAATTACCAGCTCGAATTAAATAAGAGCGAGCTTCATCGCAGAGCCGATTGAGTTTTACATCATCAGGATCTTGATCCCAAACTTTTAATGACCTGTCGGGTGCCCAGCTGCCGGTTCTTAAATAAACTTTCTTCTTAGGCGGATTTTTCTTTAGATAAATAGTAGGAGTGGTGAGGTTAATGTCTTTTTCACTCGTTGCCCAGTTAACAATATCTAAAAATTTTTCTACTGGAATAGAAGCCGGTATATTGCCTCGATAACCGATAATTTCAAAATCACTGCCAAAAGGAATAACCAATCCTTTAACTTTTTCTGATTGAGCCATTTTTTTGAGTCTCTTTTTGAAACGGTTTGGACTGAGAAGCCAAGAGAGAGCCTTAGGTGCTGCCAAGCTGGCACCAAAATAAAGAGGCGTCCAAATTTGCTTCATCAAAACAGCTGAAATTTCTGCTCCAGCCCCCTGAATAATAACTGGTTCAAAATCAGGATTACTAATATCATGGCGAAACTTAAGGGCTAATGTAGGCAGGCTGACTATTTGTTTTAATAGGGAAGCGGTAAAAAAATGCATCCCTCTTTCTGTAAAGCCAATTGGTTTTCTTTCAATGGAGACTGATTCTCCGGCCATAGTTTGGGATAAAACTAAGTGGTCATAATCGATCATTGTCCAAGAGAAACCAAACTTTTTCAAAATTGGCGCTAAGTTTGGACTCCAAGCGGCTTCAGGCAGAAAGAATCCTTGAGGATTCTTTACTCCTAAAAGTCGTTCTAAAAGACCAAGGTGTTTTTCAATGTGAAGGTTAATATCAACTTCCTGGATAAGAGGAAGAATTGGTTGGGAATAAGCAAAACCAAGTAATTCAAACTGGCCTTTTTCAATTCCTCTTTTAATTAAATTAATTATTTCTGGATATTCCTTTTCCAAAATTTCCAGAGTGACACCGGTAAAGTTAAAAGAAATTTTAGATTTAGGAATTTTTAAAAGACCTTTAAGAGTAGGTAAGTAGCTTTCCTTGATCACTCGGGGAATTTCTTCAGAGGGAATTTCGGCATATTGAAGATTAGCGTGAAGAACTAAGGATGTATTTAACATTTCTGGTTTATCTTAACAAACAGAGAAGAATTTTTAAAGAGGTTAATCGCCTTTAATCACCGCTAAAGGTCGAAGGTGACAAACTTTTTTACTTAAACCCGCTTCCACTAAAGTTTCAATCACCAAGTTTATATCTTTGTAGGCCTGGGGAGCTTCATCAGCGATGACATGAAAGGGTTTGTTGTAAATAATTCCCCCCATTTGTTTTTCAAATTCCTCTTTTTTAATTCTTCTTTTGGCTTCGCTTCGGCTCATGGCTCGACCGGCGCCATGATTAATGGAGAAATAGGTTTCTCTGGCGTCAGGTAAACCAACCATAATATAGGAAGGGGCACCCATACTCCCAGGTACCAAGGAAGGATGGCCAGTGGCTAAATAATGTTTAGGGTTTTGTTCATGGTTAGCTGGTAGGGCCCGGGTGGCTCCTTTGCGGTGAACCAGGACTTCCTTACCTTGGTGTTTTTCCCATTTAGCAATGTTGTGGGCGACATCATAAAGAAGAGTTAGTTTTGCTTTTTTATCTTTAAAAACTCTTTTAAAAACATCACGAACATAATGACCAATCAGTTGACGATTGGCAAAAGCAAAATTAACACAACCGGCCATGGCCGAAAGATAAGCGGCTCCAGAAGGTGAATCAGTTGGTAGAGAGGCTAAATTAGGAATAGGGGCTTTAATCCCATATTTGGCTTCTTCTTTAGAGAATTCTCTAGTGTAATCAATACAAGTTTGATGCCCTAGAGCCCGAGAACCAGTATGCATCATTACACAAATCTGGTTTTCAAAAAGGCCCCATTTTTCGGCCAAATCTTGATCATAGATTTTTTCTAAGACCTGGATTTCAATAAAGTGATTGCCAGAGCCGAGAGTGCCGACTTCTTTTTCGGCTCGTTTAATGGCTCTTTCAGAAAGATGATTGAGATCAGCACCGGCCATCCGGCCGTTTTCTTCAATTGATTCTGCATCTTCTTTTTCACCATAACCTTTTTTAATCAAAGCCTGGGCGCCATGATAAATAATTTCCCGAAAAGGCAAATTGGGAATGGCTTCTCGACGCCTTTGACCTAGACCAACCGGGACTTCTCTTTGGATTCGGTTAATCAAAAGCCTCAGAGTTTCTGGGGAAAAGAGTTTGGCATCATATTTCAATTGACTGTAAAAAAATCTGACGCCACAGTTAATGTCCATGCCCACCGCCCCTGAAGAAACAAGGCCATTAGTGGCCATCACCCCGCCAATCGGAAGACCAAAGCCTTCATGAACATCAGGCATGGCCACCACCGGGGAAATAAGTTTGGGTAAAGAAGCGGCTTGAGCCAACTGCTCTAGGGACCGATCTTCTTTGACTTTTTCCAAAAGGGCTTCCTTAACATAAACCACCACCTCAGCTTTCATTTGCGGTAGTTTTTCTACCTGCCAGCGGTTAATCCCAATGTTTTTAAGCTGAATCTCCATGATTTTATTATAGCAGAGGTTTATGATAAAATAGGATGGTAATGAGGGCAGGTAATTTTTTTATTAGTCCGACTAAAGGTAAGATGGCCATTGATAAAGTGGTTGATGATTTAGTGGCTTTTATGAGCGAACAGCCGGACTATTCTTATCAGTTGGTAATTGGGACTGATTCAAAGACTAAAAAATTAAATGGTGACGAGAAAGTCAGTTTTGTTACCGCCGTAGTCATTCACCGAAAAAGCAAGGGTGGTCGTTATTTCTGGCAGAAAAAGAAAGTGACAAATTTAAGAAGTCTTCGAGATAAAATTTATACGGAAACCCTTCTTTCAATTCGTTTAGCCGAGAAAATTGTACCTCAATTAACCCAGAAATTAAACGGCGAAAGATATAAACTGGAAATCCATATTGATGTGGGTGATGTTGGTCCAACTCGGGAAATGATTAAGGAAGTGGTCGGGATGGTTAATGGTAATGGTTTTGTCGCCAAAACTAAACCTGAAGCTTATGGTGCTTTTGTTGTTGCTGACAAGCACACCTAAGAAAGGGGGTGAAGAAATTTGAAGAAAATTTGGATTGTGATTGGGGCGGTTGTTCTTTTTGCTGCCTTAAGTTTAGTCTCTTTTTACAATAATCTGGTTACCAAAAGCCAGGCAATTGATAATCAGTGGGCCCAGGTCGAAACTCAATACCAACGCCGTTTTGATTTAATTCCTAACTTAGTCAACTCGGTTGAGGGGATTATGACTCAAGAACAAGCGGTTTTTGGCCAAATCGCTGAAGCCAGAACCCGCTATTCAGGGGCAACCACGGTTGAAGAAAAAGCCCAAGCCGCCACTCAAGTAGAATCAGCTTTAGGTAGATTGCTGGTGGTGGTCGAGAACTACCCTGAATTACGTTCATCGGAGAATGTTTCTCAATTAATGGATGAATTGGCTGGGACAGAAAATCGAGTTGCCGTTGAGAGGCGACGTTACAATGATTTGGTTCGAGATTACAACACCACTATCAAGAAGTTTCCCGCTAATCTGATTGCTGGTACTTTTGGTTTTAACGAGCGTTCCTATTTCGAAGCAGTTGAAGGAGCCGAGCAAGCGCCTGAAGTTAATATTCAGCCGGAGAAACCTGAATGAAGTTTCTAAAACTGCCAATTCTTTTATTACTAGGATTTTTCCTAGTAACTTTGCCAGTGTTGGCTCAGGATTTTCCTGAAGCAACTGGTTATGTTAATGATTTTGCCCAGCTTCTTTCTTCTGATTATCGTCAATCTTTAGAACAAAATTTAATTGATTTTGAGGAGAAAACCACGGCTGAAATCGCGGTGGTAACGATTAACTCTCTGGAAGGCAATTCGGTTGAAGATTATGCGGTTCGTTTATTTGAACAGTGGAAAATAGGTAAAAAAGAAAAAGATAATGGTCTGCTTATTCTGGTGGCTAAGGAGGAAAGGCAAATCAGAATTGAAGTAGGTTATGGTTTAGAGTCGGTGATTACTGATGGCCGAGCTGGTAAGATTATTCGGGAAGAGATGAGACCGGCTTTTAGAGAAGATAATTATGATCAGGGAATCAAGCTCGCCGTCGAAAAGATTCAGGGATACATTACTTCTGGTGAACCACCTTCTAGTCAGGAAGAAATTCAGGTAAAGGCTTTGGCAATTTTACCCCTCATTATTATTAGTTTTATTATTCTGATTTACGTTTCTTCTTTTCTAGGAAGAAGTAAAAGATTTTGGCCTGGAGGAGTGATTGGGGGAATAACGGGCGGTGTTTTAGGCCTAATTATCGGGACAATTTTAGCCTTTACCCTTTTGACTTTTAGTCTCGGTATATTTGGTTTTCTTTTAGATTATCTTCTTTCCAAGAATTACAAAAAACTGAAAAATAAAAAGAAACCCACCAGTTTTACTAAGAGCTGGGGCGGCTTCTTTAGTGGTGGTGGCGGGAGTAGCGGTGGAGGTTTTGGTGGTTTTAGCGGTGGTAGTTCTGGTGGCGGTGGTGCTAGTGGCGGTTGGTAGTAGAAAAAAATAGAAAAATTTAGTAAAATAAAAATGTTAGAAAGTTTATTCTGCCTCTTTAGATTGGGGCAATTTTAATTTTAAGATAGTAGATGACAGAAGCTGATCACCAATTATCTATAGAAGATATCTCTCCTGAGTTCATAGAAGCGTTGACGTGGGAGTCTTATGAAAAAAAACCTCAAATTGACGGCATAAAAAGAGAAAAAGTTAAATGCCACCTCGCTGAAGACGGCTCTTTTTCAGAATTAGTCAGATTAACAAAAGATGGTCTTTTGGAATTAGAGGAGATTCCACCATTCAGACTTCGACAAATTAATTATTCTGAAGCAATTAAGGGCACAACCAAAGCCTGGCATCTTCATTTTGAACAAGATGAAATTTGGTATATTGCTCAAGGCCGGTTGATTGTTGGTTTAATGGATTTACGTGAAGATTCACCGACTAAAGGTTTGGTCATGCGTTTAATTTTAAGTGCTAATCAACCTGAACTTCTTTATATTCCTCGGGGAGTGGCTCATGGTCTAGCTAATAGATCAGAAGAGACAGTGAAAATGTTTTACTTGGTTAATAATCAGTATGATGGTAGTGATGAAGGTCGTCTTCCTTCAGGAACAGTTGTTGGTCAAGATTTTTGGGAAATTCAGAAAGGTTAAATGACTCTTCAAAAAGAAACAAAAGAACGCCTTACTAATTTACCAAAAGTTTTGGTTTTTGGACCAGGTTTATTTGGTTCGTGTTTTGTTGACCTTTATGAAGACAATTTTCAAATTAGAGCCGAAGGTCTTTTAGAGACGGGTTTGGATCTTACTGACCAAAAAGCTTTAGAGAGACTAATTAGGGCAGAATCGCCAGACGTCGTTATCAATTTTGCGGCCAGAACTGATGTTGATGGAATTGAAAAAGAAAGAGGTGACAAAAAAGGTTCTGCTTGGGAAATTAACGCTCTTGTGCCTGGTAGAATTGCCCGCCTTTGTGTTAAAAAAGACATTTTTTTTATTCATATTTCTACTGATTTTGTTTTCCCAGGAACAGCTGAAAATAAAGGGCCTTATTCAGAGAAAGCACCTTTACCTACTTTACCGGATGATTTAAGTTGGTATGGTTGGACAAAGTTAAAAGGAGAAGAAGCAGTTCGGAAAGCCAATAGCAATTCGGCGATTGTTCGGATTGCTTACCCTTACCGGGTTTCACCTTTTACCAAAAAGGATTTTGTTCATAATCTTATCGAGCGGTATGATCAGGGAAAACTTTACCCTTTGTTTGGTAATCAATTCTATAATCCCACTTCAATTGAAAGAGCTTCGGCCGGGATTGCTATTCTGGCAGATTTAAAAAAACCAGGAACTTATCATCTTGCCAGTCTTGATTTAACAACGCCTCATGAATTTGGTTGTTACCTTTTACTAAAAACGCGAGGTTTAGAAAATCCTGAAAAAATTATTCAAGTAAGTTCAATTGTTGATTTTCAAGAACAAAATCCTCATCTTGCTAGAAGACCTCAATACGGCGGTCTCCTAACTGGAAGAACCCAAAGAACTCTTGGGTTAGAATTAGGAACCTGGAGAGAAGACGTTGATTTTTTTGCTGAACAATTTAAGGTTTTTGAAGTAAATCAGGCCGGCGTTGTTTAGTTTTTTCTTTGGCTTTTTTCTTTCGCCATTCTTTTATTTCCTGGTGATTACCAGAGAGAAGAATTTCTGGAACCTGCCAGCCTTTAAAATTAGCTGGGCGGGTGTACTGGGGATATTCAAGGAGCTTGGTAGAGAAAGACTCGTTTTTAACCGCTTCCTCTTTTTTTAGAACACCAGGGATTAGTCTAACAATCGTGTCAACTACAATCATGGCTGGTAACTCGCCGCCAGTGAGGACATAGTCACCAATCGAGATTTCCTCATCAACTAAATGTTTTCGAATTCTTTCATCCACGCCTTCATAATGACCGCAAATAAAAATTAAATGTTTTTCCTTGGCCAGTTTTTTAGCCATGGCCTGTTTAAAGGTTTTACCTTGAGGGGTTAAGAGAATGACTTTGGTTTCTTTTTGACGAAGTTCTTTGAGAGCCTGATAGATAGGCTCGACCATTAAAATCATCCCGGTGCCTCCTCCAAAAGGCCGATTATCAACCGTCTGGTGTTTGTCTTTGGTCCACTTCCTTAGGTTATGAATTTTAATCTTGGTTAAGCCTTTTGCCTGGGCCCGATTAAGAATACTTTCATTAAAGGGACCCTTAAACATCTCTGGAAATAGAGTGAGAATCTCAATTTTCATACGCTTGCATTTTATCAGGATTATTTGCTAGAGTAAACTCATGAAGATTGTTGTCATTATTCCTACTTACAACGAGAAAGAGAATATTACCAAGATGATTGAAGTCTTAGAAAAAGAGGTTTTTCCTAAGATTAAGAAATACGAGATGGAGATTTTGGTAGTTGATGATCATTCGCCTGACGGTACCGCGGAAGTGGTTAAAGAGAAGATGAAGAAATATGAGAATATTGAGCTTTCTTTAGGCAAAAAAGAGGGTTTAGGGGCGGCTTATATTCGGGGAATGAAGCAGGCGATGGAAAAGATGAAGGCGGTGGCGGTCATTGAATTTGACGCTGATTTTCAACATGATCCTCATTATATTATTGATTTAGTTAAGAAATTTGATCAAGGTTATGATCATGTCATTGGCTCCAGGTTTGTTAAAGGCGGTTTGATTCCCAAAGAATGGGGTCTTTTTAGAAAAATTTTAACCACTTTTGGCGGTCTTTTTAGCCGAATCGTTCTCTTTTTTCCTAAGATTAATACTGTTAAAGACACGACCACCGGTTTAAAGTTGACTAAAACCCAAGGTGTTCTTGATCGGATTGATTTTTCTCGGCTTTCCAGTGGCTTTTTCTACAAAACCCAAATTCTCTATCAATTAGTTCAGAACAAAGCCAAGATAGTCGAAATTCCTTTGCGATTCAAAGTTCGGGAAATCGGCACCTCTAAGTTAAGCAGTAAAGACGTGATTGTCACTCTTATTTCCGTGATTATTTTGCGGCTTCAAGATCCTAAAACCATTCAATTCCTGAAATTTGCGGTGGTGGGCTTTATCGGTTATTTAGTTAATGCCATTGGTTTAGAAGGATTCTATCGAGCTGGATTATCTCCTGGTCCGGCCACGGCCATCGCCACCGAATTGGCGATTATTAGTAATTTTATTCTTAATAATATTTGGACCTTTGCTGAGAAAAAGATTGTCTCGATAAGACAATTGCCCTATAAATTCGTTCAGTTCAATTTAACTTCGATGGGAGCTTTGATTATCCAGACCATTGTTGTTTGGGTCGGGACGAGTTTCCTTGGTGATCAATGGCG
>CAZZHA010000027.1:0-8709 GCA_964653685.1 uncultured Gammaproteobacteria bacterium
GGTCCGGTGGATCCTACTGCTCCTGTTGCACCTGACCCACTTCCACCAGAACCAGCTGGAGAAAAAGTGAGAACGGTTTTTTCGCTTTGGGAAAGTGGGGGATTGCCTCCGGTTGAGGCAATAAAACTAACAGTGATTTTGTGCCAATCACCCTCATCACTAACACTTTTGACTTTTCCATACCACCATTTTTCTGCTCCATTACTTTCACTAAAGATTCTGATATAACCATATTGGCCACTATTCCTAATCTCATCTAAAAAAGTATCAATATCCTTATTGTCACCATTAGTATCACTGACAATAATTTTTCTGATATCAGTTGCAGTTGTGTGGTCGAATCTTAGGTTACCTGAGCCTGGATTATTTTCCAGGATGTCAGTATTAAAATTAAACGAAGTTGAATAGCCACCGAATTCTCCTAGACTACCAGCTGGTCCGGTTGCACCGGCAAGGTCTGTCCAAGCAGAACCATTACAATAATAAAATTTATTAGTATCCTGGTCATAGTAGATTTTACCTTTATTAGCTGAGTTACAGATACCTGCGTAAAGTTGGGTATTTGATCCTAAAGTTAAAGTTCCAGAGAGATTGACATTGCCACTAGCGTCAACAGTGAATTTAGATGAGGGAATAGAACCAGACTCAAGTTTTAAGAGATTGTAATTTTTATTATCATTACCGACGTAACCGTAATACAAAGTGTTAGCCTCTTTACTACCAGAAATACCTAGGTTTGCATCAATCGCGTTTATCACTTCGCCAGTTCCAGCGCTAAACATTAAATTTAGCAATCCAGATCCATCAGGTGCTAAGGTAATATTGCCGTCTGATCCAATGGGCGTTACTAGGCTAATTGTTTGACCTTCAATAACAAAATTACCTTGAGTTGACTTAATTTTAGGAGAATTGGCCGCCAGAATAAGATTACCTTCTTCATTTAAAACCGGAACCATATTACCTTCTGGAGCTTGGGATGGTGGAAATTCATTTAATAAATAGGAGTCTGCAGCGTGGGCGGCAGAGGAAATAGGAATCCTTGGACTAAGTTTTTGGTTATTGGCTGTGATTTCAAGATAAAGTCTTTCTTCTTGAAAGAAAATCTGGGAAGAGAGTTCATAATCACCTCGGGTTATATCGCCAAGAGGAGCTTGAAATTTACCTTCAGAATTAGGGACTAAAGGCCAATTTTTTGACTGCCAAAGAGGTGTCCCACCTTCTTTTTGGTTATAAATTTCAAAGACAACCTGGGATTCGCGAGTAATTGGTTCGCCTGTATTGGTGGTCAGTTTGCCTTGAAAATTGATAATCCAAGTTGAATAAGCGGCTACAGTTGGCGTCACTACTTGTTGGATACGCATGGAACGAATATAAGAGTAAAAGCGATAAGAAGAGAGGAGAAGGAGAATAATAATGATAACAATACCTAGAGTAATCTTAGCTAGTTTTACTGGTGCTGATTGAAGCCAACTTTCTTTTTTATTGATCATCTCTGTTGTTTGGGGTAGGGAGTTTGTTTCTTCCTCAAAAGGATTATTTTTTAGATAGCCTGCCTTAGTTGCCCAAGCAGCGAATTTGCGCAAAGCTGAAAGTCGACGATTGATGGTGCTTGGGGAGAGATTCAAGACATTAGTCAAGCTCTCTTGATAGGCATCAATGGTTTCTTTGTTTATTTGGCTAAGAGTTGATTTTAGTTGCATTTCTAAGGATTTTGAGAAAGTTTTAAGGCTTTGATTAAAGTGATATAATTGAAACGCGGGCTACCTTTCGTCTCTGACGAAAAAAAGCG
The DNA here is from genome assembly GCA_964653685.1 of uncultured Gammaproteobacteria bacterium. Classification (GTDB taxonomy): domain Bacteria; phylum Patescibacteriota; class Microgenomatia; order PFEM01; family JAHIFH01; genus DATKWU01. Next base: position 1,790 of record CAZZHA010000027.1, read on the forward strand.
AAATTTGGTTCCCCTCCAATTTGCTTGCGGCGGCCCGCATTAGTTTGTTAAATTACGTTCTTAATTCCAACCAGCTTAAAAAGTGCCTTAAATCTGAAAGGTAGTTATTGATGGTTATCTGACTGGCTTCTTGTCGCTCTAAATGTCTTTTAAACTTGACAAGAATTCCCTGATGAGGTTGTCTAGTCGAAAAACGAAGATTTTTTACTTGAGAAAGATCGTTTTTCTTTAACCATCCCTGGCTGAGACCAAGATAGCCAAATTTTCTTAGAGCTGAAAGACGACGGTTAATCGTAGACAGGGGAGTATTTTTGGCAATTAAATCAGTTTTATATTCTTCAATTGTTTGTTGGTTAAAAAGATTAAAAATTCCCTTACCAGCGACTTGATACTTAATTCCTGTTTTTTTGGTTAGCCAATTGAGAAAGTTGTTAATATCAGCTACATAGTTTTTGATGGTGACAGAAGAAACTTTTTGTGATTCGAGATAAGAGCGAAAGAGTTTGGGCAGGTCCATGTTTTAAAGAAAGAGCCAAATAAAAGCACAGCTGAAAATTAGAAGGGCGACAAAAACTTCAGCAAGATTAGTAAAGTTTTTTGTTTTTTCGAAAGAATAATGTTGGCTATATTTTGTCATTTTTAAAAATTCCCGCAAACTTAATTTAGCTTCAAATTACAAAAGATTATACTAAATTATAAGAACAAAACTACTATAATAAGGGCTGGAGATGCTTGTCAAGAGGCAATTTTTGTAGAGTTTGACCTATTTAGATCAGGTATAAAGAAGGGTAATAAAAGTCTTTGTAAAGATTTTCATGAAGATTCACACAAATAATAATTACCGCAAAATTACCTAATTAATCTATCATAAGATTGTATAATATATCAAGGTTAAAAATATTTTAATCGAAGGGGGCTTGATATATTTTGATATAAAAGGGTCATTTTAAAATAAAGTAAACCTATAGGAGTATTGGTTAGTTTTTATTGTAGCTGAAGATACTCATTTGTTTAAAAAATAATCTCAGTTATTAATGGGGTAGATAAATTTCTTTAAAAATTTCTAAAAATATTAGCAAAAATGGTTCGTTTATATAACTATCCTAGAGTATCTCAAAAAGTGTTTAAATTAGCGACCTTTTTTCTTGTTTGCTAAAGAAGTGATTAATTAATAAAAGCACCATTTTTAGGTTAAAACTTTGGTCTAATAGTTTCTTAATAGAAGAAATTATTGTTTTGCGACAGTTCATTTAATAAGTCCTCTAATAGTTATATTTTTCTTAATTAAAGCTTGCGTTTATTGTCTTTTTAAGTAATATTTTGATCTATTTATTAGGTTTAATGAGGTAGTTAGAGAGTAAACGCTTTTTTAGATAAAGGAAAACAATGAGAATGAAGATTGCTATAACCAAAAGAAGGGGTTTAACGGAACTTGGTTGGTATTTAAAAGAAATTTGGTGTTTTCCGGGATTAACTTTGATAGCCATAAAGCTCGGAAAGACCATTATCTTTTGGACAGGTTGATTATCGATGGTCGCTTGCCAGTTAGGATGGTAGGTCATTTTAAAAACAACTAAACAATCCTGGCAGGCTTCATCGATTTCAATACTAGCTTTATATTCTTGGAAGTTTACCTCTTCTTGTAAAATCTTTCCTTGAGGATTGGTTTTAAAAGGCTGTTCTTGACTAAAAACTGGGTTAGCAAAGAGATTAAATTCCTGACTAAGAGCTTGATAATTAGCTTCGTCAATCATTTTGATTTGGCGACCGGCATCTGATTGGCCTTTTAAGATTAAAGCGGGGAATTGTTTTTGTTTTACCCAAGGAGAAATAATCCAAGAATGAGTAATGTTAAAAAGGTTTTCTTTTGAGCTGAGAATAGTAAGGTCAGAGTAGCCTAGATCAAAATAACCAGTGGTTTCAACTTCAGAAAGCTTGTAGTTGCCGTAGATAGCAATTTCTTTAGCAAAAGAAGGGATTGAATAATCAAGGGGGCTAATTAAATAGCGAATATTATAGAGGTTGTAATGTTCTGGTAATTGTTCATTAAAGAATTGTTCAGGATCAGAGTTAAGGGACCAAGTTTCTGGCAAGAAGCCGCCAATTTCGAAACCACGAGCAGAAAGGGCCATGTAGACTGGTGTCGGTCCTGCTTTAAAACTTCGGCCCCAATTACCTGGTCGACCAGCATAAATTCGGCCCTTAGGAAGTTCATTGAGTTTTTGGGTTATTTTTTCTAAATCGGTCCAATCTTCAATAAATTCTTGATTAGCTTCTGGAAGCCATCTTTTATTCAAATCGAGATAGTTAAAGGTTTGGCGAAAAACAGGCAAAGAGATAATCAGAATAAGAAAGATACATAGAGATATAGTTACGTCATAAGAGAATTTAAGCTTCAAGATTCTCTTAATAAGCCAATTAAGGCCAATACCAATAAGGAAAATACTGGCTAAGTGGACGCCAATAATGAAACGATGAAGATGATAGTCTTTAAGGAGAGGAAAGAAATTAATTAAATCGCCAAAAAAAGGCTTGCCAAAAAAGAGAATTAACCAAAAAGGGAAAAGAAAGAAGAAAAAACGATATTTGGGCTTTTGAGCGCGAAAGGCAGCAATTAGAAAACCAAGAATAGTTAGGAAGGTTAGGATGGGTAAACGATCAAAGTCTAATAAATCACCATTAAGGAAAAGATTGATAACACTGACAAATCCGTAAGAAAACCACTTACTAGGTGGGTCCCAAAAACTGACAGCATGGTATTGGTTATTGAGAAACAGGGGTATAAACCAGTAAGAGAGGAGGATAAAGGTCATCCCAAAAACAAGGAAAAGGCGTAAATAATTCTTAATTAAACTTAGGCATTTAGGTTTAGAAATGACTTTTTGCCAAGAAGCAAGCCAGTTTTTCTTAGGCAGCCTAATTAAGGCTAAGGGAATTAATAAACAAGAAAGAAGACCGATGTAACCAGTGGCAAGATGGGAAGCAAGACAGGCAACTAGGAAACCAATGGCAGCTAAATATTTTTTATTTTCTTTAACCGCTTGCCAAGTAAAACCAAGAGCCAAAGGTAAGAAGAAAACACTTAAAGCTTGCAAAGAAAGACCATAGCCTCGCCAAACATAACTTGAAACATCAATACCGTAAAGACCGTCGGTTAAAAGTTGGGAGGAAAACAAAGCAATCAAGCCAGAAGTTAATTTCGAGAAACCGAATTTCCGGGCGCCAAGATAAAAGGCAAATGGAGTAAAGGCAAGAATTAAATATTGGAGAAGATGAAAATAATTAAAGAGTTGAAGCGGTAAAAAGGAATTGAGAATTTTATAACTAGCCACGGTGACTAGATGAGGTAGATGGGAGTAATAAAAAGGTAGGGGATAGCCATCGGCCCAGTTGGGCACCCAATGGTCAATCAAATCTGAAAGATTGCCTTTTTCCCAAACCTGATTCATTCGGTTAATTAGACCAAGTTGAAAGATATTGTCATTGAGGTCAGATTGAATAGAAAGTTCTGGTACCAAAGTCCAAAGATTGAAGGTGACGGCGATGAGAATTAAAAGAAAAGGAATTAATTTGGTTATTTTTTTTATTTCTTTCATTTGTAGAGAGTGGGATTTAACCAATCAGCATGATCATCGATAATTCCATCTTGAGCATCAGTGATAATTAGTTCAAGATTTTGGGCTTTTTCAACGGTTACTTCAGCGTGACGGGGTAGGTCAAACCGACCCATTTTACCTGATTCATAAAGAAGCTGGCCGTCAGCGAGAATTTGAAACTCAACCGTTCCTTGAGTACCAGCTTCGGCGTCAATACCCATATCCGTAACAAAGCGTTTAAACTGACCATTAAGAGGATAGATAATTTGAGAATTGGCGTGGGAACCAATACCTTGACGGTAAAAAAAGTAATTTACAGAGAGAAAGCTCCAAGATTTTGGTCCCCAGCTTGAACTAACAGTTAAATTTTTCATTAGGGAACCATAACTTTGTTCTTGGTAAATAGGCGTAATTTTAGTTAAAGGTATTTCTTTAGCAGCAAGGAAAGCAACTTGTTTGGAAATAATCATCAAGCCGGCCAGAGAAAGGATGGCGATGCTTAAACGGGGGTTAATTTCTCTAATAAACACAATACTTAAACCAAGAAAAAGGATTAAATGAATTCCGGCCACAATTAAAGTCAATTCATTGAGATTTAATTTGTCCAAAATGGGCAAGGCATATTGAGGATAGTTAAGCGCTAAAACATTATGGAGATTGTAAAAACCGGTTAGAGGTAAGAGAGTGATAATTACTAGGTAGAAATATAATTTAATAGATCGTTTTTTTTCTTGGTAAAGCTGACTGATTTCCGGAATCATTAGGGCTAGGAAGAGAAAAGCAGGATAAAGATAACGTTCATGCATTTGAGTAGGGAGCATAAAAAAAGCTAAAGCTACCCAAAGACAGGCTTTAATCAAAGTTTTTTTGGTGGTTTTTTGCCAAAGAAGACTTAAGGAAAGAAGGTAAAAAACAAAGAAAAGGAAAAGACCAATAAATTTTGCTGGAGTAATGCCAAAAACAAGAATCCGGTCTAAGGTAGTAAAACCAGCCCCTTTAGCAAATAGCCACCAGAGATTATAGGCGTTTAAAGAGAGGTAAGGAAAATAGTCGGCTGAAGCCAGAATTAAAGTGGTAATTTTCTCCATATGATGGCTAGTAATGAAAGGCAAGCAAATTAAAAAGGAAACAAAAACGATCACTCCTAAAGAAGCAATTAATTTTTGCCAACCCTCTTTTTTAAGAATCCAGAGGAGGATAAGGGGAAGATAAAAAAGCATTTGGAGTTTTAAGAGGAAAGCTAAGGTAGCAACACCAACTGCCCAAAGAGATTTTTTTTGCCAAAGCAAAATTAGACTGAGCAAGATAAGGCCAGCGCCGATTGAACAAACTTGGCCCCAATAGGCACTATCAAAAATGATAAAAGGATTAAAAAGATAAAAACCAGCAGCAATCAAAGGCAGGTTTATTCTTTTAGTTGTTTTGGTTTTTAAATACTTCTTTAGAAGCCACCAGAGGCTATAGGCGGTCAGTAAATCGACAATGATGACTGGTAGCTTGATGAGGAGGAGAAAAAAGAGATTGGTTGCTTGCCAAAAGGTTTGAAGATTGATTGGCTGGGCTAAAAAAAGATAGGTTGAACCTAAGGCTTTTAGGTAATAGAGAAAAGCGGGCGCATAATTGTAATTAGTTTCCAAGGTAGTCCAGACAATGCCTTTTTCGGCTACAGCCAAACTCCAGGATTTCCAGTAAGCAATGTCAGCGGCAAAACCGGGATTGGGAATAAAGAAAAGGCGAATAATTAAACCAAGAAAAAGAAGAATCAATAATTTTTTCATTTCATTGTTTTCTATTGTAGCAAATCCAAACAAAAATTTTTAAATTAGAGGTGGATTGAAAAAAAGACTTCAGACCAGTAAAATTCATTTTGATGAAAAGATTTTTTAATTTTAACAATCTGGTAATTTTTTTGGGAATCATGGCCATTCTTTTTCTGATTGGCCTGCGGTTTGATTTAGCCATGAATCGATTTTGGGATGAGGATGAATTTCGTCATTTGTATCGGTCTTATCTTTTTTCTCAAGGCCAAGTGCCTTATCGCGATTTTGGTTATTCTTTTTCGCCTTTTTTGATTGCTTATTTTGCTCCCTTATTTTTATTCTTAAAAGAGGGAGTCACCGTTCTTTTTTTGGCCAGAGCCCTTAATTTTCTGGTTTTTCTAGCCACGCTTTTGGTTCTTTTTTTTATTGGCGATTTGGCTTTTAATCGCTTAACCGGGGTAGTGGCCGCTTTTTTCTGGGCTTTTTTACCTCTTAATCTAAGCAAGACCATTGAGATTAGGCCTGATAATTTTGCTTTGTTTTTTTGGTTAGTTTCTTTCCTTTTTCTTTTAATGGCGGAAAGGAAAAAGAGGGAACGACTTCTTCTTTTTCTGGCTGGATTTACCTATGGCTTGGCTTTTTTGATTTTGATGAAAGTTGCTTTTGGCTATTTGGGCTTGTTAGCGGTTCTTCTTTTGATCAGTCGGGGAGGTTGGAAAAAAATTTGGCAGAACTTTTTCTTGTTCCACTTAGGTGCTTTGATCCCTTTCTTGATTTTATTTTTAATGGCTTTATTTTGGGGTAATTTAATCCAGACTTTTTATTCAGTCCTTTTGCTTCCTTATGAAATTAATCGTAGTCATGGTAAAGATTTTTTTAGTCCAATTTTTCCTTTTATACCCAATGATACTTTTTATGGTCTGGGTGGCCTCAGTTTGCCTTGGTGGTTGACCATTCTCGCTCTTTTTTTAGGGGTAATCGGTTTAATTAAACAAGCTTTTCAGATTATTTCTAAAGGTTATCGGTCGACTAATTTGTTTTTACTCTTTTCTTTTCTTGGTTTTGCTTTCTTGGTTTTCTTTTTTATTTACATCAGCCTTCTGCAAAATTATTTGCCCTTATTGGTGATTCTTTGCCTAGCAGCGGCTATCTTTTTGGTTGAATTAGGCTGTTGGCTTCAAAAAAGAAGTGGTTTAGTCTGGTTGTTTGGTTGGTTGTTATTTTTTTCTCTTTCTTGTTTTGGTCTTTGGCAGTCAGAGAGAATCCAAACACAATGGAAAAGTACAGGTCAGCTTCAGGTTGTTCAGAATATTTTGTCAGTTTCCGAACCTGGTGATTCAGTTTACGATATGACCGGTTATCATCTCTATCGTCAATCCGGCCATTTTTATTGCTGCGAGACATTTCCGCTTTTTGCTCACGGTCTTTCTCAACCCTTTCCTGATTTGCCAGAAGAATTAAGAAAAAATCAAACAAAATTCATTTATTGGAATAAAAAGAAGTTTTGGACCCTGGGAACCGAAGATGTTAGTTTTTTAAGGCAGCATTATTTGCCAACTGGTTT
>CAZZHA010000028.1:0-8449 GCA_964653685.1 uncultured Gammaproteobacteria bacterium
CTCACTTAATTGAATTTTTCATTATTGGTGTTGTCATGGGTGTGGCTGAAGATCTTTTGGCCATCCACTTTGCCACTAATGTCAGAATCACTTGGCATGTTTTTAAAGTTGCCTTCCTGGTAGCTCTTCCTTTTGCCGTTATCAGTGAAATTGTCGTCGATCTTAAAATCTTCCGTAAATTAATCCGCAACAATCATAAAAGAAAATAAAAAATTGAGTTAAAACCCTCTTTTTAGTATAATTTCAAGGAGAGCGCCTGTAGCTCAATGGACTAGAGCATCTGTCTTCGGAACAGAGGGTTGGGGGTTCGAATCCCTCCAGGCGCGCCCAGGCCCCGTAGCTCAAAGGCAGAGCAGCTGCCTCTTAAGCAGTTGGTTGCAGGTTCGAGTCCTGCCGGGGTCACTAAAAAATCTTTCAAACTTGACAAAACCCTTTTTGTTATGACACCATAGTCTTAATGTTAAGGCTGCCTATTAAAAAACTTGCCTCTTTACTCATCTTTTTCTTGATTACGCCAACTACCTTGGCGATTAGTATTTTTACTCTGGTTAAAATTGACCAAACTCAAGAGTTTGGGACCCTGGCGAGACAATCAATTGACCAATTAGCTTCAGAATCACCCTCAAGACTTTATGCGGCCGTGCCTGAAGTCCTTGGAGAAATGACGACCGCTATTCAAACCGGTGATGCCCGACCGGTGATTATTGAGAAATATTTAAGACAACACGATTCGCCTCTTCTTCCTTATGCTAATGAACTTTTAGCGGCTTCAGAGAAATATGGGGTTGACTACCGTTTGATTGTGGCTATTGCCATGTGTGAATCTAATCTTTGTAAAAAGTCACCGTCTAATTCTTTTAATTGCTGGGGCTTTGAAAACGGAGAAACAAAATTCCTTTCCTGGGAGCAAGCTTTAGACCAAGTGGCTAAAACCCTAAGGGAAAGATATCTTGACCAAGGTTTAGTTACCCCTGAAGAAATAATGACCAAATATGCTCCACCGTCAGTCGATAAAGGCGGTCCTTGGGCTAAGTGTGTCAACCAGTTTATTGAGGAGCTAGAATATGGAGAGTTCGACTAGACGGGTAGCTGATTATGATGATCCCCGTTTCAACTACAAAAAATATTGGCAGAAGAGACAATACGAACACGAAGCCGAAAAATTAGTTTTGAAAAGATTCTTCAAAAAAATCCCCAAAAAAGACTCGCTGGTTGATATTGGCGGTGGTTTTGGCCGATTAACCCCTTTCTACGCTCCTTTGTTTAAAAAAGTTGTTCTGGTTGACTACTCCCAAAAATTACTTAAAGAAGCTAAAAAATTAGAAAAAGAATTCCCTAACTTTGGAACAAAAAAAGGTTCAGCCAATAATCTGCCCTTAAAAGATAAAAGTTTTGATTTGGCTTTGATGATTAGAACAATTCATCACCTTGCTTTTCTAGATAAGGCTTTTGAGGAAGTGAGGCGCATCCTTAAACCAAACGGTTTTTTTATCCTGGAATTTGCTAATAAAACCCATTTCAAGGCGATTTTAAAAACCTATCTTAGTCTTAATCTCTTTTCTCTGGTCGCTCATACACCAACAGAAAAAAGCGAAAAAATTATCTTCCTTAATCTCCACCCTCAGGTAGTCAGAAGTCTTTTGTTCAAAAATGGCTTTAAAATCATCAAAGCCGTTTCTGTTTCCAATTTCAGAAGCACCTTTTTAAGAAGGATTTTACCTCTTAAAATCTTAATCTGCTTAGAAAATCTTGCCCAAAGAATCCTGCCTGCCTATACTTCTGGACCCTCGGTTTTTATCCTGGCTCAGAAAAATTGAATTAAGAAATAAAATCTGTTAAAATCAGCTTCAGAAATCGCAGATTGATAAACAACGAGAAGAGATAGGGGGAAACATGTGGGAGAGAAGCGACTGGCCGTTTATCAACATTTGGTACCTAGCTATACCGATAATCGTCTTCATGAGACTAGTGGCACCACTAGTCATTATCATTGGTTTTCTCGGGAGCGGTTTCCTCCTCAGTCGGGCGACCTGGAGAGACGTCCTTTCGTCCCAATCTCAACACGCGGGCTGGGAATGTTGGACCTTTCTCCTTTGGTTTGGGATAGGCTTAGCCTATCTCTGGAGAAAACAAATCAGATCGACCCCGAACTAATTCTAACCCCCTGGTGACTACCAGTTTCTTTCACCACAAACGCCAGGGGGGTTTTCTTCCCCACTTGACAAACCTATAATAATTTGATATACTACGCAATAGATCCTGAGGTGTTCGCCTAAAGCGAATACTTTAGGATTTTTTTATGGGTTAAATAAATTAACCCGTTTTTTATGAAAAAGAAATTTTTCATCATTCTGATTGCCTTTTTGGCAATCACTTTTCTTTCCCAACCCGTTCAAGCTCAAGAGAAGATAGCGGGTGGTTCAGCTGTGCTGGAAAAACCTAATTTTGAGGTTGATGAGCGAGCTACTAAGCTGGAAAAATTCTTAGAAAACTATCATTCTCCTTTAGCTGAATACGCTGATATCTTTATTGAAAATGCGGATAAATATGAGCTTGACTGGAAGTTAGTAGCCGCGATTACCGGTGTTGAATCTACTTTCGGTAAGCAAATTCCGGTTGGTTCCTTTAACGCCTATGGCTGGGCTAATGGTACCTATGCCTTTAAATCTTGGGAAGAGTCAATTGAGGTGGTTTCTAAGGCTCTTAAAGAGAAATATATTGACCGTGGTCTAGATACCCCTGTCAAAATGGGTCCAGTTTATGCTCCGCCCTCTAAGACCTGGGCTGGTAAGGTTAACTTTTTTATGAAGCAGATTGATTGTTTTGGTGAGCTTCAGTGTCTGGAAACCCTAGCCTTAACAATCTAAGCCAAATTTGCTAAAATTGATTCAGGAATAAACTCCTGGGCGGGTGGTGAAATTGGTAGACACGCATGGTTTAGGACCATGTGCCGCAAGGCTTGGAGGTTCGAGTCCTCTCCCGCCCACAAAGAACAGGATTTACAACCGGCCAAGAGTTTTGGGTCGGTTTTTTTATTCAAACAAATGAACTTGGCAATTCTCACTTAAATTGATAAAATATGGACAATTCTATTTTAAATCTTACTAAAATGAAGGCAGGCATCAAAAAACTAATTGAATTAATCAAAAAACACAAAGCCGCCATCTCCATTGGTTTGGCCGTTTTGATTATCTTTCTGGCGGTTGTTCCTCCAAGAGTTAAGAAAATCATGGCTGGACCTCAAGCCCAATATGAAACCGCTCAAGTCAAAAAAGAGAGCCTGATTCAATCTATTTCTGCTTCAGGTGAAATTGCTTCTCAAGAGCAAGTTGATCTTAAATTTCAAACTTCAGGCCAATTAGCCTGGGTAGGTGTCAAAGAAGGGGATCAAGTTAAAAAATGGCAGGCGATTGCTTCGCTTGATAAACGAGAATTGGAAAAAGATCTCAGAATCGAACTTAATGATTATCTAAATGAACGCTGGGATTTTGAACAAACCTATGAAGATTATGAAAAAAGCGGCCTTTCCGAAGAAAAATGGTTGGTAACCGACGCGATTAAAAGAATTCTTCAAAAAGCCCAGTTTGATCTTAATAATAAAGTGATTGACGTCGAAATCGCTGATTTAACTGTCAAGCTAGCAACGATTAGTTCACCGATTGACGGCATCGTTACCAGCATTGATGTTCCTATTGCCGGCGTTAATATTACGCCTGCCACAGCTGTCTTTACCATCGCCAATCCTGGTCTAATGAAATTTATAGCTGATATTGATGAATCGGATGTCGGCAAAACCAGTATCGGCCAAAAAGTGATCATTACCCTCGATGCCTATCCTGACGAAGAGTTCGAAGGAGAGACAACTAATATTGCCTTTGCCGCGATTACCACCAGCGGCGGCGGCACCGCTTTTAAAGCTGATATTAGTCTGCCGGAAAACATTGATCAAAGGTTCAAAGTTGGGATGAATGGTGATGTTGAAATCGTGACCGCTGAAAAAACAGACGTCACCACGGTACCGATAGAAGCGATTAAAACCAAAGATGGTAAGAATTATGTTCAAATCATTGAGAGTAGATCAATTAAAGAGATCGGGGTTGAAACCGGATTGGAATCAGACACCAAAATCGAGATCATTTCTGGTTTAGAAGAAGGTCAATTAGTCGTCACCGGTAAAAAAGAAAGTTAACTTCTATGCCCGCTTTACTTAAATTAGTCAATGTTTCTAAAGTCTACCGTCCCGACAGCCACCCGGTTTATGCGGTCAAAAAGGCTAACTTGGAAATCAAAAAAGGGGAATTTGTGGCGATTATGGGGCCTTCGGGTTCCGGTAAATCCACTTTAATGCATCTGGCCGGTTGCCTAGACACACCTAGCTCAGGCAAGGTTCTCCTTGAAGGAAAAAATATTTCCAAACTTTCAGAAGAAGAACTGGCCAAAATCCGAAGCCAAAAAATAGGCTTTGTTTTTCAAACTTTTAATCTTATTCCCAGAACCACGGCTCTAGATAACATTGCTTTACCTTTAATCTATACTGGCACCAATCTAAGAGAAAGAAAACAAATGGCCGAAAAGGCCCTAAAACAAGTCAATCTTAAAGACCGAGGCGATCACTCTCCTAATCAATTATCAGGCGGTGAACAGCAAAGAGTGGCGATTGCCAGAGCTTTGATTAATGATCCTTTGATTATTCTGGCCGACGAACCGACTGGCAATCTCGATACTAAATCAGGCCAAGAGATTATGGAAATCTTCAAACATCTTAACAAACAAGGTAAAACAGTTGTTATTGTGACCCATGAATCTCAAATCGCCAACTATGCTAAAAGAACAATTAAAATTATCGATGGAGAAATTGTTTAATGGACTTTACCGAAGTCATTAAAGTTGCCATTGAAGCTTTAAAAACCAACAAAACCCGTTCTGGCTTAACCATGCTTGGAATTATCATTGGTGTTACCTCGGTCATTCTTTTAATATCCATTGGTAGTGGTTTAAAAACCTATATTACCCAACAACTCGAAGGATTAGGTTCAAACGCTATCTGGGTTTTCCCAGGCGAACTAAATATAAATGCTGGTGGAGGAGGAGAGGGTGTCCCTGGAGCAGGAGTAGCCGCTTCAAAATTTACTTTTGATCATATCAAACAACTCGAAGGAGAAAGTAAAACTATCAAAGCGGTCATGGCCTATACAGAAAACAACGGGACGATGAGATATAAGGGAAAAAGTTTAATTACTCAGATAGCAGGCGTTGGCCCAGACTATCAGGAAATCAGAGATCAGAAAGTTGTTGATGGCGCTTTTTTTACCCGTTCCCAATACAATTCTGCTAAAAAAGTGGCTGTTTTGGGTAAAACTGTAGCCGAAGACCTTTTTGGTCAAGAAGATCCAATAGGTAAAAAAATTACCATTTCCGACCAGCGCTATACTGTCTTGGGTATTCTCGAAGAAAAAGGTGCTCTTGGTGGCATTGATATGGACAAACAAGTCTTTATCCCAGCGACCACGGCGATGCACCAGTTCGATATGGAATACATCCAATCACTCTGGGTTCAATCTCGAGATTCTGAATCTGTTCCACAAACAAAAGAAGAAATAGAAACTATTCTTTTGAAAACTCTTAATGATGAAGAATTTTCCGTTTTAGACACTAAAAGCGTTTTAGGTGTTGTCTCCAGTATTTTAGGTGTTCTCACGGCTGCCCTGAGTGGGATTGCCGCCATTTCTCTAGTCGTCGGCGGCATTGGCATTATGAATATCATGCTTGTTTCGGTCACCGAAAGAACCCGGGAAATTGGTTTAAGAAAGGCGATTGGCGCTACTCCCAAGAATATCCTCACCCAATTTATTGTTGAGGCGATTGTTCTTTCTTTTGTTGGCGGTTCGGTGGGTATCCTCTTAGGAGTTGGTGGCGCTCTTTTGGTCGGCCGTTTTTTTACCACCACGATTACGCCTTGGTCAATTGGTCTGGCTTTTTTTGTCTCTAGCTTTGTTGGCGTTGTCTTTGGGGCAGCGCCGGCTTATAAAGCTTCAAAACTTAATCCCATTGACGCCCTGCGCTACGAATAGTATAAAAAAAGTAATGAGTTGGCGTTACAAAATAGGTAAAATTACCTCGATTCTCTTAATTGGTACTGGTCTTTATCAGATTTTTTATTCCACTGTCTTGCTTATTTTCGTTTATCCTCAACTGAAATTCGGAAGCAGTCAATCAGGAACACTTCTTTACGAGGGCTTAGTTGAAAAGGCAATTGTTTATTATCTAGCCATGGTTATCAACGGCTTTTACGGTCTGGCTTTGATGTTTAAATCTGAAGAAGAATTAACCTATTTTCAGATTCTTGGCGGTTTAATTATCTTTGGCCTCAGTGTCTTTTTTATTACTAAAACTCCAGTGACCAACGACCCTATTTTTGAATGGTTGACCAGTTTGATAAAAAGATAAAAAATGAAAATTTTGTTTCTTGGTACTTCTGCAGGTTGGCCTCTGCCCCGACTAGGCTGTGATTGTTCCATTTGTCGCTCTCAAGACCCTCATGACAAACGCCTCCGACCCTCAGTTCTGGTTAATGATTCCATTCTCATCGACGCCTCGCCAGATATTTATCATCAATTAACTAATCTGAAAGTTGACACTTCTAAAATCAGTGCTTTGTTAATCACTCATGCCCATCCTGACCATATCCATGGTTTTTACGACCTAACTCATCTTTATAATCGCCAAATCAAAAAACCAAAGCTGATTGTGCCTCTTGATGTTCTTCGCGGCTTGCGCCAATTCCACCCTTTACCGCTTAAACCCTTTCAGCCAGAAATTGTAAAACCAAAAACGTTGTTTGAATACGAAAAAACCAAAATCTCTTTTTTTCCGGTTGAACACAGCCACCTGCCTTGTTACGGCCTTAAATTAAAAAAAGACAAAATTTTTGTTTATCTACCTGATTTGCGCAAATTACCTAAAACTGAAAAAAAATTAGTTCGCGATGTTCATCTCCTCGTCCTTGACGGTTCTTCTTTAGGCAAAAAGGGCCAAACCAGAATCCACCAATCAATTAAAGAGGGAATTATCCTCGCTAAAGAACTCAGACCAAAACTCTGCTATTTCACCCATATTGGCCATATTACTGGTACTCATCAAGAATTAGAAGCTTTTGTTCAAGAACAAGGCGGCAAAAATTACCATATTGCTTATGATGGTCTTGAACTTGAAATCTAAAACTAAACCAGTACAATGATTAGTAGGCAGATGAAAAAAATATTGACTATTATCTTTCTCTTCTCTTTTCTTTTTCTAGTTCCTTCTCCGGCTATTAAAGCTCAAGATAATCAGGAATTTAATTTTGACCGGGCTTATCAAGATTATCTCTTTACCTACAACCAATACCGCCAGGCTCATAATGAATATGTGACCGCCAGAGAACAGTATCTTAACTACAAAACTTTGACGGCCAAAACCCTAGCTTTAGAACAAACTCTTAAAATGCTCCAAGAAAGAGACAACACGATTCGCACTTATTTGACCGCCCTGAGAATGAAAATGGCGGAAACCACCGGCATTCTTAACTACAAACAAAATACTCTTTATCTTCAGCTTGACGCTGAAGTCGCCTGGTACGTTAATCATCGCGACAGCCTTTCTAGTGCGGCCTCTCTAGAGGATTTAACCAAACTTTCAAAAGAAACTGAAGAACGCTATGGTAAAACTCAAGTCTTAATTTACCAAGGCCTAGGGATTATTCTTGAAGGTAAAGAAAACAATCTCAAAAATCAAATTAATGACCAAATTCAAATCCTTAAAGAAAAAATTACCGAGATTCGAGAAAAAGGCGACAAAGACACAACCATTGCCGAACGTTGGCTCTTAGAAGCCGAGAACAAATTAACCAGAGCTCAAGAAAAAATAGACGAAGCCAATGGTTTATTGAATTCTTTGAAAGCTTTTGATCAAGACAAACAAGAAGATTACAATCAAGCCCAAAATCTGTACCAAGAAGCTCATCTCTATCTCAAAGAAGCCAATTCTTTTCTTAAAGAACTGGTTAGAGAAATAAAAACCGCCGATTAAAAATGAATAAAGAAGAAATTATTAGCCAAAACTTTGAAACCCAAATCCCAATTAAAGAGAAGGGGGCTCTTCTATGGCAAAAAACCAAAGACAAAATCAACAATCTCCCTTTTAAAGACAAACTACCTACCAGTAAAAACAAAAAAATTGCCTTGATTATAGGCATTATTCTCTTCCTTATGATAATTATCCTAGTAATCATCAGTTCCACTTACCGTACTTCTCAATTCAAACCACCGATTCTTCCCTCACCCTCACCCAACCCTTATGAAGAAGAAATTAAAAACCCCTCAAATTACGCCACTGATTCAGCCATTTTAGGAGTTGAAGAAAAAGTCAAAGAAATTAACCAAGAACTTGACCAAACTGACCTCAAAGAAAC
>CAZZHA010000029.1:0-6513 GCA_964653685.1 uncultured Gammaproteobacteria bacterium
AGGAAATTAACCGAATGGTTCTCCGGCAGTACAGGGTTCATCATTAAGGCAAATTTTCAGCGGCATCGCTTTTCCGTAAATGGCTGGTTGTTCTTTAATTCTTCCACAAAATTGATTACCAAAGTCATAATGCCAGTATTCCTCTTCGTAATTAGTGAAACCAGCTGTTATCATGACAGAATAAAGAAGCCGACGATTGACTAATATTTCTTTTTCCTCTTCTGAAAAGGCAGTATCACCCTCTCTTAATTTTTCTTCATAAAAAGTTGTTTTTGCTTCTGAACCAAAATAATCAAATGGGACTCCCATGTTAAGTGTCTTTCCATCCGGACCAACGATCGTTAAATCAATTGCCCCGCCGGTACTGTGAGGAGAAGGTTTTGTCGGATCATCTGAAGGTAGCGAAACATATTTTTGGGTTTCCTCTTTTAATTCTGCTTCGGTTAATCCCTTCATCTTTTTTCTTAAAACTTCAAGATATTGATCAAAAAGCCTTTTTTGAACAAGCGCCGGTCGCCAAGCATCCCAGATTTCAAACTGGCAGCCTTCTGGTAAAAGGAAGGCTGCTCGATAAAGAGCCTTGGCAACACCCGTTCTTACCCACATCGTTTCAACGCTTCCAGGAATTCCCTGGCGATAATATTGAGGAGCGAGTTTAATAAATGGCCTGAGGTGTTTCTCTCTTGCTAAATCGGTTAAATCTTCGTTGGATTCCTGAATCTCAACCGTTTTCCAACCGGCTATTGATTTTCTTTTTCTCAAAACATCGCCTTCATGAATCGGCACCACTAGTTGGGCTCGTCTCTGATCTAACCCTGACATTAATTTTTCCAGTTCTTTTATCATCAGGAGAATTATAACACAGGCATGAAAGTAACTTCTCTTTAACCACTTAATCATGTAAAATAAAGGTAATAATTCGGTTTTAATAACCTTTGGGAGGAGAATGATTATTCAGAGGAAAAAACTAATCGCCAGGCTTAACTTGAGTTACTATCAATCAACCAAAGGGAAAGATTTGATTGTTTTACTTCATGGCTGGGGAGCTTCAAAAGAGAAATTGCTGCCTTTAGGAAAGGCCTTGGAAAAACAGAATTGGCAGATTTTAATTCCTGATTTGCCAGGTTTTGGTGAAACCAAACCACCTCCTAAGCTCTGGGGAGTAAATGAATATGCTCAGTTTGTTTTAAAGATAATTGAGGCTTTAGATGGAAAGAAAAACATCTATCTCTTCGGTCATTCTTTTGGGGGTAGACTGGCCGTAAAGATGGTCAGTCTTTATCCTCAAAAGATTAAAGGTATTATTCTCTGTGGTAGTGCCGGTATTTCTCGGGCAAATTTTTTCAAGAGAAGTCTTTTCTTAGTAATAGCAAAGTTAGGTAAAGCGATTTTACCTAAGAGTCATTCTTATCGCCGTCTGGTCTATAAATTAGCCAGAGAGCATGATTATGAAAAAACCAAAGGAGTTATGAGGCAGACTTTTAAATTAGTTATCGCTGAAGATTTAAGACCATTACTCTCTAAAATAAAAATTTCTACTTTGATTTGTTGGGGCTTGGAAGATAAAGAAACAAAATTTGCTGATGCCCAAATAATTAATTCTCAGATAAAAAATTCTCAATTAATTAGTTTTCCGGGTTTAGGCCATAAATTGCCCTATGAAAAACCGATGTTGTTAGCTGAAAAAATCACTGAATGGAAGGAAGTGAAATGATTACTCAAACTGCAATTTTAGGCCTTTGGTTATTATCTCTTTTGAAAAGTACTTTGTTTCATGCCTATCTTTGGCAACTCAAAGAATATCGCTTCGATAGAATGATACCTCATCTTAAATTAAAAACAAGCCGAAAAATGTTCTTCTCTCCGCTTTTTCTTGTTAAGTGGCTTTCTCTAATTGCCTTTCTCATCATGCCAATGGAATTAAAGAATTGGCTTGCCTTTGTTGTGTTAATTTTTTTCTTAATAGATTCTTTTGATTTTTTAAGAAGAATCTTGATTCATCAACTAGTCCGTCCAAGGTTTACTTTAAGAACAATAGAGATAGTTTCGAGTAGTCTTTTTTTAATTGTCATCGCCATCTGGTTGTTTGTTTCTCAACTCAATCTTTGGACTTTTGCTTTTTGTTTATTGCTTTTTGAAAGATTAATACCAATAGCGATTTTATTACAAGTCTTTTTAACAAAATTACCTGTTTTTCTTACCCAAAAAAGAAAAATTAAAATAGCCAAAGAAAAGATAGAAGATTTGCCTAATCTGAAAATAGTTGGTGTTACCGGCAGTTACGGAAAAACCAGTACTAAAGATTTTATTGCCCAGATTTTAGCCAAAAAATATAAAGTCGCCAAAACCGAAGGAACCAATAATACCAAGATTGGTATCAGTCAAAATATCATCGAAAAAATAGACAAAGACACGGAGATTTTTGTTGTTGAAATGGGCGCCTATAAAAAAGGAGAAATCAATGATATTTGTCAACTTATCCAGCCTCGAATGGCGGTGGTAACGGGCATTAATGAACAACATCTAGCTATTTTTGGTAGCTTAAAGAATTTAATTGAAGCAAAATATGAGATAATTGAAAACCTTCCCAAAAACGGTATTGCGATTTTAAATGGTAATAATCATTATTGCCTTGAGATGGCAAAAAAAGCCTCAAAAAATTTCAAGACAATTTTATACAAAACGAGCAAACCAAGAAAATTAACTGGTTTTGCTAATGTCATTTGGCTTGATTCAATCACTGAAAAACAAAAGGGAACATCTTTTAAGGTCTATGATGGTGACCGACATTCAAGCTTTAAAACTAACTTTAAGGGGGAATCTAATCTTGACAATCTTCTTGGCGCCATCGCCGTTGCCAAAGAATTAGGTTTAACCGGGATTCAGATAAAAGAAGCAATTAATCAACTTCAGCCTAATGATCGAGCGATGAAAAGCACTCAAGGAATCAAGAAGATGACTCTGATTGATGACACCTTTAGTAGTAACCCTAATGGATTTTTGGCGGCCATAAAAGTCTTAGATAAGGTTAAATCTAAGACTAAAGTGGTAATTACACCCGGTATCATCGAACTTGGTTCAGCCAGCGCTCGAGTCCATCAAGAAATCGCTCAGGCTTTAAGAGAAAAAATTGATTTAATTATTTTAACTAATGATAATTTCTTAGCGGATTTCAAAAAAGGAATGGGTAAGAGCAAAACCAGATTGATTGTGGAAAATAAACCTAAGAAAATTAGAGGAATTTTGAGCCAAGAATCACCAAAGATTACTGTTTTACTTGAAGGCCGATTGCCAATTAATCTAATCCAAACTTTGAAACAATGATCAAGAAGCCAATTGCTATCTCTCTTTCGCCAAACACAGAGAAACAAGATGTTTTGCTCGCCGCTAAGATGCTTTTTTCGCTTAGGCAATGGCTAAAAGGGAAGCAGATAAAAGAACTAGAATCATCATTTAAGAATTATTTTAAGGTGAAATACGCTGTCAGTTTTAATAGTGGCCGTTCGGCAGAATATACACTTTTAAAGAGTATGGGTTTGGAAAAGAATGATGAAGTTTTGATTCAAGCTTTCACCTGCGTGGTTGTACCTAACCCGGTTCTTTGGTTAAAAGCCAAACCAGTTTATGTTGATTTTGAAAAAGATAGTCTTAATATGAATCCCAGGGATTTGAAAAAGAAAATCACTTCTAAATCGAAAATCGTCATTGTTCAACACACCTTTGGTAAACCGGCCAAAATAGAAGAAATCAGGAAAATCGCCAAAGATCATAGGCTCTTATTAATCGAAGATTGTGCCCATTCTTTAGGAGCTAAATATAAAAATAAAAAATTAGGTACCTATGGTGAGGCGGCTTTTTTTAGCTTTGGTAGAGATAAAGTCATTTCCTCGGTTTTTGGGGGGATGGCGATTACCAATAATGATCAAATTGGGAAAAAGCTTTTAGAGATTCAAAAAAAACTGAGTTTTCCTTCTCGGTTTTGGATTGCTCAGCAACTTTTTCATCCAATTGCCTTTGAAATAATTCTTCCCCTCTATAATTTTTTTAGTTTAGGTAAGTTATTGCTTGTTATTTTCCAGAAGCTTAATTTGCTTTCTCGAGCCGTCAGTAAGGAAGAAAAGATAACCAATCAACCAAAAGACTACCCTCATAAGTTAGCCAATGCCCAAGCGACTTTGGCTTTATCACAGTTCCAAAGATTAGCTAAATTTAATCAGCAGAGAAAGAAGATTGGCGAGATTTATCGACAGGAATTAAAAGGGATTAAAACCTTAAAACCAGTTTCTGGAGAAATCTTCATGCGTTATACTGTTCTCAGTAAACAGGCAAAAGAAATGATTAATCAAGCCAAGAAAAAAGGAATTCTTTTAGGTGATTGGTATCAAAATATTGTTGATCCTCAAGGAGTTAATTTTAAAAGAGCTGGTTATTCTTGGGGCAGTTGTCCTGTGGCCGAAGAAATTTCTCCTCAGGTAGTCAACTTGCCTACTTATCCCCTGATGGGAGAAAAGGAGGCGCATCGCGTCATTAATTTAATCAGATCCTTTTTAAAGAAAAATGACTAAAACCATTAAGGAAATCAATAATAAGGAAGATTGGGAAAGATTTGCTCTAAGCCAATCACCTAACATTTTTCTTCAATCCTGGAATTGGGGCGAATTTCATCAATCTTTGGGCAATAAGGTTTTTCATTTAGGACTTTGGGAAAATAAGGCAATCACAGGAGCGGCTTTATTAGTCAAAGAAGAAGCGAAGAGAGGCATCCATCTAGCCTGCCCAGGCGGGCCATTACTAGCTGATTGGCAAGAAGATAATTTCAAGCAAATTCTCGATCAAATGAGAGAATTGGGTCGACAAGAAAAAGTCGTTTTTTTGAGAGTAAGACCTTCAATTCTTGATAATGAAAAAAATAGGGCAATCTTTAAAAAATTAGGTTTTCAGAATGCGCCTATGCACATGCACGCTGAAACCACTTGGCAACTAGATCTTCGCCCTTCTGAAGAGGAAATTTTGGCGGGGATGCGAAAAAATACGCGTTAC
Source organism: uncultured Gammaproteobacteria bacterium (assembly GCA_964653685.1). Taxonomy (GTDB): domain Bacteria; phylum Patescibacteriota; class Microgenomatia; order PFEM01; family JAHIFH01; genus DATKWU01. The sequence continues at coordinate 5,041 of CAZZHA010000029.1, forward strand.
TATGTTCGGCGGGCGGTCAAAGATGGTGTTAAAGTTTTTCAGAGTAAAGATTTAAAAGATATAGAGATTCTCTATCGATTGCAAATGGAGGCTGTCAAACGCCATAAATTTATTCCCTTTTCAAGAGAATTTTTAAGAAAACAGTTTCAGACTTTTGTTAAAGACGAACAAACAACTCTCTTTTTGGCGGAATATAAAAAACAAATTCTTTCAATTGCGATGATTATCTTTTATGGTGATATGGCGGTTTATCACTATGCTGGGACTTCCTCTCAATATCCCAAGATACCTTCTTCCTACCTACTTCAGTGGGAAGCGATTAAAGAGGCAAAAAAAAGAGGCTGTCGAATCTATAATTTTTGGGGGATTGCTCCAACCGATGATCCGAGGCATCGCTTTGCGGGGGTGACTATTTTTAAAAAAGGCTTTGGCGGCGAGCGGGTTGATTATCTTCATGCTCAAGATTTACCTTTGTCACCCTTATATCGAGCGACTTATTCATTTGAAACCATTCGTCGGAAAATAAGAAGGCTTTAGTAAAAGATATTCCATCTTAGTGTTATAATTTAAATAGGCTCAAAATGGAAAACATTCAGCTTAGAGAAAGAATCGCGGTCCGACTTCTTCCACCAGACGCTAATTCCCTGCCTGGTAGATATAAGATTTGTGCGGATGTTAAAGTACCAGGCCAAAAATCAATAGGTTCCTTGGGAGACAATGATAGATTGAAAATAGGCGAGCAGGTTGCCGAGAGGATGACGAGACTTTGTCCAGAGATTGGCCCGGTAGCCATTACCGTTGATGATGTCAAGAAAGATTATGTTAACGTTGGCGTTTACACGGAGACTCTTTCTGACGTTCATACCTTAAGAGACGCCAAGGGTATTTACCCCGCTTTTGCTTATGATATTTCTGATCCAGAAAAACCTAAATTTTTACCTAATAAAGATTGGTTGAAAAAATAAAATGGCTTTATTTCTTGGTCTCTTGATTTTTTCGTTTGTGGTGACAAGTATCGCGATTGTTCCTTTTATTGGTTTTTTGTATCGACTGAAATTTACTCGGAAAACAGAAGCTCCTAAAAATGGTAAGGTACCCTTATTCGATAAAATGCATGACTGGAAAGCCGGCACACCCGTAGGCGGCGGTTTATTGATTATCGGTTTGGTTACTTTGTTATACGTGATTCTCTTTCCTCTTCTTAAGTATTTGGGTGTTTATGTTACTGCCGTTCATCCTTTAAGAGATGAACTCAATATTATCTTTTTTAGCTTTATCTCTTTTGGCTTGTTGGGTTTTTATGATGATTTTGTCAAATTTTTTGGTAAGGCAAGAAAAGGAGTGATTGGTCGAAGTTTTGGCTTAAGCCGTTATGTTAAATTTTTGATTCAATTGACCCTTGCCGTGGTTATTGCCTCAATGCTTTATTTTAATCTCAGAATAGACATTGTTCACATCCCTTTGACTCATATT
>CAZZHA010000030.1:0-5842 GCA_964653685.1 uncultured Gammaproteobacteria bacterium
AATGAGCCAAATTTACAAGATTGCCAGTCAAACCTTACCGGAAAAACATATTGTTTGTATTGGTCATCTAGATCATGGTAAATCGACTCTTCTGGGTCGGCTTTTTTATGATTTAGGCAAGATTGATAAAGAAGTAATGAAGCGGGTTAAGAAATATGCTCAAGCCTTTGGCCATGATAAGTTTGATTTTGCTTATCTGATGGACCAGATGAAAGAAGAAAGAGCCAGGGGAATTACGATTGATTTGGGTCATAAGAAATTAGAAACCAAAGATACTTCGATTACCTTTGGTGATGCCCCTGGTCACCATGATTTTCTGAGGAATATGCTGGTTGGTGCCGCCGAATCAGATGCCGCCATTCTTTTAGTAGCGGTTGATGAGGGAATCCAACGCCAAACCGAAGAGCATCTTTTCCTGGCGAAAATGATTGGCTTACCCCAGGTGATTATTGCCATTAATAAAATGGATTTGGTTGGTTACCAAAAAGCTCCTTTTGAAAAAGTTAAGAAGCAAGTCACTACTTTGTTAAAAAAGGTTGGCTACTTTCCTGAAGAAATTCCGATGATTCCCACTGCCGCTTTAAAAGGCGAAAATATTGTCAAACAGAGTCAGAAGATGAAATGGTTCAAAGGCCCTTTTATCTTAGAAGCAATTGAAAAATTAACCACCAAAAAAGTACCGACTGATTTACCGATGCGCTTACCGGTTCAAGACGTCTATCTTCTTGAACAAAAACCAGTGATTATTGGCCGCTTGCTTGCTGGGGTTTTAAAAGAAAAAGACGAAGTTTTGGTTTTTCCCAAGAAAAAAAGATTTCTAGTCGAAAAGATGTTTATCCATGAACAACCAATCAAAAAAGCCCTGCCAGGTGATAATCTTTATCTAGAATTAAAAGGTTTGAAAAAAGGCTTGGTCAAGAGAGGTGACATGATTACCTTTGCCAAAGAGCCACCTATCAGTGCTAGAAAATTCAAAGCCCAGATTATTACTTTTGGTTTAGAAAAGAATCTTAAAGATGGTTTTCAGTTCAACCTTGATTTAAATGTCCAAGAAATACCAGCTCTGATTCAGAAAGTGATTCGAAAAATTGATACCACCAGTGGGGCGACGGTTAAGGGTAGAGAACTAGGGGATAATGAAGCCGGTGAAGTCATCATTGCCACCAAGAAGCCAGTTTTTATTGAAACCCAGAGTAGTTTACCTTTCTTAGCCAATTTTCGCTTAAAACTTAAAGAAAAAGTGGTTGGTTTAGGTTTTTGTTTGGAGATTCTTTGATGATTAAGAAAAAAGAAAGAAAAGAAAAAAAAGAAAAAATAAAGTTAATGGTGATTGGTATTGATGCCGCTACCTGGCGGATTATCAAACCCAATCGAGATCAATTGCCGACTTTTGACCACTTAATGAAAACCGGTCAATTCAAAACTTTAACTGTCCCTGATAAAGAAGAAATTCTTTCCCCGCCTATCTGGTGTTCCATGTTTTCTGGTAAAACCCAGAAAGAACATGGTCATCAAAAATATGTGGTCAATAACCAGCTCCAAACAAGAAAAGATATTAAAGTTGATTTTGTTTGGGATGTTTTAGACAAAAAAAGGGTTAAGGTAGTTGCTCTTCAGATTCCTTTTGTGATGCCGCCCTTTAACTTTAACTGTGATTACCGACCAGTGGGTTATGGTGCTTCTTATGATCTAAATGAATTAGCTGAGGATACAGACGGGGTTTTCTTTAAATCCTTAGAAATTATTGAAAAGAAAAAACCAGCGGTTTTGATGGTTGTTTTTACAGCCTTAGATCGGATGCAGCACTTTCACTGGGGCGAACCACTGGTCTTATCCTGGTATCAGAAAATTGATAAAATGATTGAGGTTTTAAATCAAAAAGCCGAGAAATTAATCATTATCTCGGATCATGGTTTTTGCGGTCTTGGTGAAGCCAGGACCAAAACCTTGCCAGAGGAAAACGAACAAGGCGAAAAATTAAAAGGGGATCATCATCAGGAGGCCATTCTCATCACTAGAGGAATAAAGAACACTCTTAAAGAACACAAGGATTTATATGAAGTTATTTTAAAAGAGATTTAGGAGGTTTGATGCAAGATTCTTTAGAAAGCCAAAGCGAATTTATCATCAAAGAAGCTAAAGCCAGGTTTAAAAACCCGGTCCTTCTTTGGGCTGGCGGCAAAGACAGTACGGCGATGTTGGCCATTGCCAGAAGAGCCTTTGCTCAGCTAAAGAAATTTCCTTTTAAGGTCATGCAAATAGATACCGGCTATAAATTCAAAGAAACCTATGAATACATGGACCGCTATGTTAAAGAATGGCAGATTCCCTTTTTACGGTTTAAGAATCAAGAGGCCTTGGAAAAGGGAATTAATCCCTTTAAAACCGACCATTTTGCCTGTTGCAATGCTTTGAAAACCGAGGCTCTAGCGATGGCGATCAAAAAATATAAATTTGACGCGGTTTTTACCGGGATTCGTTGGGATGAACATGGGGTTCGGGGTAAGGAAAGCTATTTTTCCTGGCGGGATGACCCGCCTCATATGAGGGTCCACCCGATGCTTAATTGGTCAGAAAAGGAAATCTGGAATTATTTAAAGAAAAACAAAATCCCCTACAACCCCCTTTATGATCGGGTTGAACACGGTAATTTAATCTTTAGAAGCATTGGCTGTTGGCCTTGTACCAAACCGGTTTCTAAGGAAGCCCTGGAAGAACGGAGTGGTCGGACTTTAGATAAAGAGGAATTAATGGAAGACCTTCGAGCCTTAGGCTACATGTAATCTTCAGAGAAAGACAAAAAAGGACAAAGCCAGAATAATCAACAAACTCCCCATTCCAAAAACAAGAGCGGTTGGTTCCCACCAGCCACTTTCAGGCAAACTACTAGGGGAGGCGCTGGGAGTGGCACTGGCGGTGGCGGTGCCACCAATGGCCGTTGATTGGATGGTGTAAACGCCGTTACTGGCGGTCGTCAGAATATCTTCGTCATCAGCCATAATATTGGAATCCGCGGTTGAACCGGCGATGACTTGAAAAGAAACATTGGCCGCTCCGGTGGCAATGGTTCTAAAAACAACGGTGGCAAAAATGCCTGAGCCAACAAAACCTGAATCACTGGTGGCCCTTAAAATAACTTTGCCTGATTGAGAAGTGTCTTGACTGATTTTGTTTTCGTAAAGTGAACTAAGAGTGGCGCTGATTGCCGAAAGCTTGGTTTCGTCATAAAGGAGAATGGCATCAGCTGATTCTGTTTCGGTGCTGCCAGTATCAATCAGAACATTAAGACTCAGGTCAGCCCCAAGATTAACGGTTTTTTCGGCTGGAGAAAGGGAGAAAGAAGCGGCCGCCTGGGCTAGAGTGGCTTGGGTAAAAAGGCCGACTAAAAAAACAAAGATAAAGATGATTAAACGCCTCATTACTTTCATTAAACATTAATATATAACAATTTTCAAGACCAAGTAAAGATGCTATATTAAGGATTGAATGAAACTTTCCCTTATTATTCTCTCTTGGAATACCAAAAAACTCCTTAAAGATTGTTTAAAATCAGTCTTTGCTCAAAAACTTGGTCCCAATTCTTTGGAAGTGATTGTGGTTGATAATGCCTCAACTGATGGTTCACCAGAGATGGTGAGGAGAGAGTTTAAACAAGTAAAATTAATTAAAAATCAAGAGAATCTGGGTTTTGCCAAAGGTAATAATCAGGGAATCAAGATTGCCAAAGGAGATTTAATCATGCTTCTTAATTCTGACACGGTTGTTCAAAAAGGAGCGATAAGAAAATTGATTGATTCTTTTCCAAAACAAGACCAACTAAAAGCAATTTCACCCTTGTTGATTCTACCTAATCACCAACCCCAAATTGATTACTACATGAAGTTTCCTAATCTTTGGCAAGTTTTTCTTTACCATAATCCGGTTTTAAGACCCTTGGCTTTGAAAATAGTTTTCTTTCGTCATTTTATTTGTTTTTCGCCTAAACAAGAACCTTTTAAAGTTGACCAACTGCCTGGCGCCGCTTTAATGGCTTCCAAAAAGACTTGGAATAAAATAGGTCTACTTGATGAAGACTTTCATTTTCTTTTTGAAGACGCTGATTGGTGTTATCGAGCTAGAAGGCTGGGCTGCCAATTTTTAGTTATCCCCGAAGCCAAGGTTATTCATCTAGGCGGGGCGAGTTGGAAAAAGAAATTAAAAGAAGAAAGTTTTGATTTTTACAAACAATATTTTTCTTCAATGCTTTTGTTTGTCGAAAAGAATTATGGTTCCTTCAAGAAACAAATTTTCCGGATTGCTTTGATTAAGAATTGGCTTTTTTCCAGTTTGCTTTTATTGCCAATTGCTGCTTTTAGCCCTCGAGTTTGGCAAAAGGTACTTGACAAACTAAAATTAATCAAGTACTTTTTAATTGTGAAATAATTTCACACCTGAGGATCTCAAAAAGAGGTGCCACTGGCACCTTTTTTTGTTGGTTAAAGTTTTTTGGTTAAAGATTAAAACTAAAGAATTTTTTAGATTTAGAAAATAATAGAAAGAAGAAAAAAGCGATGAGGTTTTTGGAAAGTCTATTTAATGCCTAAATAGGCGTAGGTGGTTTGGTTGGCATAAACCTTGAGAGACCAAAACGGCGTCGTTGTCCAAGTATCAGTACTGTCAGCGCAAGTGCCCTGGTTGCAATAATTGGAGACATCAGTCTTCGACCCATCAGAAGAGGCGGTTTTTACTCGCCATTTAGTTAAGCTGTATTGTTTTTGGCCACAGGTTGGTGAGGTGATTTTAAGATGATATTTGGCTGGATCAAGATCAGTGAATTTGTAAGAGCCATTTTCAGATTCAATTGTTTTAATGGGAGTGGTAGGATTCCCTATTTTATAGAGGCTTAACTTTGGTTTGGTTTGCGTCTCTGAACAGCTGTAAACGCTTTCAGAAGACACTTGACCGTCGCCATTAGTATCAAGCCAGATATTGCCTTGGATAATGCCTTTATCAGTTGCTGATGGTGTTTCTGGTGTTTCTGAAGAGCTGGTGGTCAGATTAAAAGTATCGAGCGTCTGGCCACCAGGTTTTTGCCAATTTTTGCCAATTGATAGCGTCGAGATGGCGACTCCCTTGAGACTGCCGTTCTCAATCGTTATTTTGACAACATGATTTCTTTCCACCAATTTCTTGCTTTGGGGAATCGGGGCGGGAATTGGCCTGACATTATTGCCGCCGCCAGCGGTAATATAGGTGATGCCGTCAGCCACGACTCTCTCGTAAAAGTGATTATGACCACTAAGGACCAGCTGAACTTTGTATTTTTTGAAAAGCGGGTGAAGATAACTTCTTACTTGTCGGCTTTCGGCTGAACTTTGAGAACTATAAATAGAAACGTGGAAAAAAACAATTTTCCAGGGTTTAGTGGTGTTTTTCAGATCATTTTCTAACCATTGATATTCAGTGCTGCCTGGCTTGCAGGCTTCACCTGAAAGATTGTAGTTATCATAATCCATTCGGAGACTGATAAAATGGGCGTTGCCATAATCAAAAGAATACCAGGGTTTATTCGAATCTGTTAAGAGACTTTTAAGATGAGAGAATTGTCTAAAGCGAGTGTAATAGGTTTTATTTTCATGATATCTTTCGTGATTACCAATGGTTGGATAAATGGGCTTGCTGTTGATTAAGGAACTCTCAATTTTGAAAAATTCTCCCCAAGCAAAATTAGTTGGTTTTTCGATCATATCGCCCAAATGAAGATAAAAAACAGGGTTAATTGTCTGTATTTGTTTAACGGCTTGGGTGTGGTTGTAATTAGCCCATTTGTGAAAATTAGCAAACTGGTCAGGATCAATCCCTG
>CAZZHA010000031.1:0-5516 GCA_964653685.1 uncultured Gammaproteobacteria bacterium
ATTGACACTTATTTTCTAAAAATCAATAATGGAGTTAATGAAGAAGTGGCTGCCTTTTGTTTTTCTCTTTCTTTTCTTTTTCTGTTTTCCTTCTTTTTCCTTGGCTGAAGAAAAGATGAATGCTCCTTCTGGAGGAGTGATTCCTAAGTTAGCGACCACGCCTAATGACCCTGAACTTTTAAATGGTCATGTTTATCCGAGTTGGGGTCCAGTTTGCCAGCGTTATACCTATTCCGTGGTTTATCGAGATAAAGAAGGTCGGGAACCAGTCTATGTTCAAATTTACTTTAATGGCCAGATGATTAATCTGGAGAAAGAATCTCCTGAAGATAATGATTATCAAAAAGGGGTGAAATATATTTATCAATATGTGCCTAAGAAACTCGGCTCTAACTTTTATTACTTTGAAGCTTCTAATGGGTTAGGTAAGGCCAGGGATTCGATTATTGAATCTCCGGATAATGGTCCGGTTCTGTTTGAGAGTGCTTTTGATCAGAATGAGATTGCTGTCATTAATCAGCAAACAGGCGAGAAGGTTTTAAGCTATCCGACTGGCAAAGAATGGGTTGGTGGGGTGGCTCTTTCTGATGACGGCAAGTATTTGGCGGCGAAGACCTCTCACCATCTTTATCTTTTTGATCTAGCTTTTCCTAAAGCCCCTCTCTGGTCTTATAACCAAGCAGGGAGTGAAGTTGGTGGCGATGTTAAAGGTGGAATTGATATTTCTGGAGATGGTTCGAGAATCGTGGCTGCTATTGGTGATTCGGTTCTTTTTTTTGATAAAACCAGTAATAATCCTCTTTGGCAGTCTCGAATAGGCAATTCTTATAATGTGGCGATTTCTAAGGATGGTCGCTATCTGGCGGCGGCAACTTCAGGCGAAGAGGCTAATCTCAATTCTAATCTTTTAATTCTTTGGGACTACAAGAGCGAAAAACCCTTGTGGCAATACCACAGTTCCGGTAATTTCCATGATGTTTCCTTGTCTGCTGATGGCAGTTTTATTGCCGGCGCTACCGGTTGTCCTGATAGGAGAGGTTATATTTTCTCCAAGGAATCTAATGTACCAATCATGAAGTCAGAGATGTTAACCCGGGATTCACCGGTTCATCGGGCTAAGATTTCCAGTGATGGTCAATTGGTGGCTTTTGGGAGTGAATTAGACCGAGGCGCGGTTTTCCTTTTTTCCAAGGACTCAATTGAACCGCTTTGGCAATTTCCGACACCAAGAGGCAGTTCGGTCAGAGCCCTTAACTTTACGCCTAGTGGCGAATACATTGGGGCTGCTACTTTTGCTGGTAATGCCTATATCTTCTCTAAAGATTCAAATCAGCCGGTGGCTTCTTGGCAGGTTCAAGCCGCTTTAGGTGGGGTGGATATTGCTGACGATGGCAGTTTTCTAGCGACTGGCGGGACAGACAACAAACTTCATCTTTTTTTTAAGGATAGTCAGGAGAAAAAAGAAATTGGTTTTGATGAATACGTTGAAGAAATTGATATTTCCGGTAATGGTCAATATGTTGCCGTCGGTACCGGCGGTTCCGTTTACTTTTTTGAAAGTTTTACTAAGGATGAGGGCAAAGTTTTTCCTTGTGAAGAGATTATTGAGCCAGAGCTAGAAAAGGGAATATTCGTCGATTCAGGTTCAAAGACTGGAGAAACTAAAGAAAAGGGCAGACTTTCACCCGCTATCTTAGCTGGTTTAGTCAGTTTAGTTTCTCTTTTAGCTTTAGGTTTCTATTTTGCCTTAGTTCGGTTTAATCTTTTAAGAAGAGTAGAGGAAAAGCGTTTGAAAATTAGTAAAAAGGTCATTCTTCCTTTGGCGGTTTTGGCTGGTTTATTTTTCCTTTTGGCTTTGGTTTTGGGTTTAAAGGATTTTCAAAGAGTAGGTGGGTTTTCTTTAGAAAAACCTTCTTTGAATCAGGAATCTTTGCCTTCAGAAGAAAATAGAGGAGTTTGTGGTAATAGTCTTTGTGAACCAGATTTTGGGGAAACAAAGGAAAGTTGTGTCCAGGATTGCTCGCAGGGAAATTGATTAGATTTTAATATTCAAATCTTCACCACAATCAGAACAGTGGCCGTCTTTATCGACGCCTAGGATTTCGGTTCGGTAGCCAGTTCTTCTGATAGCGAGGTTATGACATTTAGGGCAGAAAGTGTCGTCTTCTTCATCTACGGGTAGATTGCCGATATAGACAAATTCTAAACCCTCTTTCATCCCTATTTTTCTGGCTTTGAGCAGGGTTTCGGCTGGTGTAGGCGGAACATTGGTCAGGTCAGCGTAAGGAAAGAATCTAGTTACATGCCAGGGTGTTTTTTTGCCTAGGTTTTTAACAATCCAATGAGCTATTTTTTTAAGATTGTTTTCTGAATCATTCCAGGTGGGAATGATATTGGTGACACATTCAAGGTGAATCTCGGGGTATTGGTCGTGAATATATTTAGTAGTTTCAAAAACCCCTTTGGCTTGGGGAACACCAATCAGTTTTTTATAGAGTTTATCATCAAAACTTTTAAGGTCAACCCGGTAGATATCTAGATAAGGGGCTATCTTATCAATCGCTTCCTTGGTGGCATAACCATTGGTGACCCAACAAGTGTAAATTTTCTCTTTTTTAGCCAGTTTAGCGCCATCAAGAGAATATTCTAGCCAGATAGCCGGTTCATTGTAGGTCCAGGCAATCCCTTCAGCCCCTGACTTTTTCGCCATTTTAATCGCTTCTTCTGGAGAAAGGAATTTTTGATTATCGAGATTAATTGAAGCACCGTTGGTGTGGCTAATCTCATAATTTTGACAGAACTGGCATTTAAAATTGCAACCATAAGTCCCGAGAGAAAGGCAGGGCGAGCCTGGTTTGTAGTGAAAGACGGGCTTTTTTTCAATTGGGTCTAGGTTGACTGAAGAAACCACACCATAGATGACTGAATAGAGTGTGCCCTTTTTATTAATCCTGGTTTGGCAAAAACCCCATTGGTCTGGGGCGACCTGGCATCTTCGTTGGCAAGTAAAACAAGCGACTTTTTTATTCTTTAATGGTTTGGCGAGCAGGGTTTTTTTCATCAGAGGGTTTTGAGCTTATCAATGGCTCGGGTATCAGCCGGATTAATTTTTTCGAGAATATAATTCAATTGTTTTCTCGCTTCTTCTTTTTGCTTGTTTTCTTCATAAAAGAGAGCCAGAGCATAACGGGCATCAGCGTAATTGGGTTTTAATTCGATAGCGTGTTCCAGGGTTTTAATGGCGGTTTCTTTTTGCCCAAGATGAGAATAAAGGAGAGCTAAATTGTATTGGATTTTGGCATCAGTTTGGGCTAAATCAGCAGCTTTGAGTAAAGTGTTGAGAGCTTCTTGTTCATAATGAGGATTGGTGAGAGCCAGACTAATGAACATTTTAGCTCTTTTTTTCCAGAAGTTAAGATGATAAGGACTGGTTTTGAGCGCCTGGTCTGATTCAGCAATGGCTAAATCAACTAATTGGCCGGCGAGCGAAGCATTATCCGCTTCTTGGGCTAATTCGGCTAAACCTGCCAGGGAAAGGGCCATTTCCGCGCGATAATAGGGTTCACTCGGATGAAGATTAATTGCGGTTTGGAGTTCTTTGTAGGCTTGATCATATTTCGTGGCTTCATTAAGTTTTTCCGCTAAAGCAAAACGGGTATCGGCATACCAGAATTTGAGGAGATAGATAATGGTGCTTAGAGAAAGGAGAGAGATAAGAATAATGGCGGCCCATTGTTTGTTTTCCAGAATTTGTTTTTGGGGTTTTGGTTCTTTTTCTGGTTGACTGGTAAGAACAATGGCCATGGCAGGAAGAAGGAAGAAAAGGAGACTAATTGGCACCACGGAAAAGCCAAAAAAGTTGGTAATTAAGATACTGATATAGCCAGCGAGGAGAGCAATGATTAAGAGAATCGTTTCTTTGGCTTTTTTTAGATGAGTGATGATTTGTTTGAGAGACCAGAAGAGAAAAGTTCCGATGAGAATTAGATAGGTAAAGAGGCCAATGAGGCCGGTGTTGGCTAAAAGAGTTAGGTATTCATTATGGGCTTTGTTGTAGAGTAAGTCCCATTCAGAGACGTCATTATGGGCGCGAGGTCGGTACCAATAATAGGCGTAGCCAAAAGTTTCGACGCCCGTGCCTAGAATTGGGTGATCTTTCCAGATTTCCAGTGCGCCTTGCCAAACAATTTTTCTAATATCACCGGATTCGCTAATAAGTAAACCTGGTTGACTTTCAGCTGGGATGGTGGCTTCTTGAGTTGGTGTTTTTATTATTTTTTCCTTGATTTGACCGAGATGAGGTGTCCAGGGAGTGCCGGTGAGGAGGGTTAAAACTAGGAGAAGAAGGGAGAGACTGATAAAGGGTTTGGCTAGCTCTTTTATCTTTTGGCGATTGATAAGACCAATTAAACCCCAGAAAAGTAAATAAGCTCCTGCCAGACCAATTAGGCCTGAACGGGATTTGGTGTAAAGAAGACAGAGAAAAAAGATGGTGGTTAAAATATAGCCAAGATAAGGAAAGGAGAATTTTTTGAAGATTGGTTGTTTTTTGAGAAGAATGATTGTCCAAGCTAGAGGTAAGAGAGCCACTAGCCAGGCGGCTAGCCAGTTAGGTTGGCCTAAAGTCGAGAAAACCCTGATTTGAACTTCTTGAACCCAATACTGGGCATCAATGCCAAAATGTTCAGCAAGGCCATAAAGGCTGACGAGAATAGCTGAGGTAAGGGTAAAACGGAGGGCGGTTAAGGTTTTTTCTTTGTTGAAATTACTAACGTAAACCCAGTAAAGGAGAAGATAGCTGATGGTCGAAAAAAGGCCGCCATTAAAGCGACTGTAATAACCCCAGAGAGAAGTATGACGGTCAAGACTATAAATAGTACTGATGATTTGGGAGATAAGAAAAAGGATTAAAGGGAGATCAAGGATAGTCCGGCGGAAGATAATTCTTTTTTCGATAATCATTTTAACAACCCAGGTAGAAGTAATAATTATTGTTAGGAGAAAGGTCAGCATCATTTTATTGAATTCAAAGAGTTCATAATTCCAGGGAGTGAGAATTAAAGGAACAAGAAAGAAAAGAATGTAGAAGTTCAATTCAAGAATTTGATTGACTAAAGGAAGAATTGTTTTTTTCATACCTGCCTCAATTTAGTTTAACAGATTTCTTGCTTAGGGACAAACTCTTTGTTATCATTTCCCTCATGAATTCAAAAGAGAGGGAAACAGAGCCGAAAAAGGGCTATTTTCGCACTCTGAATGTTTGGCATTTTATGACTGAAGAAGAGGCTAAATATTATGATGAAATTGATTTTCGTGATTGGGAACAGGCTAATTCGGTTTGGGTTCATGGCCCCAGCGGCGGTTGGGGCTCGATTCGTCTAGCCAAGGAATTAGGTTTGGATTTAAGAACTATTGATGATTTACCACCTGGAACCTGGATTTCTCATGATGGGAGTATCATTCGCCAAAGGATGCCTTCATCAGACTAAGGAATTTGTGTTATACTAAGCCCGTTT
>CAZZHA010000032.1:0-5457 GCA_964653685.1 uncultured Gammaproteobacteria bacterium
TAGCAGGTTCCCCTGTTCCTAGCCCAAGCCTAGAACCATCACCTTCACCTCAACAAGTTGAATTGCCAGAGGCTGGCATTATCTCCCCAACAATTCTGGCGACCCTTGGCGGAATTATTCTAGTCCTTATTGGTCTTCTTCTTTGATCTATTTCCAAGAAGGAAAAAAATAATAGAGATTATCTAGCCATTTGGGAATATAAAGTCCTATCCAGTGAGGATAGAAAAAGAAAAAGCTAATAATAACTAATAGGAGATAATAAATTACTATTTGCGAAAATCTTTTGCTTTTCCATAACCAATTTAGAGCCCAACCCAAAAAGAGACCCAAAAAGATAACTGAAGGTAAATAGTGATGAATAAACATAATCCTTGGTGAGAAAGTCCAAGGTAAAAAGAAAGCAAAGTAAGCGAAAAGCACAATTCCTAATTGTTGACTACGCCTTTTAAGGGCTTGCCAGATAACTAAAGGTAAACTAAGTAAACCACCCCACCAAATAATCGGATTACCCATAGCATAAATATTGGCAATTGCCTCTGGTCGATAGCCTACAAAAAACCAAACCGGCCTGACCAACAAAGGCCAAGATAAAGCTGATGACTGATAATTATGAGTGGCGTTTAGGCGAGTATGATACCACCACATTTGGTGCTGGAGCTCCCACCATTGATCCAAAGAATGATTGGTCAGAAAAAAAGGCAGATAGACAAAAAGATAAACAGTAATCGGTAAAAGAAGAAAACAAAAAATAAAAATTAAACTGCTTCGCTTTAAAAAGTCAAATCGCTTTTTTTGTTTTAACAATTCTATTAACTGCCATAATCCCAAAACTGGTAACAGATAAATTGCTGTCCATTTAGAAGCAAGAGCCAAGCCAAAACTCAAACCGGCAAACAAATATCTTTTTTCCAAAAAAAGCCAAAGGGTCAACAGGGTAAAGAAGAGAAAATAGATATCATTCATCCCTACTCGACTCATCACCAAGAGCAAACCATCAAAAGCTAAAAGCAAAGTGGCGAAAAGCGCCACTCGTTGATTAAATAATTTCTTACCAATCAAATAAATCAGCCAAAGGCAGCCTGTTCCAAAAACGGCGCTAAAAAACCGCCAGGCAAAAGCCGTTTCGCCAAAAACAAAAATTCCTAAAGTCATAAAAAGTTTAGCTAAAGGTGGGTGAGTCCATTCGTAAGCCACCCCTTCAGGCGCCTGATGCCACCATTCCCAAGCCGCTATCTGACCCTTAGCCATTTCGGTGGCCGTAAAAGCATGATAGACCTCATCAAAATAGAATCTTAGTGGCTCGCCCAATTGCCAAAATCTGACTAAAAAGGAAAAAACCAACAATAAAATAAGAATTTTATTTCTGAAAACAATTTTTTTTATTTTCCGCCAATTAATCCTGATTCTTCTAAACACCAAAATAATAAAAACCAAACTGGTGAAAACAATGGTTAGCGAAAACAGATTAATTAATCGCCAACTAAAAATAAACTCTCCGTTTTTTAATAACCAGTCTAAGGCAAAATATAAATTGGCCGTAGAAATCAAAGAAACAATTAATAAGGCGATACCATACCAAAAATTAAATCCCGTTAAAATGGTCAGAAAAGGCAAAACAGTAAAAATATGTCTTTCGTGAACTCGAGTGGCAAAACTAAAAAGTACTAAGAATATAGTTGTCATAATTAACCAAATATCTTCTCTTTTCCTTTTCTGCCAAATCAACAAAAAACTTAATCCTAAAACAAGACTAATCACTAATAAGCCCCAATGTTGATAGGTAATTTCCCAAAAACGAACTTGATCAGATTGCCACCAATGATTGTTAATCGCCCAAAAATTAAAAGCATTAACCGAAGTGTAGGGATAGACTGAAAAAGCATATTGATATCTCTCAATTAACAAACCTAAAGGGTTTTTAAGAGAAAAAGGCAAGGTAACTAACAAAACACCGGTTGAAATCGCCGCCCCAAAATTCCTGACTGGCTTATATTTTCGCCACCAATCTCCTTTTTTCTTTTGTTTTTGCCAAACAATGAGACCAAGAATTGGTAAGACTAAAAAATAAATGGGTTTCATGGTCAAAGAAAGACCAATTAAAAACCCTGAAGAAACAAAACGATTGTTTAGAAGAAAATAGATTGAAGTCAAAAACAGTAAAGCCCCTAGGGCATCAACTTGACCCCAAAGACTACTGTTAAAGAAAACGGCGGCATTAAAAAGATAGCCGGCCGTTAACCAAAGGGCAATTTTTTTAGATCTCTTCTTGAGAATAAGAAAGATCAAGTAAGCGGTTCCAAAATCAGCCAAAGTCGCTGGTAATTTAAAAAGAAGGTCTTTAGAGAAATTAAAAAAGTGACTAAGAAACCGCCAGATTAACTCAATCCCACCAAGAAAATAAAGATAAAAAGGTAAATAATCACAAAAACTAACCTCTTGATAAAAACGTCCGGGACCAAAGGCAATTATTTTCTCAGCCCAATAATGCCATAAACCCATATCAGAAGAATGGGTTCCATAAGGTAATAAAAGCAATCTGAAGACAAAGGCAAGAGAAAAAATAGTTAGTAGTTTTCTTTTTAAGAAAAACCTAGTTATTCTCGAGTAAGTTTTGGACATATTCTTGGATTTCCTGCCAATCTCCGGTTCGAGGAATCAAAACCCAATGGTTATCATATTTCTGTGGGTTAGGTGGCGGATTGATTAAATACTCCTTCCTACCTTCAACCCCACCATCTAAAATTTCTGAGCTTAAGTCACCGGAACGCATTTTCAGCAAAAGCTTTACCATACCTCCCCAGTTATTTTGAGAAATATCGGTCTCAAAATTCTGCTGAGCTACTTTAATTAATCGAATCATTTCAAAAGGATTTCTCAGAACTTTAAAAGAAAAGAGTTTATTTTTAATAGCGGCTAATAATTGTTGTTGGCGACGACTGCGAGCATAATCGGTCCCTTCTTCGCCCTCAGCATAGCGACTCCGAACATATTTCAAAGCGGTTTCTCCATCCATTGCTTGTTCGCCAGCTTCAAAATGAAGATGTTCATAACGACAACGATACTCTGGATCGCCACCGCATTCATCAATTTCTTTACCCGGAATTGGGTAGTGAAAATCATCAAAACTATTTTCAACCTTTAGAGTCACCCCATCCAAAAGATCAATTATTTGTTCAAAACCAGAAAAATCAATGACAATACCAAAGTCAACTGGCTGGTTTAATATCTCGGCAACTGAAGCTTTAGCTAAAAGTAAACCTCCGCCTGGTTTTTTTTCGTTACCATAATGATAAGCGGTGTTTAATTTGGCTCTCATCGAAGCTAACCAAATATCTCTAGGTAGAGATAGCATTAAAGTATTACCAGTTCGAGGATTAATCGAAACAAAGATAACCGTATCCGTCAGATCAGCGCCCGCTTTTTCTTCGCCGCTAACCCCCAAAAGCAGAAGATTAACCCGGCCGTTCTCGCCTTCAAGATCTTCAGGTGATTGACTGATCAAAGAAATACCTCCAGAAATTAGGTTACCGGTTAATCTCGCCCCCATGATTAGAGACGGCATAACAGCCCTAACAATCAAAATAGTTAAGATAATGGCAATTACTATCAGACCGAGACGAATTTGAGGAAAATAACGAGCTGTTAGCCTTCTTATCTTGGAAAAATTGATTTTTAACTCTTTCTTCGTTAACATGCTAAAATGCCTCTAGTGTTAAGCCGTATTCTAACTCAACTTAACCCTGCCCAGCAAGAAGCCGTTGCTTTTGGCGAAGGCCCGCTTTTAATCTTAGCGGGTGCGGGGAGTGGTAAAACCCGGGCCTTGACCTTCCGAACCGCCTATTTAATCCAGGAAAAAAAGATCCCTTCAGAAAATATTCTCTTATTAACTTTTACTAATAAAGCAGCTGGCGAAATGAAAGAAAGAATTCAAAAATTACTCAGTCATTCCCAAAATGAACTCCCTTTTGCCGGGACTTTTCACTCTTTTTGCGCCCGACTTTTAAGAACCGAAGGTAAATATCTTGGCATTTCTCCTAACTACAGTATTTATGATGAAGCTGATCAATTAGAAACAATCAAATTAGCGATGATTAAAATCGATGCTTCCTCAAAAGAATTCAAACCTGCTTCGATTTTAAATACCATCTCCCAAGCAAAAAACGAGCTTATTGCCGCCACTGAATATCCCCAGTACGCTCGGGGTTTTTTCCAAGAAACCGTGGCTCGAGTCTACTTGGCTTATCAAAAATTACTCAAAGAGTACCAAGCCCTAGATTTTGATGATTTATTATTTGAGACGGTTAGGCTTTTTCAAAAAGAAAAACTAGTTTTGCAAAAATATCAAAATCAATTCCAATATCTTCTGATTGACGAATATCAGGACACTAACCAAGCCCAGTATATCTTAACCAAACTCTTGGCTAATAAATGGCGGAATCTTTGTGCTGTTGGCGATGCTGCCCAAGCCATCTATGGCTGGCGGGGGGCCAATTACCGGAATTTAATGAGTCTTAAAAAAGATTTTCCAGACCTAACCATTATTAATCTGGAGCAAAATTATCGTTCCACCCAAAACATTCTCCAAGCCGCCAATGAAGTCATTAGAAAAAACACCAAACATCCGATTCTCAACCTCTGGACCAAAAATCAGGCCGGCGAAAAATTAATCGTCTTTGAAGCCGGTAATGAACTCGAAGAAGCCCAATACCTTATTAATAGTATTGTTAGTCAAAGCAGTGACTACAGTGATTATGTGGTTCTTTACCGAACTAATGCCCAATCTCGAACCATTGAAGAGTCTTTTCTTCATGCTGGCTTACCTTATATCCTGGTTGGTGGGACTCGCTTTTATGAAAGAAAGGAAATTAAGGATTGTTTAGCCTATCTAAGACTTTTAACCAATCCTAAAGATATGGCCTCTTATAAGAGAGTCCAAAAATTAGGTAAAAGAAGACTGAAAAAATTCCTTAAATTCACCGAAGGATTTGATAAAAAGAAAGCGAAAACCAAATTAACCACTTTGGAAATTTTGGATAAAGTTCTTGAGGCCGCCGATTACTTAGATCTTTACAATAAAAAAGATGAAGCCGACTCAACCAGATTAGAAAATATTAAAGAACTTCGTTCAGTCGCCACCGAATTTCCTAAGCTAGATAATTTTTTAGAGAATGTTGCCCTTGTCCAACAAGAATATCTGCCTCAAAACCCCATTCAAAATCAGAAGAAAAATGCGGTGACTTTAATGACCGTTCATGCGGCTAAAGGAACTGAATTCCCGATTGTTTTTATGGTTGGGATGGAAGAAGGTCTCTTTCCCCATTCGCGGAGCATTATAGACAGAGAAGAACTTGAAGAAGAAAGGCGCCTTTGTTACGTAGGCATGACCAGAGCTAAAGAAAAACTTTATCTTATCTACACCCGCCAGCGTCTTTATTTTGGCCAACGTTCCACCAA
The DNA here is from genome assembly GCA_964653685.1 of uncultured Gammaproteobacteria bacterium. Lineage (GTDB taxonomy): Bacteria > Patescibacteriota > Microgenomatia > PFEM01 > JAHIFH01 > DATKWU01. The sequence continues at coordinate 5,455 of CAZZHA010000032.1, forward strand.
TCC
>CAZZHA010000033.1:0-4290 GCA_964653685.1 uncultured Gammaproteobacteria bacterium
TTTCTTGGTTTTTTTCTTTTAACGGTTTTTTTAAATCAGGCCGAAATCGGTCTTTTTTTTGCTGTTTCTGAATTAATTGCCATTCTAGGCTATTTTTCGGATATTGGTTTGGCCGCGGCTCTGATTCAAAAAAAAGAGAAGCCAAAATTAGCCGATATTCGGAGTACTTTTACGATTCAACAGGCTCTAGTTTTAACTTTAGTCGTTTTGGTTTTCCTTCTCACTCCCTGGTTGCGCGGTTTTTATAATATTAGCCAGTCTGGTATCTGGCTGCTTTGGGCTCTAACAATTGGTTTTTTTCTGGCTTCTTTAAAAACGATTCCTTCAGTTTTATTGGAAAGAAAATTAAGATTTGATTTACTGGTGGTGGTGGAGATTATTGAGAGTTTGCTTTTTTATGGTCTGGCGGTTTTATTAGCCTGGCAAGGTTACGGTGTGGTTAGTTATGCCTGGGCTGTTTTAGTTCGGGGTCTGGTTGGTGTGATTTTGATTTATTTGCTTTCTCCTTGGAAGATTGGTTTTGCTTTTGAAAAGGATTCTTTAAAACATCTGCTTCGCTTTGGCGTCCCTTACCAAGCCAATAGCTTTCTAGCGGTGGTTAAAGACCGATTAATGAATGTTTTTCTCTGGAAGATTATTGGGGCGACTGGTGTTGGTCTCCTTGGTTGGGCGCAAAAGTGGGCCCAAATGCCTCTTCGTTTTGTGATGGATGCGGTCATCAAAGTCACTTTTCCTGCCTATTCTCGGATGCAGGAACACCAGGAAGAATTAACTCGGGCAATTGAAAAAACCTTGTTTTTTATTACGCTCTTAGTTTTTCCTTTAGTGGTTGGTCTTTGTTTAGTGGCTCGGCCTTTGGTGATGATGATTCCTCGTTACAGTAAATGGGAGATAGCTCTCTTGGCTTTGTATCTTTACGCGATTAACAGTCTCTGGGGGGCGGTGACGACACCGCTGACCAATGCCTTGACCGCGATTGGCAAGATTAAAGTTGTTTTTAAATTAATGATTATGTGGACAATTTTAACCTGGATTTTCTTTCCTCTTTTAGCGATTAAGTTTGGTTTTAATGGGGTGGCCGCGGCTTCAGCTCTGGTGGCCTTTAGTTCGGTGGTCGCCATTTGGGTTACCAAACAACATATCAAATTTAATTTTATTGGTTCGATTATTAAACCTTTAATCGCCAGCTTAATTATGGCCGGGGTTGTTTTTCTTTTTGAATCATTCCTGGCTAAAGGCCTTTTCGGTCTGGTTTTTTCTGTCATTTTAGGCGGTCTGGTTTATTTTGGAATTATTTATCTAATGGTCGGCCAGCAATTGATTATTGATAGTCAGAAATTAATCTATGCGATTAAAAAGAAAATATAAAATCCTTTTAGTCATTCTTCTTTTCTTCGGGGTTTTAGCCCAAGGGGCAACGATGTTCCGGAGCGGTTTAATTTATGATTTTGGCCTGGGTTTTTGGGGGCCCAATGGTCATGACGCGGTTTGGCACCTGGCTTTAGCTAATCAAGTTTTAGAAGGCTTGCCACCGCCTCATCCGACTCTGGCTGGTTTTAAATTAACCAATTACCACTATTTCTATGATCTTTTACTAGGGATTTTAAATAAATTAACCATGATTCCGATTCGTTATCTCTATTTTCAGATTTTTCCCATTCTCTTAGCTCTTGGTCTTGGTTGGTTCTCTTTTTTGGTTGGTTATTTCTGGCGCAAGGATTTTTGGACTGGTTTTTGGCTCGCCTTTTTCAATTATTTTGCTGGCTCCTTTGGTTTTTTAATTACCTTATGGCGGACCAAAGAATTAGGAGGCGAATCTTTGTTCTGGTCAATGCAGTCAATTTCCACTCTGATTAATCCGTCTTTTGCCTTATCCTTAGTCGTTTTATTGGCTGGGATTTTAGGTTTATTGCGAATAAAAAAAGGGCGGCTTTGGCAGATAATCAGTTTGGGTTTGCTTTTTGGGATTTTGATTAATATTAAAGTTTACGCTGGCATTATTGCTTTACCAGCTTTGTTTGTTTTTGCTCTTTTTAAGAAAAAGAAAGAGTTTTGGTTGATCTTTTTGATTGCTTTGATAACTTCTTTGATTACTTTCTTACTTATTAATCGGGAAGCAGTTTCTTTACTTGTTTTCCAACCTTTTTGGTTTATTCACACGATGATCGAAACTCCTGACCGGCTTTACTTACCCAGATTAGCGGTGGCCCGATACGCTTTTACTGAAAATAAAATGGTTTTCAGACTTTTTTTAATGGAGCTGGGAGGATTAATTATCTTTCTAGCAGGAAATTTGGGAATGAGAATGGTTGGCTTAATAACTTTAATTAAGAAAAATATTAAAAAGGATTTTACGGAACTTGATGTTTTGATTATGATTGGCGGTGCTCTTGGTTTTTTAATCCCCCTGGTTTTTGTTCAAAAAGGAACGGCCTGGAACACAATTCAGTTTTTCTATTATTTCTTGTTTTTTGCTAATTTTTATGCGGCCGTTTTTCTGGCTGATTTAATGAAAATCAAGACCAACTTCAAATGGTTTTTGTTAGGTTTAATCATTTTCTTAACCATTCCGACGAGCTTAGCCACTCTTAGGGGTTATTTAGGCTGGCCACCGCCCACTGCCATCTCTCAAGGTGAATTAGAAGCTCTTTCTTTTCTGAAAAAGCAACAAAGAGCCGTGGTTTTGACTTATTTTTACAATCCCTTTGAAAAACAGAGATTTAAACAAACGCCGATTCCCTTGTATGTTTATGAAACAACGGCCTATGTTTCCGCTTTTTCCAATAAACAGACTTTTTTAGAAGACGAGATGAATTTGATTATTTCTGGCTATGATTTTGAAAAAAGAGCTGAAGATGAAATTAAATTTTTTACCACTGATAACGAGATTTGGGCCAGAGGTTTTTTGTTAAATAATCAGATTGGCTACATTTATCTGGTTGATAAACAAGAATTTATTCTAACCGAAGAACAATTAGGTGTTGATAAAGTTTTTGAGAATGCCCAGGCGAGAATTTATCAGGTTCGTGGTATCATTTAAGGAGAAGATGTCAATTTCAGTAGTCATTGTTGCTTATAACGAAGAAAAAAATATTAGACGTTGTCTTGATTCAGTTAAATGGGCGGATGAAGTGATTGTGGTCGATACGGAATCAACTGATAAGACAGTGGCGATTGCCAAGAAGCTTGGGACCAAGGTTTTTTCTCATCCTTATCCTCGCTATGTTGAACCCGTCAGGAATTTTTCTATTACCAAGGCAAAAGGAAATTGGCTTCTTATTCTCGATGCTGATGAAGAAATCCCTGCTTCACTGGCGAAGACTTTAAAAAAACTAGCAGATAAGCCTCAAGGGATTAGTTTTTTTCGTTTACCCAGAAAAAACATTATTTTTGGTAAATGGATTAAATACTCTCGTTGGTGGCCGGATTGGAATATTCGTTTTTTCAGAAAAGGAGCGGTTGAATGGTCTGATAAGATTCATAGTATTCCCTTAACCAGAGGTGAAGGGAAAGATTTAGAGGCTAAAGAAAGCCAGGCAATTGTCCATTATCACTATCAATCAATTTCCCAGTATTTAGAGAGAGTTAATCGTTATACTGATGTTCAGCTTGAGGAATTGGTTGACTCTAATTATAAATTTCAATGGCCAGATCTGATTAAAAAGCCGACCAGTGAATTCTTGAGCCGGTTTTTTGCCGGTGAAGGCTATAAAGATGGCCTCCATGGTTTAGTTTTGGCTTTACTTCAAACTTTTTCCGAGTTTATCTTGTATCTTAAGATTTGGGAAAAACAAGGTTTTAAAGCTGAAGAATTACCTTTACAAGACTTTGTCGGAGAAATGCAATCTCTGGGTAAGGAAACCGCTTATTGGTGGACCACCACGGCCATAAAAGAACTCAAAAATCCCCTGAAAAAACTTCAACTAAGAGTTAAACGCAAATTAAGCTAATGAAAAAAATTACGATTGTGACGGTTCACTACAAAGGTAAAGATTTAACTCTTCAATGCCTTCAATCAATTAATAAGCTGAAAAGCCAAGACTTTAAGCTAGAAACAATTGTTGTTAATAACAATCCTCAAGAAAAAATTAATGATTTAAAGAAAAAATTTCCTCAGTTTATCTTTTTAGAGACTAAAGAAAATCTTGGTTTTGTTGGCGGTTATAACTTGGGGATGAAAAAAGCCTTTGATGACAAAGCTGATTATATTTTTATTATTAATAACGATACGATTTTGGATGAAAATTTAGTAGTTCATCTATTTAAAGTGGCAGAAAAAAGAAAAAAAGC
>CAZZHA010000034.1:0-4235 GCA_964653685.1 uncultured Gammaproteobacteria bacterium
AGTTATAAGGATAGAAAAGTGCTAGACCGACCTGCTCAGCATAGAAATTTTTTATGATAGACAAATGTTCCCAGTGTGGTCTTTGTTGTCGTTTATTTTTAGTGAATTTAACCGAAGAAGAATATCAGTCAGGCAAATACAAAACTCAGTTTGAGGAGTTTGGCTTGATTGATGACTTCCACCAGGCAAACTCACTTGGGGCAAATATTCTCAAACAAAAAGAAGATAACAGTTGTATCTATCTTAAGAGAAATAAATGTTCTATTCATAGAATCAGGCCCCAAGTTTGTAAAGAGTTTTTCTGTACCTCAAAGTTGAAAAAGTTTAAAAAAATGGTCAAGCAGATTGAAAAGAAACGAGCTAGTCTGAAAAAGGAAAAGAAGTAAAAGATTCTGGATCGGCCAGCTCAATAGTTTTAGAATTTCTGCCTCAGAGATGTGTGCTATAATGAATTTATCAATAATAAAAAAGAGACAATCGACAATTTAATAGTTGCTTTCTTCGAAGAAGGCGGTCGTATTGACAAATTTTACCTTCAAAAGAAAAGAAGAAATCCCTCACTGGTTTACTTAAATGGTTGGTTCCGCGGTCGCAATATCCGTGAAGCAATCTCAAGAGCACTTGCCGACCAGTAAACAATTTTCTTCCACGCAAAATATAACCACTTTTCTAACACTTTTCAGGTAAAATTTGGCCTTTTATGGTTTTCTTTTCTGTAAGAAATTAGACCAGGAGTTAGCGATAACTTCCCCTTCTTGGTCCTCGATCGTCTCTCCTGAAACCCCCGTCTCTATTCCCAAACTTTGGTTTCTCTTCTCTTGGTTTTGCGACATTAACAGCAATCCTTCTTCCTCCCATCTCAGTGTCGTTTAACTTCTTAATCGCTTCATCTGCTTCTTCATCGTTTTCCATATCAACAAAAGCAAATCCTTTGCTTTGACCACTATATCTGTCAGTAATTAGATCACAAGAAACAATCTTGCCAAATTTGGAAAATATTTCTTCTAGTTGGGAGCTAGTTACAGTATAAGGAAGCCCTCCAACGAATAGTTTTTTGGACATTTATTTTTCACCACCCTTCTGTTTTAAAATACTGTCTCTATCTGGCGACCAGAAAAAATCTTTGGAGGATATCTTCTTATCTAACTAGAAGAAACAGGTATAAATATGTATTCCTTTTTAGGGGAACAGTTTGTATTGTAACACATTATTCTTTTAACTGCTACATTTTCTCAAATATAGATGATTAGGCTCTAGATCGACCTGCTCAGCATTCCGAGTTTCCCACCAGGAATAGTAAATAAAATAGAATCAAAATTTTTAATTAAGAAATTTCTAATTTTTATCGCATAAAACTTGACATAGAATCATCTTCTGCTGATAATAAATTTATTGATACTAGAACAAAGATTCGGTTTTTCACCTAAAAACGGTTCTTAATGATTAAAAAAATTGCCTTTTTAACTTTATTCCTTTTTTTTAGCTTTGTTTTTCCGCAACGGGTTTTTGCAGCCACGTTAACAGTCGGTATATGTGGTGGTTGTTATGCCACGATTCAACAAGCCATTGATGCGGCTGTAGACGATGATACTATCTACGTTACTCCTGGTACTTATGATGAAAATGTGATTGTGAATAAAAGATTAACTTTTGATACCGCTGTAGGAGAGGTTGTTAATGTTACCAGTTTTGATCTTCGTAATGGTGCTAGCCTCTCAGGATCTGGCACTTTTAATGTTGACACCGTCTATGTAAAGACTGGTGGTTCTTATCCTCCTGGCGGAGGGATAGGTGATGCAATTGCTTTAGCTAAAGCTGGCGGTATTGTGGAGGTAGAGAATAAGCCCAGCGAAGAAACATGTTTAAATAATCATTGGGAGGGAGGAATTACAATCAATAAAAATTTAACCTTACAATCTGCCTCCCTTACCTTAGGAGAAGGAGTTTGTCTGACTGATAGCACGGGAACGGCGATAACTGTTACTAGCGGCAACGTCACACTTAAAAATTTTATTCTATATGACTCAGTTAACGGAATGAAAGTAGATGGGGGTGAGGTTACCGTAAGGGGAGGGTCGATTAGAGAGAACACCCATGGTATCGTCACTGCCCCAGGCACAGAAGTAAACGCAAAAAGGATTTACTGGGGCCATGAGAGCGGACCCTACAACGCCGTTAATAATCCACAAGGGCAAGCTAATGATATAGGAAATAGGGTTGAATTCTGTCCTTTTTATACCGACCAGGAGCAAACAGATTTAGACAATTCCCTTTGCCAAAGTTCATCTGATTCTAATAATGGTTCTCCTGTATGCACTGATCAGCCACCGGGAAGTGCCCCTCAATTATTTCAAATTAATCGAAAAAATGATAAAGCGATTCTTTATTTTACCCCTAGCAGGGATCCAGTCAGCTATTATTATATTTCTTATGGCTTGAAGGATGGGGACGAGAGATTTGGTACCTGGTTTTCTTACGGAAGTTCAAGCGGCGTTGTCAGTTATACTATCAACTGTTTATCTCCTGGAGTCACCTATTATTTTAAGGTTCGAGCAGGAAATGGTTGTATGCCTGGCAGTTGGTCAAACTGGCTACAAGCTAAATACGCCAAAATAAACTACCTTTTCTAGAAAATAGATTCTTTGATAGTTCAAATCAAACAGGTCCGAAATCTATCTAAGATTCGCAACAAGACTCAAAGAATTGGTAATAACAAAATATTTATATAAAATGGTTTAAAAAGAGAATTTATGAAGAAAGTTTTGATTGTTTTCATAACAATACTTGCTTTAATACTAATGGTTGGTTTAGGTTTTTTTATTAATAAAACTAGACAGCCAGAAGAAGTGGCTTGTACGCTGGAAGCAAAACTCTGTCCTGATGGTTCAGCTGTTGGCAGAATGCCGCCAGACTGTGAATTTGCATTATGTCCAGGAGAAAGCAGTGAAGGAATCTTGGTATCTTTACCAAAAACAGGCGATGTTGTTAAAAGTCCTCTTAAAATTGAAGGCGAAGCTAAAGGTCTTTGGTTTTTTGAAGCCCAATTCGAGGCAATTCTTCTTGATTCCCAGGGTACTGAATTGGGTAGAGCAATTCTTACAACTCAAGATGATTGGATGACTGAGAATTTTGTTCCTTTTGAAGGAAGTCTTCGTTTTACCAATCCCAAAACTTCTTCTGGAACTTTGCGATTCTTAAGTGCCAACCCCTCTGGCTTACCTGAAAACCAAAAAACGTTTGAAATTGCGGTTCGCTTTTCTGAATTACCTACTCAAAAAGTCTTGCTTTACTATTACAATCCTGAAAAAGATAAAGATGAGGCTGGCAATGTAAAATGCAGTCGTGACGGACTGGTAGCAATAGAAAAAGATATTCCCCTAACCCAAACACCAATCAAGGACACCATCAATCTTTTGCTTAAAGGCAAAGAAAATTTGAATCAAGCCAGTCAAGTCCAAGGAGTAACCACTGAATACCCATTAGCTGGTTTTTCTTTAACAGAGGTGAATCTTACTGAAGACGGCACCCTAATTCTTAAATTTAATGATCCTCAAGCCAAAACATCAGGTGGTGCTTGTCGAGTCGGCATTTTATGGTCTCAGGTAGAGGCCACCGCCAAGCAATTTCCCCAAGTCAAAAAGGTTGAATTTCTTCCTGAAGATCTCTTCCAACCCTAAAGATCATGACTAAGAAATTAACCACAATCATCATAATCATTTCTCTCACAATATTAGCGGCTGGCGCCGCTGGCTATTGGACCTATCGTTTCCTTTCAAAATCACCAGAAAAAACGGCGACAATAACCAACTTTGAGGAATGTGCTACCGCCGGTTACCCAATTATGGAGTCTTATCCCCCACAATGCCGAATCCCAGACGGGAAAACATTTGTGGAAGAAAGCTGTGTGGAAAAAGAAACAGAAGAGATCATGACTCTTAGTGATGCCAAAGAGATTGCTAAAAACAGTGAATGTGGTAATCGACTTAAAGAAAACGCTGTTTGTAATGAGTTTACCGGTACTTGGTGGCTAGATTTAGATCTGGAAAAAGAAGGTTGTAATCCCGCTTGTGTAATTGATTTGAAAACCAGAGAGGCAGAAATTAATTGGCGGTGTACCGGTTTAAATCCACCTACCGATTCTTTATGAAAACGAAAAAATTCACCATTCTCCACTCTAATGATATGCATGGTGATTTTTTAGCGGAGATGAAAAAGGGCAAGGGAAAATTAATCGG
>CAZZHA010000035.1:0-4134 GCA_964653685.1 uncultured Gammaproteobacteria bacterium
TGTCTGAGCGATTTCACTTCCTTTCACACTTAGGTTCAATTTAGAGACCTTAGACGAAAGTCTGGATTGTTTCCCTTTAGCTCCACCAGCTTAGCCCGGCGGGGCTGACTGCCCTGATGAACTCCAAAGAATTCGGAGTTTGATTGAATATGAGACGTTTCCGCCCCATATCCATTCAGTGCTCTACCTCTTTGGTTTATATCAGAACGCTATACCTAAATATATTTCGGGGAGAACCAGCTATCACCGAGCACGATTAGCATATTACTCCTATCCGCAGGTCATCCAAGCCTCTTGTACCAGACACTGGTTCGGGCCTTCACCCATCTTTCGATAGGTTTCACCCTGCCCACGGATAGCTCGCCCGGTTTCGGGTCTCCCACGCTCTCTTGACGCCATTTTAAGACTCGGTTTCCCTATACCTTCCCCACAAAATGGGTTAGATTAAGAGAGAATGAGAACTCGCCGGTTCATTCTTCAATAGGCACGCCATCATCCGCTAAAAGCGGACTTTGACTGTTTGTCAGCAGATAATTTCAGGTTCTATTTCACTCCCCTCCCGGGGGACTTTTCACCTTTCCCTCACGGTACTAGTTCACTATCGGTCTGTTTGGGTATTTAGTCTTGGAGCGTGGTCGCCCCAGATTCCCACAGGAGTTGATCTCTCGTGGTACTTAGGATACCTCTAGGGGTACTTTGGATTTTGCCTACAAGGCTTTCGCTCTCTTTGGCGTACCAATTCCAGATACTTCGGCTATCCTCAGTACTCCCATATTAAGGTCCTCCAACCCCCACCAATTGATGGGTTTAGACTTTTCCGTTTTCGCTCGCCGCTACTAACGGAATCTCTTCGATTTCTTTTCCTCGCCCTACTAAGATGTTTCAATTCGGGCACTTACCTCTCTAGCGCCTAGATGTCACCAAAGTGACACTTTGACACTAAGTGATCCGTCGAAACGGACCGGGTTTCCCCATTCGGAGACCGCCGGATTACAGGTTGCTTGACACCTCCCCGACGAGTTTCGTCGTCACGCCACGTCCTTCTTCGGCCCAAACAGCCAAGGCATTCATTATCTGCATTAATTAGAGTAGCTCTTCTCTGTGAAGATTTAATCCACCTCCGCTCTTATGAACTTTGGTAGATATTATATTCTATTCACTTTTCAAGGAGCCAAGGTGGACCGAAGCGGTTTCGAACCGCTGACCTCCTGTATGCAAAACAGGCGCTCTGCCAACTGAGCTATCGGCCCAATTTTTTTAGCTCTTCCCCTATTTCTTTGAGATAAGCTAAAAGAGTCTCGTATTCAGTTATCTTAAGATGATATCTAGTACTATCATGTCCGGGCCAAATTTCTTCAGAGTCTTCCTCTTCTTCTCTCATCCTTTTTTGAACTTTTCTGAGCCTCTCAAGGGCCTTCTCCTGACTTTGAAGAAGAGTTCTTTTTTTCTCTTCTTTTGAAATCTGGTTATTCATTTCTCAAATTCTTGATTTCTTCTTCGATACTGATTAAATGTGCTCGGGCGACATTTAACTGTGATTCTTGTAACTCTGTAGCTGAATCCTCGTGTTTAACGCCCTTAAAATTTTTTAACGCCTCATCAAGCCTTGTCCTCGCTTCTTTTCTTTTTATTAATAATTCTTGATATTTATTGACCATTTTCCAAAAAACAAAAAAGCCGCCCGGAGGCGACCCTTTTAAGGTACCTAAGAAATCAGACTACGTCCCACGCCAAAAGAACTTGGTGATAACGTAATATTTCATCTGATTTCCCATAAGATTAAACCCGTTTGGGTTAAGCCTCCTTAATTACAATCTTATTATATGAACCTATTATACGGAATGACAGAATGGATGTCAAGCGGCTAGATATCCACTCTTTTTTATGTTAAAATTTTTCTGATCGGGCGCGTAGCTCAGTGGTTTAGAGCGCTTACCTGATAAGTAAGAGGTCCCTGGTTCGATCCCAGGCGCGCCCACTGCGTCAAACCACAGTGGCGTGGTTAAAAAAGACGCCTAATTATGCCCGAAAAAGAAAAAATAATTTTAGAAATAAGAATCCCTCGCGAAAACGAGTATACTCCAGAGTCGGCGGCTAATCTATTCTCTAGCTTCAGTAAGGCTCTTTCCTCTCAGTCAATCTTTCAGAGAATTCTTAGAAAACAATCAGAACCCTTGATTTTAGAAATTGCTTGCCATCAACAAAGGATTCATTTTTATGTGGCTGTTTCCGAAGAACTCCTACCTTTTTTAGAAAGCCAAATTCTGGCCGCTTATCCCCTTGCAATTCTTAGTCGTGTCCCTGATTACCTCCAAAATTGGGAAAAAGAATCTCTGAAAATTGGTCAAATGGTTCAGTCAACTAGTTATTACTACCCGATCAAAACCTACAAAGAATTTACTGATGTCGATTCACTCTCCTCTATTTTAGCGGTAATGTCAAAAGCCAGCGAAAATGATCTTTTGTTAATTCAGTTAGTCCTTCTAAAGGCCAGTTCAGGCTGGCAATCGTCAGCTCAAAGAGCCACTACCAAAGGAATCAGAATCAGTGAAACAGAAAGACAAGCCCTACCTGGAGAAAATTTAATTAAGCAAAAAATCGAAGAAGGTGGACTCAAAACAGGGATACGAATTGCCACCTCTTCAGAATTGCTTCTAAAATCACTCGCTGGTGGTTTTGCTCCTTTTACCAGAGGTGATGGTAACTCTTTAACTTTCAAAAAGCCTTCTGTCCTAAATAAAAATAAATTAAAAAATACCATCTTAGCCCACCAACCAGGCTTTATCCCTCGTTACCAAATTTTTTCTGTTTCTGAATTAGCCACTATTTGGCACCTACCTGGCCAAAGTGTCAAAATTCCTAATATTGCCTGGGGGCGGTCGGTTTTAACCGAAGCACCAGAAAATTTGCCAATCGCTGAAGGTCTAACTGAAGAACAAAAAACAGAAATTAATTTTTTTGCCAGGACAGAATATAAAAACAAATTAATGACTTTTGGCATAAAAAAGAATGACCGCCGCCGTCATATTTACGCTGTTGGTAAATCTGGTACTGGTAAATCAACCATGATTGCTAATATGGCCATCGATGATCTAAAAAAGCGTCAGGGTTTAGCAGTCATTGACCCCCATGGTGATCTTTCAGAAATTCTCTTGGACTACATTCCTTCTTACCGGATCAATGACCTTTGCTATTTAAATCCAGCCGATAAAGAACATCCTTTTTCTATTAATATTCTTGAAGTCGACGACCCTACTCAGGCCGAACTGGTTGCCTCGGGAATTGTCTCGATCTTTTATAAACTCTACGCCCAGTCTTGGGGGCCAAGAATGGAATATATTTTGAGAAACACTTTACTGACTTTAGCTCAAACGCCCAACACCACTCTCGTTGATGTTCCTAGAATCTTAACCAACAAAGATTTCAGAAATGAAACCGTGGAGAAACTTCAGGATCAAGTCCTAACTAGCTTTTGGACTAAAGAATACAACAAAATGCCAGATAAACTAAGAGAAGAAGCTATTAACCCTATTTTAAACAAGGTTGGTCAATTTGTTACTTCACCTTTAATTCGTAGTCTCATTGGTCAACCAAAATCAACTATTAATTTAGAAAGAATTATGAATGAGGGTAAAGTAATTATTCTTAATCTTTCTCAAGGACGTTTAGGAGAAGACAACGCTGCTCTCTTAGGAGCAATGTTAATTACCAAAATTCAATTAGCGGCGATGAATCGAGTCAATATTCCTGAAGAACAAAGACGAGATTTTTATCTTTACGTTGATGAGTTTCAAAACTTTGCTACCAGAGCCTTTATTAAAATTCTTTCTGAAGCAAGAAAATATCGGCTCAATCTCTGTTTAGCTAATCAGTACATGGCCCAAATTGATGAAGATGTTCAAAAAGCAATCTTGGGAAACGCTGCCACTTTAATCTCTTTCTTAGTTGGTGCCGAAGACGCTAGTATCTTAGAAAGAGAATTTGGTGGTATTTACACCGAACAAGATTTAGTTGGTCTATCTAATTTCCAAGTGGTAACTAAACTAGCAGTGGATAATATTACTTCCCGACCTTTCTTTGCCTATACCCTACCCCTACCCAAATCCAAAAACCAAAACAAAGAAAAAGTGATTA
>CAZZHA010000036.1:0-4076 GCA_964653685.1 uncultured Gammaproteobacteria bacterium
GGGTGACTGACGGGATTCGAACCCGCAACATCCAACTCCACAGGTTGGCGCTCTACCCTTGAGCTACAGCCACCAGGGCGCCCCAGAGAGGATTCGAACCCCTAACCTTGAGTTTAGAACACTCCTGCTCTATCCGTTGAGCTACTGGGGCCTAGCTATGATTTTAACAAAAAAGCAATGGTTGAGCAACCAAGGATGATTAAAAGAAAAAAACCTAAATATTGAAGATATTGAGGTAAAAAGATGATGATTATTTCTTCCTGATTATCTAATTGCCAACCATTTTCCCAATTATTTATTAGGAAATGTTCTTTAATTCTTTGACCAAGGATTGGAACAAGAAAACTAGGTATTTTTTCTTTGATTTCATAAGCTTGCCAGCCAGAATGAAAAGCTTGAGAAAGGATGAGAATTTGGTTTTTTTCAGGAATCCTTGTTACCTGATAAGAACTAGGATTGGGATGAGAAACTTTTAAAGGACTGGTTAATTCTAGGCTTGGACTGTTTTCCTTTTTTTGAATGATTTTTATGCCTTTTAAAAGATGGTAAGGGAAGGGATTAACAGTTATCTTGCCTAAATAATTGATTGAAGGTTGTTGGCCAATAGAGATGTTATCAAAGTGAAGGGTATAACCCAAACCATCTGTTTCCATGGGTGGCTGGATAAAAAAAGAGGTTTTTAGGCTTGAATCTTTAGGTAAATAGGTTTCTAAATCAGCCCGGCGGCTATTATGATTTTCCAGCCAGAAAAGAAGACTTTTGCCTTGAAGATATTGAGTTTTGGCAGTGATGAGGTAGCTGTATTGGTGAGGCAAATTAGGCAACCAAATAGAAACAGAGCAATTATTAGCATCAATGGCCGAGAGTTTTAAAAGTTCGTTTTCAATTTGGTTTTCAACCTGACCTTGACTGATTTGATTGCAATTTTCAGGTTTATTAGTGAAGTCTTGTTTAGTAGGATCAATTTCCGCACTGTAGTAGCCCTTGGTTTTGGGGACTTTTACTTTAAGAAGATTGTTTTCCAGATTGATTTCTGTTTTTAGAGATTGAGTTTCTTCTAAATTATCAGGATTGATCCAAACAAGCTCTTCTTGAATTTCAGGAATAATCAATTGGCCGTTTTGAAATGAATCCGGAATTTCTTTTTCCAAAAGGAAGTAATCGCCCTTGTCTTCAATTTTAAATTCTAAATCAGCTTGGCTTCTACCAGTGAAAAGCGAGCGGAAGGGATAATAGAGGTTATTATCAGTCTGATTGTTACTATTTGAAAGGTAAAGGCCATTTTCAAAGTAGGCTTGATCCTCGTTATTCCAATTAGATTCTGGTTCAATCTTAGTTAGATTTTGACCTAAGAAAACAAAGTTCTTAATCGGCGTTTCAAGATTAACGTGATAGATTTTTATTCTGCCAAAGGTTTGATTTGAAGAGACTTTATTTGATTCTAAAAGGATTTCTCCGAGTTCATCAAAAAAAAGAGCTTTGGATGAAGCAGGGTTAATGATGTTTTCATCAACTAAAAGCCAGTTGATTTGATATTTTTCCAAGACTTTTTCGAAAAGTTCTTTATTCTGAAAATAAAGAGCGTAGTTTATTTCCCAATAATAGTTTTCGTTTTCCTGACTCCAGGGGTCAAAGGCCCGGTCAAGAATGGGTTGTTCAATGCCGTACCAGAAAAAACCTGAGCCACTGTAGTTCCAGCGATACAATTGCCAGCCCCAAAAGGTTTGTTGAGGGAAATTGGCAATTCTGGTGTTTTGGTCTTGATTTTTAAAGAATTTAATTACTTGAAAATATTCTTCTGGAATCTTAGCTTGGTTTCTTTGATAAAACAGATTACCTTGGAAAATTGGAGATAAAAAGATAATGGGTAGGAGAAGAAAAAGAATTAATAAAACCTTTTTAATGATTGGTTTTTTAAAAAAGTTAGAAATAAAGATAAAGAAAAAGGCATAGAAAATTGAAAGACAGAGAGCGGTAATCATCGCGAATTTGGTATAAGGAAAACGAAAAACTTGGTAAAAAACCGGTATTTTATAAAAGAGATTGGTTATTTGGGAGAAGATGGGTGTCTTGTTAGCTAAGAAGGTAAAACTGATGAGAAAAACAGGGATAAAGAGAAGGACATTAACTGCTTTCTTTTTAATGGCTGAAATCATGCCTAAAAGGCTGATGATAAAAAGGGAATAGCCAATAACCAAGATTAAAGGATTTTTTAAATGATTAACCCAATCCCCCATTTGGTAGACCAGTTTGCCTTCCTGATTTATTTCTGTATTGGCAAACCAAAAACCTTTGAGCAGAGCGACATTAGCTAGATCCCCATATTTTTGATTAAGCAAGAGATTAGTTTCGGTTGACATTTGGTTGATTTTGGCTGAGGCGTTGATATTGGTACTGGTGACAGCAAAATAGAGATTAGGTAAAAGCCAAAAAGCATTAACAGCAAAGAGAATTAAATAAGCAATCAGGATTTTTTTAACTCCTTTTCTTTTAAGAAGGAGATAAAAGAAGAGGACAGTAGTCAAAACAAGAAAGTAGACTAGAAAGTAGGTAGCTACGTAGCCTTGAGGGATGGCGAGGATGTTGATTAATAAGAGGAATAGGAAATCCTTTTTACTTCCCTTTTCTAGGAAATGAAGATTGGTAAAAAGCAGCCAGGGAAGAAAGGCAAAATGAGTTGAATAGGCTTCAAAAGGAACGTAAAACATTTGGAGAGTAGCCAGATTGAAAAGATAAAAAACAGCTCCAATTAGGCTGGCGGTTTGTTTTTGTTTTTCAAAACGGTTTAAGACAAAGTCTTTTAGTAAAAAGTAAAGACCTAAAGGGCCAAGAAAAAGCATGAGGAAATGGAAAAAATAGCGGAGAAAATTGGTTGGAATAATAAAAGAAATCATCCATAAAAAGATTTGCCTGAATAAATCTGAAGCATGGCCCATCCCGCCTAAAAGGCCTAAACCTTGATATTCTTGCCAAACAGAGAAAAAACTTCTTTTAATATTTAGGGAGAAATTAAATTCTGGATGAAGATTATCCCAGCCAGAAAGCCAGGTATTAGAAGAATAATTTAGGCAACTAATTAAGAAGACAAGTAAAGACAGGATTAAAGGTCCAGAGTTATTTTTGAGAACTCTGGTGAGTTTTTTTAACATCTTATTATTTATAGCTTAAGATATTTGAGCTCTTTTTTGAAGAAGGAGAGGTTTGGGTAAAACCGCAAGACTGATTCTTTTCATACCTCTAATAAAAGAGTAGATAGGGAAAATCCATTGACTGGGTAAAAGAATAATTAAAGAGAATTGGATTAAGTTTAAAAGAAATCCAGAGATGGTTGGCTGATAACCATATTTTGAAATAGCTTTCATTCTGGTTTTAAAGGTTAAGAGAAAGGTTCTCTTTGGATTTTGGAGAGAAGTATTTTTGCCATGAATTCTGTAAAACAGAACAGTTTCAGGTAAATTAAAAACTTCACCATATTGAAAGAGTTTAAATAATAATTCAACCTCTTCGGCCACATTGAATTCCTTTTCATACCATTTAAAATCTTTAGGTAAAAGTTTTCGATTAACCATTAAGGTGGGTTGTTGTAAAGGAATACTCCAGAAAATCATTTTTTTAATCTGTGAATTTTCAAGAGGAAACTGTTTTTTACCAATGATTTCACCAGCTTGGTTAATAAGTTCACATTGGCCACCCAAGGCAATGGCTTTGGGATGGTTTTGAAGAAATTTTACTTGTTTTTCAATTCGCCAAGGCAAACTAATATCATCCGCGTCCATTCGGGCAATCAAATCTCCTTTGGCTTTTGCTAAAGCCAAATTGGCGGCACAAGCAACACCACCATGGGTTTTAACTTGGTAGATTCTAATTCTTTTATCTTCTTTAGCTAAGTTTTTTAGGATTGCCCAGGAATTATCAGTTGAGCAATCATCAACCATAATTAATTCCCAGTTTTGAAAAGTTTGATTTTGAAGACTTTTAATTGCCTCTAGCAAAAAATTACCGGCATTATAAACCGGCATAACAATTGAAACTAATGGCTTTTTGTCTTTCATATAAAAGCTCTTCTCTATTCAGAA
>CAZZHA010000037.1:0-3923 GCA_964653685.1 uncultured Gammaproteobacteria bacterium
CACAACCTTTTTCATCTTATTTCAATTGGCGATAATTCACCAAACGAAGTAAATTGTATGGTTGAAATCCCTAAAGGTGGGACTAATAAATATGAATATGAGCATCACCACGGCTATTTCCATCTTGATCGGGTTCTTTATGAGGCTGTTTATTATCCGACTGAATACGGAATCATTCCTCAAACCTGGAATGAGAAAGACAAAGATCCGCTTGACATTATGGTTCTGTCAAGCTTTTCCACTTTTCCTGGCTGTGTGATTAAATGCCGTCCGATTGGCGTCATCCGGATTAAAGATACCGGTGAACAGGACGATAAAATTATTGCCGTTCCGGTTGATGATCCGCGCTTCTCTCAAATCAAAGAACTTAAAGATTTACCGCCACATTCAAAAAAAGAAATTGAAAATTTCTGGGAAAATTACGCCGAAATTCAGCCAGATAAAAGAATCAAAATTGAGGGTTGGAGTGAGAAAAAAATGGCTCAGGCCATAATTAAAAAAGCCGCAGCTAATTATCAAAAAAAATTCCCAAGATAAAAAACCTTAAGACTTAAAAAAATGGCCAGTAAAATCGGTAAAATTCAGCCAGTTGAAATAACGGATGAAATGCAGAAGTCCTATTTGGACTATGCCATGAGTGTTATTGTTTCCCGAGCTCTACCTGACATCCGTGACGGTCTGAAACCAGTTCATCGTCGCATTCTCTTTGCCATGAGCGACATGGGATTAAGCCATACCGCCAAACACACCAAGTCCGCCAAGATTGTTGGTGAAACCATGGGGAAATATCATCCTCATGGTGATATGGCGATCTATGATTCTTTGGTCCGTCTCGCCCAAGATTTCTCGATGCGTTATCCCCTGATTGACGGCCAAGGTAATTTTGGTTCAGTTGATGGTGATCCACCAGCGGCGATGCGTTATACCGAGGCGAGAATGAGTAAAATCAGCGTCGAAATGCTGACGGACATTGAAAAAAACACAGTTGATTACGTCGACAACTTTGACGGCTCTCTTCAAGAACCAGTTTTTCTCCCCGCTAAAGTTCCAAACCTTCTTTTAATGGGAGCTGATGGTATTGCCGTTGGCATGGCCACTAAAATCCCA
Source organism: uncultured Gammaproteobacteria bacterium (assembly GCA_964653685.1). GTDB lineage: Bacteria > Patescibacteriota > Microgenomatia > PFEM01 > JAHIFH01 > DATKWU01. The sequence goes on from CAZZHA010000037.1 coordinate 1,108, forward strand.
CCTCACAATCTTAACGAAGTAGTTGATGGTCTTTTATTTCTAATTGATAAAGGCAAAGTTATCCTTCCAGAAAGCCAAAAAACAACTAAAGAAAAAGAGACATTTGAAATTAAGAAAATCCAACTAGAGGTACCTGAAGGAATCAAAAAAAACGAGAAAATTCCGGCTCTCCAATCCAGCTTTGAGTCAGAAGTTACCATCGAAGAGTTGATGAAAAACATCAAAGGACCTGATTTTCCTACTGGTGCTCTGGTTTTTGACAAGGACCAAATCCTCCAAGCTTATTCTACGGGCAAGGGTAAAATTTTAATGAGAGCCGAAGCCGAAATTGAAGAGACTAGGGGAGGCAAATTTCAAATTATTGTTAGCCAAATCCCTTTTCAGGTCAACAAATCCCAGTTAGTTGCCAAAATTGCTCAATTAGTCAAAGAAAAAAGGGTCAAGGGCGTCAGTACTTTAAGAGATGAATCTGACCGCCAGGGAATGAGAATTGTTATCGAGTTAAAAAAGAGTGCCAAACCAAAAGTTGTTCTCAACTCTCTTTACAAACACACTCTCATGCAAACTACTTATCCTGTCAATATGGTTGCCCTGGTCGATGGTGTTCCCCAAACTCTCACCTTAAAACAAATCCTGACGGAATTTGTTAAACACCGCCAGCAAATTACGACCCGGAGAAGTATTTTTGAATTAGAAGCGGCCAAGAGCAGAGCCCATATTCTCGAAGGCCTGAAAATCGCTCTTGATAATCTCGATGCCGTGATTGCTACCATCAAAAAATCAAGAACCGTTGAAAACGCCAGAATAAACTTAATGAAGAAATTCAAGCTCACCGAAATTCAGGCCAATGCCATTCTCGAAATGCAACTACGTCGCCTGGCTGCCCTGGAAAGGAAGAAAATTGAAGATGAATATAAGGAAATCGGTAAATTAATTGCTTATCTGACTAACATCCTGACTCATCCTGAAAAAATTATTACCATTATTAAAAAAGAATTGAATGAAGTCAAACGAAAATATGGTGATCCCAGAAGAACAAAAATCTATCGTCAAGAAGTAGAAAGCTTTTCCGAAGAGGATCTAATTGCTAAAGAAAAATGTCTGATCACCGTTACCAAAACTGGCTACATTAAACGCTTACCAGTAATCACTTACCGTTCCCAGAGACGCGGCGGCAAAGGCGTTACCGGCATGACCACTAAAGAAGCGGATGAAATTAGTTACTTCATGACCGGTGAAACCCATGATCAAGTTTTATTTTTCACTAACAAAGGCAGAGTCTATGCTATCCGGGCTTGGGAAATTCCTGAAGGTTTAAGAACCGCCAAAGGCCAAGCGGTTATCAACCTGATTAACATTGAGCAAGGAGAAGATGTCCAGTCTGTCCTTAATCTGCCTAGCAGCTCAACCAAAAACAAATATCGTTATCTGATTATGGCGACCAAAAAAGGAACGGTAAAAAAGACTTCTTTAAGAAATTTCAAGAAGATCCGTTCCTCTGGTTTAATTGCCATTAAACTTAATCGAGGCGATGAGCTTTGCTGGGTCAAACCAACCACCGGCAAAGATCAAGTTCTCCTAGTTACCCGGAAAGGCAAATCAATTCGTTTCAATGAAGCCGATGCTCGTCCTATGGGTAGAGATACGATTGGTGTTAGGGGAATCCTCCTTAAAGAGGATGACCAAGTAGTGGCGATGGAGGTCTTTCCCGCCAAAGCCAAAAAACCTAAAGACCGACGCCTGAAACATTTCCGTGATGTTTTGGTGGTTATGGAAAAAGGATTAGGTAAACGCACCAATATTCGCTATCATCCCATCCAAAAACGAGGTGGAGTTGGCGTCAAGGCTGCCAATGTGACGGAAAAAACAGGCAAAATTGTCAGTTACCAATTAGTCACTCAAAAAGACAAACAAGTAATTCTTTCCAGTAAAAGAGGCCAAGTCATCAAACTGCCTCTAAAAAACATTCCCCAACTAGGCCGGAGTACCCAGGGAGTGATTCTGATGCGTTTCTCTAAGCCTGGCGACTCAGTGGCCGCCATGACTTGCTTGAAAAAATAATTAATAAGATAACAATTGATTAATAAAATAATAATTGATAATATAAAATAGTATTAGCCTTTAAAAAAATAATGACTCTAGGAAAAAAAATTAACTGGAATGAATTTCTTAAAACTCCTTATGCTACGATTGTTGGCTCGGTTTTAGCCACTTTCTTAATCGCCTTTCTTTTCTTCCGTTTTGTTGGTCCAGTCCCGGTTTCGGTCAGCCAAACCACGGTTGAGAAAACGGCTACTTTTGATGTTTCGGCTGAAGGTAAAACAACTGCCATTCCGGATACCGCCACAATTAATTTAGGCATCCAAGTTCAAAAAACCACTGTCCAGGAAGCCCAAAAAGAAGCCAATGAGAAAATAAACAGCATTACTAATGAATTAAAAAAGATTGGTGTTAAAGAAGAACTAATCAAAACCATCAACTATAATCTCTATCCCAACTATGATTATCAATCTGGTCAGAGGATTATTGGCTACATCATTGACATTACTCTGGAAGTCAAGGTCAAGGATTTTGACAAAATCAACCAAGTGATTGATACCGCCACCCGTCTTGGCGCCAACCAAATCGGTCAACTAGACTTCACCATTGACGACCAAAGATTAGAAGAATTAAAAATGGAGGCCAGGAAAGAAGCAATTGAAAAAGCCAAGAAAAAAGCAACTGAAATCGCTAGAGCCGGCGGTTTGAAACTAGGTCGAATCGTTAATATCAGCGAAAATATTGCCTCACCCGTCCCACCCCTTTATAAAAGCGAA
>CAZZHA010000038.1:0-3658 GCA_964653685.1 uncultured Gammaproteobacteria bacterium
TTCTGAGATTCAAGTTTTGCTTTGGCTGCTTCTAATTCTGCCTGTTTTTCCTCTTTAACCGTTTTTTGATCAGCATAATTGGTTCTGACCGTTTCCATCTGAAGCATCAGCTTCCGGTCATGAAGCTGAATCACCCGAAGATATTTATAGCGACCAAGAAAATCAGAAAAATTCCTGGAAGAAAGCAGTAAGGCAAAAGAATCAATCTTGCCTTTTTTGTAAGTTTCGGCAATTCGTTTGACTAAAATCTGGGAAAGCTGATCAAGAGAAACATCTAAATAGCCAATCTTGGTGGAAAGCGCTCCAACTTCTTCTTCTATCTTCTCTATTTCCGCAACCGTGGTGTAAATTTGGGCCGTGGCCAAGGCAATGCTAGCATCAAGTCTAGCTAACTCGGCCCTGAGGGTGGTAATTGCTCCAGCTTTTTGGCTTGAAAGCTGGTTCCAAATATCAATACATTCCTCAAGATGCTCGCGTCCGGTTTCAAGATCTCGCTGGCATTCTTCATCCGTAATCTTGGCCTTAACAACCGAGGTTGAGAAAAATGAGAGAAAGAGAAAAATAATTAAAGCAATTAAAAGAAAAAAATATTTTTTTGGGACCGATAACATCTTACTTCAGATATCTTCTAACCGCAATGAAGCTACCTAAAGTTCCGATGATGGCACCCAAAAGAAGTTCTCCTCCTAAAACCGCCAGCATCAAGAAGATGGGGACTGGCAAGATAGGAATACCTGCCAAGAAATCAATTAAAAATGGCGTGGCGTAAAGCAGAAGAAGATAGGCAACACCCCAGGCAATCAGGGCCCCGATAATGCCATAAAAAATGCCTTCGAGAAGAAAAGGGGCACTAATAAAACCCTTGGAAGCTCCAATTAATTCCATAATCTCCACTTCTTCTTTACGCAGGGCGACTTTCATCCCGATAATTACCAGAATCGTCAGTAAACCAGTCAAGCTAAAGGCAATCGCCAAACCAAGACCAACTAACCGAATATTGGTGGTCCATTTATTAAGGGCTTCAACCACATCTTGCTGGAAGATAACTTCTTCGACTCCCGGCTCCTGGCGAAGAACTTCCGCAATTTCCCCTAAATAACTAATGTTGGTGGTCGAGACTTCTAAAGAAGCGGGAAGAATATTGGCGGTGACCATCTCTAATAATAAAGGGTCATCTTTATTCTGTTCCCGATAAATGGCTAAAGCTTCTTCTTTAGAAATATATTTCATTTCCTTAACCTTGCTTGTTTCCGCCAGCTTCGCCTTGAGTAAATCGATTTCTCCAAGAGTGACTTGATCTTCAAAAAAAGCGGTTACTTGGGGCCGAGTCTCAAAAAAATTAAGAATGGCCTGGGAGCCAGCTCCCAGAAGGGTAAAAACCGAAATAATAAAGAAGGTCAAAATCATAATCGACAAAGCCGCTAATGATTGATAGGGCGAACGGCGAATATGAGTCCAAGTGGTGCTAAAAAGTTGCTTCATCTTTTTACTTATTTTATCTTATATTTACCTTTCTTTTTATCAGAAACTAGTTTGCCTTTGTCTAATTCAATCACTCTTTCTTTCATCGAATTAACAATCTCAAAATTATGAGTGGCCATAATTACGGTTTTACCGGTTTGATTAATTTTCTGCAAGAGCCTAACAATCTGCCAGGCCGTGGCGACATCGAGATTGCCGGTCGGTTCATCGGCAATCACAATCTCTGGCTGGCCAACCACCGCCCTGGCTAAACCAACCCGCTGAAGTTCGCCACCCGCTAATTGAGAAGGAAAAAGATTGGCCCTTTCTTCTAAGCCAACCAACTTGAGAATTTTAGGGATTTCTTTTTCAATTTCTTTTTCATCCTTACCCAGGACCCTTAAGGCCAAAGCAACATTTTCCCAAACCGTCCTGTCAGTCAGTAATTTAAAGTCCTGAAAAACCACTCCAATTCTTCTTCGTAATTGAGGAATATCATTTTTCTTCATTTCTATTAAGTTAAAACCGTCTACCTTAATCTTGCCTGAAGTAGGCAGATAGTCCCTTAACATTAAACGAATAATCGTTGTCTTGCCAGCGCCTGATGGTCCGGTCACAAAAACAAATTCTCCGGGTTCAATCTCAAAAGAAACATCCTCCAGAGCCATGATTTCACCGAACTTCTTGGTAACTTTTTTAAACTTGACCATCTTTAAACCCCATCAGGGCAAGAATTAAGAACTTTAACCCGACCAACATCCATTAACCAACCTGCCTCTTGACTAGCAAAGGTTTCTCCCCAAACCTGAACACATTTATCGACGAATTGATTCAAATCCAAAACTGAACTGGTTAGATTAGCCGTCTGACTTTCGCCGCCTGGCCGGATTAAGATATGGGAACCTTCAAGAACTTTTTCGTTGTCGTTAACCTTGATTCGTCCTTGGGCGGTGTCCCGAAAAACCTCTTCATCTTTAATACCAACCTCATCTGGTCCTTGAATAGCCTTGGCCCCTCCTGTTAACTCAGTTTCGGTGGTTGGCCCAGCTGATCTCCGGTTGGCGAGAACATAGCCACTACCTATCCCCGCTAAGATAATGACAACAATGGCCGCCGCCGGAATCAAGTTCTTTTTTAAATCAAATGATCTTGCTGAAGTAGGCATTCTTCTTAATAAACCTCCTCTCTCTGGAGTAGCACTAGTAATATTAACTTTTTGTAATGACTCTTCCATAATCACCTCCTTCGCTGAATTAGGTATATCTCTTAATTGAGCTTCTAATTAAACAACATTCACTATACCACAGTTTTAATAGCCGCCTCAACAAAACCATCCAGATTGCCGTCAAGAACGGAATCAACATCACCGGTTTCGTAGTCGGTTCTTAAATCTTTGACCATTTTGTAAGGGTGAAGAACATAGGAGCGAATCTGGGTTCCCCAAGCGGCTTTGGTCCGGCCGCCCTTGAGTTTGTTTTCTTCCTCTCGGCGTTTTTTCTCTTCTTTTTCCCAAAGCTTGGCTCTTAAAATTTCCAGGGCCATTTGCCGATTTTGTTCTTGATAACGCTGAGCTTGAGATTCGACCACAATCCCGGTAGGTTTGTGCTTTAAGCGAACCGCGGTGGAAACCTTGTTCACATTTTGGCCGCCATGACCTGAAGACCGAAAAGCCTCAAATTCAATCTCATCAGGATTAATTTCCACCTCTGTCTCTGGCAAAATTGGTAAAACCTCAACCAAAGCAAAAGAAGTCTGACGAAGATTGTCAGCATTAAAAGGAGACCGACGAACTAAGCGGTGGGTCCCAGCTTCATGTTTAAGATAGCCATAAACTAAACCGTCCTTAACTCTCATTGTCACTCGTTTAACCCCCGCCTCTTCACCAAAAACTTCATCCAGAATTTCGTACTGCCAACCTTTTTTTTCAAAATATTTTAAATACATCCGTTTCATCATGTCCGCCCAATCCATGGCTTCGGTGCCCCCTTGACCAGCGTGAATCGAAAAAACAACATTAGAGTTATCGTATTTACCAGACAGAAAGGTTTTGGTTTCTAATTGATCAAGCTTCTTCTCAGCCTCTTTTTCCATTCCTTCTTTTAAAAGCTTGTCCAAGGCTTCTATTCCTTCAATTTCTTTTTGCAAATCAGTCATTCTCTTCATCTTGGCTGAAGCTTTTTCATGATCCTGCCAAAAA
>CAZZHA010000039.1:0-3594 GCA_964653685.1 uncultured Gammaproteobacteria bacterium
ATTAATTTAACAAACATATGTTTAATACAATTGGAATGGCCTTCAGCCCACCTCATTCTCTGCCTGATTAATCTTTTAAGGGTAGAAACGCACTCGGCTGGAGCCTGAACATAAGGGGTGTAGACGACTTTATAACCTTGCTCATAAAGCTTCAGAGTCAATTGAAAGTCTTCAGTAATCGAAGTTCCCCAGCCTACCTTTTTAAGAACATCAGCCCTAATCATATAAACAGAACCAGAGATTTGTTTTAGCAAACTCAAGATTTCTGTGCCAGGTCGTTCAATCACATAAGAGCCAGCATATTCTGTTCTCACCCCTCGGGTAATCCAGTTTTCTGATTTATTAAGAACATGCCATTGATAACCACCCACCACAGCGATGTTTGATTGAGTATAGCTTTCCGTATTGTTATTGTTGGCCTTAAAGTACTTTATAAATAGTTCAAGAGTGTCGGGATAAGGAATAAAGTCGGCATCAAAAACCACGCAAAATTCGGTTCTGGGATCCATATTCTCAACTGCGTAACCTAAAGCGGCACCCTTAAAGCCTTTTCTGGTCTGTCGATGAAGAACTTTTACTTTAGGACCATCAGGATGAGCTTTGTTATGTTCCTTTGCATAATTTTGCACAATCTTAACGGTTTCATCTGTACTATCATCACAAACAATTACTTCATAATTAGGATAGTCCATTGAAGTGCAAGCAGAAAGAATCCGTTCGGCTACTTTTTTTTCATTATAAAAAGGCAAGTGAATAGAAACAAAAGGGTATCTCTTCAACTTAATATGATCCAATGACGGTTGCAATCCTCCGGCTTGAATTGGACTCTTCTTACCGTTGCCATTACCGTTGCCATTGCCATTGCCTTGGCCAAAAATCTTTTGTAACCAACCAACGCCATTACCGTTGCCATTGCCATTCTTTACTCCTCCATTTAAACTTACTGAAAAACCGCCCTCGGTCATTGATTGACGAGAGAAAGAAAGAACCAACGCTAAAGTCAAATAATATTTCATTGAATAGGCAAAAAAGAATGAGCCAACAAGCAAAGAAATACTGGCAAAAATCAGTCCAATTCGAGCCAATGGTGGCACCGCGACTGAAATAACTGTCAGGTAGCCTAAAAAACCAAGAATAACTGTTGTGGCAAAAGCCGTTGATAAAGCAATTGAAGCAAATTTGATAACCTGGTTTCGAACTTCGATTGGCAAACTGATAAAACGACTGCCAAGTCCTTCAAATAAGGAGATAAGCTTAGTAACCGACGTAATTTGAGTCTGAGCATAAGCTAATCTCCTTTCATAAGTACTCAAACCATATCTTTCTAATATCTTCTGTACACCGTGATAACCAACAATCGGCTCGCCTGCTATTAAAGGTAAAACCTTAATAATTCTTTCAACTCCAAACTGAGGATAATGAGAAACAACATCCAAAACCGCTTGTTCATAAAGTTCAGGTGTTTGATTAAAATAATGTTCAATTTCTGGCTCTCTATCTTCCATTGCTCTAAGTTTTTTGCCTTCTGAAGCTTTTTCATAGCGTTTAAGCCACTTATAAAAATTGGGCCGAGAAACATGATAATCTAGGCAAACTTGTGCAACTGACTCATCATACTTAACCACTCTCTCCATCATTTCCAGACGTTTTCTAGGTGAGAGTTTGAGAAATTTCTTGGCTTTAAGGAGTTTAATTTTTTTCCGTCGTTGACGATGAGGAATGATGCCGATTTTCTTAATTGGCTCTATTTTTCCCCCTTCTTCATAACGTTTTAACCAACGATAAAAGAGGGTTCGAGAAATACCAGCCTCTTGGCAAACCTCAGAAATAGACTTGCCCTCGAGGACAACTTTTTTAATAAGTTCAAGACGCTGGTCGGGAGAGAGTTTGGGTGGCAGCCTGCCCTCCTAATGTAAACACTACTTCTAAATTTATCTATAATTTTAGCTTCGATATTTTGATGTTAACATCAAATGGATATATTATGTCAAGACCCATTTTCTAAGATAAATACCTAAATTAATCATCAAAGCTTAAGGCTGAGATATCTAAATAATCTAAAATAGTCTAAATTGATTCAAAATATATTAACTTTTCAAATCAAAGCTATTAATCTTTAAAAATTATTAAAGTTATGCAAAATTATTTATCTATTAAATTTATAAATTATGTCGCCGTCTTCTTGATAAACTTTTTCAAAATCACCTTGTTTAAATTTTTCCGGATGACCGAAGTCATGGTAAAATTCTTCTGAACTCTGTTCATGAACTACCAAATAACTTATTCCTAGTTCTTTAAACCACTTTTCTGATAACTCAACATTTGTCCCTTCTCTAATTTCCCAAACTGCCGAATCCCAAGTTGGATGAGCTGCCACTTGATCTACTCCACCTCGGATTTGATGAATGTCAAAAAAAGCATTTAGCCAAAAAACGGTTGTCCCCGAAAGAAAAACTTTTTCATTTGGCTTAATTATTTCTGAAAGTTCTTTACCAATTCGATATTCGACTGATTTTTCTATATCTCCCTGTAAATTATTCAGAGTTTCTTGTTTAAATAAAAACAACCAAGTTATAAGAAAAAGTATTGTTAAAAAAGAAATCATATAGGTTTTTCTATTTTTGTTTTCTACTCTGATAATTAAGTAACTCAAAAAAATCGCTATTCCCATTTGGAGTTCAGTCCCATAAGAAATCCAATCTAACCAAAAATCCGGATCAGCAATAAATCGGCTTAAAGTAAGAAAACTAAAAATCAGCAACCAGAAAAGACAAAAATCTCGAAAAAGATCTTTCTTTTTAAAAAACCGGGCAGAAAAAAAGGCAAAAAAGAGAGCCAGAAATACAGAAAGGAGTCTTGGTAAGGAAATAGCTACTGAAAAAAGACTTTTACCAGCTAGAGACGGGGCGGTCAATAAGGTTAGCCAATAACCCGGTGTGTACCAAAGAGTGGCAATTAAGAGAGCCGTTATTAAAACTATTAAAGTTTGTTTAATCTTTTCTTCTACTCTCTTCCATCTTGTCTGGGAAACAAAAACAATGGCCATACTAAAAAGTAAAGTGGGAATAATAGCGGTATCTAATAAAATCAAACCGGTAATTGTTAAAATTAAAAAAATAGCAGTTTTCTTTTGGAACTGCTTAATCAATCGAAAATAGAAAATCAAAACAAAAGGTAAAAAAGAAAAGGTTATTAAATAAAGACCATCAGCAAAACGAAAAAGAAAGGGGACCATTGGACCTAAAAAATAAAAAACAGCCGCCAAAACAGCCCCTAATCGCCCTACTTTTAATTCTTTAAGCAACAAGAGATAAACTCCCAGTGCTCCTAAAATAAAAGCAATACCAATAATCCCAAAAAAAATTGTAAATAGACTAAGATTGGGTAAAACTCGATGAAGACTGATAGTAATTATTGGTAATATCGGACCAGATAAATAACGAAAAGGGGTTGAATCCAAATACCAATAAGGAAAATTAGCAAAAATCGCTTGCCAACCGTGTGCTTCTAGAAACCTAATTAAAGCAATCTGGACTGGAATTAATGATGTCTGGGCGGGAAACATATTTTAGGCTAATGTAAACATTAAAAATA
>CAZZHA010000040.1:0-3455 GCA_964653685.1 uncultured Gammaproteobacteria bacterium
ATTTTATCATTTTTTAAGCCTAGAAACAAAAAATATTTTATGCTACTATTTTTTTGATGAAACTTTTAATAAAAATTTCTAAACTTAATAAACTGTTTTTAGTTGGTCTTCCTTTGGCGATTATTATTGCTGGGGGAATTCTGTTTTTTTCAGCCAAACAATTTATTCTTGAACAATCTTGTGGTTGTAGTTTGCCTTCTGCCGAAGCCAATGGTGAATATGAAGAAACAAATGAGTTGGTGATTTTCAATGGTCAACCAGTAGAGACTAAAATAGCTAAGTTAATTCCTAGTTCTGAAGCTTTAAAACAACAAGAAGGAGTGGTTTTAGGGGCCACTGATGATTACCGCTGGATTGAGATTGATCTTTCTGATCAAAAACTCTATGCCCATGAGGGTGATAAGATTGCTTACGAGTTTTTGGTTTCCACTGGTAAATGGGCCCCCACACCTACCGGTGAATTTAGGGTTTGGATTAAGTTGAGATACACCAAGATGTCTGGGGGAATCAGGGGCACCGGCACTTATTATTATTTACCCAATGTTCCTTATACTCAATACTTTTACAAGGGTTTTGGTTTGCATGGGACTTATTGGCATAATAATTTTGGTCATCCCATGAGCCATGGTTGTGTTAACATGGCGACGCCTGATGCCGAAAAACTCTTTTACTGGACTTCACCTCCAGTTCCCCAGGGAGTGAACGTGGTTTATCCTTCTAAAGGCAACCCTGGCACCAAGGTTGTTATCCACCAATAGATTTTAGGGGGTTGACATTTAGCAGACCTTTTGTTAGATTGCTAAAGATAAAGGTAAATTTTAAAGATGGCGGTTTTATTTAACAACAATCAAGAAAAAATTATTCCCGTTGTGGCCATTCGTCAAGGCGTCATTTTTCCTCACGCCGAAATGACTTTAACTTTTGGCCGGTCCAAATCATTAGCGGCGATCAGAGCCGCTTTTAAGAGTAATCGCTTGATTTGTCTTTTTACTCAGAAAGATCCCCGAATCCATGATCCTGATCTTGATGATCTTTATCGGATCGGGACCGTGGCTAGGATTGAAGATGTTCTTGAAGAAAAGAAACTAAAGCACACTTTAATCCGAGGTTTGGTTAAGGTTCGTTTAGAGTCTTTGCAAACTAAAGAACCTTTTTTAATTGGCAGTGTTTCTGAAGTTAATGACATTGTGGATGACTCTAGTGAAGTTAAAGCCCTCTATAAAAATCTTCTTAATGATTTTCAAAGAGCGATTAACCTCGGTAAGTCGGTTGATGTCCGGGTAATTATTCGTTTAATGAGCGGGGTTAATCCGGCTGAATTGGCTGACCAGGTCGCCTATGTTCTTGATCTGGAAACTAATAAGAAGCAAAAACTCTTGGAATTGACGGATGTCCGGATTCGTTTGGAAAAGGTGACTGAATATCTTTCTCACGAAATTAAGGTTTTAGATTTGGAAAAAGCCATTGCTTCCAAAACCCAGAAAAAGTTTGACAAAACCATGCGGGAAGCGATTTTAAGGGAAAGGAAAAAAACAATTGAAGAAGAATTAGGCGAGATTAGTGAAGAAGACACGGAGATGAAGGAATACGAATTGAAAATTAAAAAAGCAAAAATGCCTAAAGAGGTTAAAGACAAAGCCAAGCAAGAATTAAAGCGTTTAAGCAAACTTAACCCTAATCACCCAGAGGTTGGCTATATCCGAACTTATCTTGATTGGTTAACCGAAATGCCTTGGTCTGAATCTTCACCCAATAAACACTCGATTACCAAAGCGGCTAAGGTTTTGGAAGAAGATCATTATGGTTTAAAAAAAGCCAAAGAAAGGGTGGTTGAATATTTAGCGGTGATGAAGTTAAAAGGAAATAACAAAGAACGTTCTAAAAAAAGCAGGAAAAAAGAAGAAGAAATTGGGGGACCAACGATTCTTTGTTTCATCGGTCCACCTGGAGTTGGCAAAACCTCAATCGGTAAATCAATTGCTCGATCCTTGGGAAGAAAATTTGTCCGGATGTCTTTGGGTGGGATTCGAGATGAGGCCGAGATTCGGGGCCATCGCCGGACTTATGTGGGCGCCATGCCCGGAAGAATTATTCAAGGGATTAAGAATGCCGGTACCAATAATCCTGTCTTCATGTTAGATGAAATTGATAAAGTCGGGATTGATTTCCGGGGTGATCCTTCAGCCGCTTTACTGGAAGCGCTTGACCCAGAGCAGAACTATGAATTCTCGGACAATTATTTAGAAGTGCCCTTTGATCTTTCCAAAGTAATGTTTATTACCACCGGTAATATTTTAGACACGATTCCACCAGCTCTTAGAGACAGAATGGAAATTATTCGCTTTCCAGGCTATACCGAAGAGGAAAAATTCAATATTGCCAAAAAATTCCTTTGGCAAAAACAATTAAGAGCCAATGGTTTGGATAAAAAGAAAATCAAAATTGCTGATACTGCTCTGAGTGAAGTAATTAATCGCTACACCCGAGAAGCGGGAGTCCGAGAGTTAGAACGGAATTTGGCCACCATTTGCCGGAAAATTGCCCGCAAAGAAGCCGAGAAGAAACGGGTTAAAGAAACAGTCATTAAAGCGGATGTAGCTAAACATCTCGGACCTAGGAAATATTCAGAAACAATGATTGAAAAAGAAGACCAAATTGGGATGGCGACTGGTCTGGCCTATACTCAAGCCGGTGGCGATATTATTTTGATTGAAGTCGCCCTAATGCCAGGTAAGGGCAGATTGCTCTTAACCGGAAAACTGGGTAAGGTAATGAAGGAATCGGGTAAGGCCGCCCTTTCTTATGTCAGGAGTCGCTGGCAACCATTAAGATTAGAAGAAGACTTTTACAAAGAGATTGATACCCATGTTCACATTCCTGAAGGGGCGGTGCCTAAGGATGGACCTTCAGCCGGGGTGGCGATTACCGCCGCCTTAGTTTCTGCCTTTACTAAAATTCCGGTAAAGAGAGATGTCGGGATGACCGGTGAGATTACTTTAAGGGGTCGGGTTTTAGAAGTCGGTGGGATTAAAGAAAAAGTCATTGCCGCTCATCGGGCTGGCTTAAAGACGGTTGTTCTTCCCAAAGACAATAAAAAGGATTTAGAAGAAATTCCGACTAAAGTCAAGAAAGATATTAAGTTTAAATTTGCTGAACATATGGATGAGGTTTTGGGAATTGTTTTAAAGATCAAAGCAACCAGAAAAAGACCTAAAAAATTAACCAAAACCGCCTCTTCTCAAACAATTCCTCTTGCTTCCTAAGATTTCTTGACAAAAAGGAATAAATATTTTATACTCAAAGCAACCTATAATCCTTTTATCTAAAAAAGCAGAAAAAAAGGAGAAAGGCAGTACTTTAAAAAAGGAAACGTGACGTCTTAACTTTCTTTCTCAAAAGATAGTGAGTGGCAGATTGGGTACAATTAAGGTTGTATCCAGCTTGCCGCTCGCTAT
>CAZZHA010000041.1:0-3059 GCA_964653685.1 uncultured Gammaproteobacteria bacterium
GGCGTTTCAGGGCCAAATCATAAGCAACTTTCACCCTTTTTTGAGGAATGGTGATGGTTAATTCGATTGTCCCATCAGCTTGTTTATTTAAAGCGGAAATCATTGATGGCCCCCTAAACTGCGTGGTCTTTGGCTGGTTAGGGCTGGGTTGCGGCGGAAAACTTGGCGTCTAAAGCTTTTTGGCGTCCGATAGCCAAGTCTTTTTCGACCAAAACCTAACCCACTTTCAGGAAGATTTTCTTCTTTTTTTTCTTTTTTAGCTTGAGATTGTTTATCCATTAGAAGCTATTCTACCATTGTTTGGAGCCTGCGTAAAGCCTGGAGTTTTTCGTAATGGCCTAATTTAGCTTTATTAGTCGCTTCCCGAAGATATTCAATTGACTGGTGATAGGTTTTTCGGTCGATGGGATAAGGAATGCCGTCTTTACCACCATGAGCAAAAGAATAGCGGGCTGGATCCTGGGTAGCAATTGGTGCCCCGTAAACCAGTTCAGCAATCAGGGCTAGGGCCCTGATGGTTTTCGGCCCGACCCCTTTCATCCCTAAAAGGTTTTCAAAATTGGCTGGTTTTTGTTCGTAGGTGCTGAGAAAAATCTTTTTTAGGTTTTGGGGATTAATATCTGAAATTAGAATTTGATGACGACCTGGTAATTTAGTGGTTTGGAGTTTTTCAATCATTAGGCTTATTTTTTCCGGTTTTTGCTGGGCCACTTTAGTAGTAATTTCTCGATTATTTTTACTCTTGGAATCAACTAAATTTAAAACCTCTCCCCTATTTTCACTAGCAATACCAGCATGAGGTTCGTTAACAAAATCAGCGACATTGTCAGATAGCCAATGATAGCGTCTGGCCCAATGAGATTTAGTTTGCATACCTTGTTGAATGACGGCCCATTGGCCGTTTTTAGTAAAGAAAAAAGAATGATGATAGAGTTGATAGCCGTCTTGAAGAGCATTATTATCAACTTTAGCTGAAAGTCTGGAAGCATAAATCAGCGGTTGACTGTTAAAAGAATATTTTTGGCCAAAATCTTCAATCTCCTTTGGTGTTTTTCGAGAGGTTTTGCCTTTACCACCACAGACAAAAAGGCCTAAATCTTTTTGGACTGGTTTTAAACCTTCTTTGAGGGCGCCACAGGTGGTCGTAGTCAGACCGCTTGAATGCCAGTCGAATCCTAAGACACAACCAAAAGCTTGAAACCAATTAGGATCAGCTAATTTTTTTAAATATTCTTCGGTTCCGTATTCATTAATAAAAACTAAGGAGATTTCTCGAGATAACTTGGTCATGCGTTCAAACAACCAACGAGGAGCGGAGCCATAATGAAGAGGTAAGTTGGCAGTTCCGGTTTTCATTTTACTTTGATAACCACTTTTCTGGTTCTAGGGCCATCAAGTTCAACGAGAAGAATTTGCTGCCAAGTGCCTCGAACCAATTGGCCATTTTCAATAGGTAAAACTTTTCCTTGGCCTAAAAGACCACTAAGAATATGAGAATCAGCGTTATTATCGATTTGGTCATGTTCGAATTGTTCATCTTTAACTAATTTTTTAAGAATTTTTAACCAATCATTTTTTAAACCCGATTCGTTTTCAGTCAGGAGGATGGCGGCGGTTGAATGAGGCGCAAAAACTAGACAAAGACCGTCCTTAACTTTTTCTTTAGCAAGAGCTTTTTCAACTTGGTCAGTGATATCAATTAGTTGGTAACGATTTTGGGTTGAAACAGAGATTTCCATTTAGCGTTTCCAAGGAAGTTTTTCTTTAACTTTTTCCCAAAAAGTTTTTTCCTTGGCAAATTTGAAGAGATAAATGATTTCGATAATACCCAGAGAATTAATAATCAGAATAGCAATAAACCAATATAATTGTTCACATCTGGCCGCTCGCCATAAAGCTAAACCTTTCCAGAACATTGACCAGGCAACCACAATTAATAAAAGAATGGGATTATTGATGATTTGTTCCATGATTTAATTTTAACATATGTTTTAAACTCTGATTTCTTTTGCTAGCCAATCAATTGGTTTTTGTTTATGACGCCAGAAAAGATCTGTCCAGAGATAGTGAGTAGCAAGTTTTTTCCATTCACCCCAACATTGGTTAATATCTTTCATAATTTTTTTATCAGAGACTAACGGTTTGTTGTATAACAGCCTTGAATAAATTTTTTGTTCCCAGGGAGATAAAGTGTCAAAAGCATCATTCCGATGAAAAACTTCAAAAAGAAGATAATCAAGCGAAGCCGGACCAATCCCATAAAGTTGAATTAATTTTTCTTTGAGTTCTTCGTTTGATAATTGCCTCATCTTTAATTCATTAAATTTGCCTTTAACAAAATCTTCTGAAATTCTTTTAAAAAACTTAGCTCGGTAGCCTACTTTTAAATCACGCAATTCCGTTTCGCTGGTTTTGTCTAGTTTTTCAGATGTCCAAAATACATAAAGTTCTTTTCCATCAAATTTCATTTTTTCTCCATATTTTTTCAAAAGAGCCTCCATCATTTGAATTGTTCGTCTAACAGTAGCGTTTTGAAGGACAATATAGATCATTAAGGATTCGTAGAGACTATAGCCACATTTACTTCTCATACCTAGCCAGCGTTTAATAACTGGTCCAAGAACCTTGTCGTTCTTAAACTTATGATTAAATTCAGATAAATCAAGATTTAACTCAAAACGATATTCAATTTCTTCAATCAATCTCTTTTTAAAATCTTCTTTAAGGGGTTTTTGAGAATAAATTGTTAATTTGATTTGAGGTTTTTTGAGAGAGCCTTTATTTTCAAGCTTAATTCCCAAGGGAATTTTTTCAAATCTCATTGTTTGCCAGAATTTACCTTTTTCATAGATTTCGGTAGGTGTAGAAAAATGGCTTGGATTATGAACCGTACCAGTGAAGTTAAAAGGAAGAACTGGTTTGATGATTTGAGAATATTTTTTTGATAGTTTAAACATTTTTATAATATTTTTTGCCTTTTAATTTCTTAGGTAAAAGAGATTTGTTTTCAGGATAAGGTTCATAACCTTTGCCATAACCTAGTTCTTGCATTAGTCTGG
>CAZZHA010000042.1:0-2832 GCA_964653685.1 uncultured Gammaproteobacteria bacterium
TCAATTGAATCTAATAATCTTTCAAAAGAAGCAAAAGCTTCTTTTTTGTATTCCACCAAAGGATCCTTTTGGCCATAACCTCTTAAACCAACGCCTTCTCTTAAATCATCCATGGCATCCAAATGATCAACCCAAAGACGATCAATCGTTCGCAGATAAACAAATCTTTCCAACTGACGCATCATTTCTGAACCAATCTGTTTTTCTCGAGACTCATAAGCATCCTTAACTAGTTTTTCCAGGAGCTCTTTGATTTTCTCTGGTTCTTTAATTTCTTTTAATTGAGCCTTCAATCTCTCTTGGGAGTTGGTATCAAAAGGTAAAATCTCACAAAAACCGGTGACTATTTGTTCACCTTCAATCTCGACAATACCCTCAGGCGTATACATCGCCACCAAGTTAGCCACATCATCAACCATTTTCTCTTGAATCTCTTTTTTCAATTCGTCATTACTCTTATCAGCCGCTTTAAGAATCTCTTGTCTTTTCTTGTAAATAATTTCTCTTTGACGGTTCATGACGTCGTCGTATTCAACCACTCTTTTCCGCATATCAAAGTTAAAACCCTCAACTTTTGTTTGGGCTTGTTCAATCGCCTTAGAAACTAATGAGTGCTCAATTGGTTGGTCTTCAGGCAATTTAAGAGTGGTCATCAAAGAAGCGATTCTCTCACCCCCAAAAAGTCTCATAATATCATCCTCTAAGGAAACAAAGAATCTTGAAGAACCAGGATCACCCTGACGGCCGGAACGACCTCGCAACTGATTATCAATTCTTCTTGATTCATGACGTTCAGTGCCAATGACATGAAGACCGCCTGATTTAATCACTTGATCATGGGCTTGTTGCCACTCTTCCATGGCTTTTTTGGTCTGTTTCTCAGGTTTTGAACCGCCTAAAACAATATCCACCCCTCGACCGGCCATATTAGTGGCCACGGTGATTGTTTTTGGTCTACCAGCTTCGGCAAGAATTTTGGCTTCTTTTTCGTGCTGTTTAGCGTTTAAAACATTATGGGTAATACCCTTTTTGTCCAGAAACTTGGAAACAATTTCGTTTTTTTCAATTGAGGTGGTGCCGACTAAAACCGGTTGACCTTTTTGATAACATTCCTCAATCTCCCGAACCACGGCCGCATATTTCGCCCGAACCGTTTTGTAAACAAGATCAGGATTGTCTCGTCGAATCATGGATTTGTTAGTCGGAATAACGATTGTGTCTAAATTGTAGATTTTGATGAATTCCTCAGCTTCGGTAGCGGCGGTACCGGTCATCCCTGCTAATTTTTGATACATCCGGAAGTAATTCTGAAAAGAAATGGTGGCCATCGTCACTGATTCTTGTTGAATCTTGACGTTTTCTTTGGCTTCAACCGCTTGATGCAAACCCTCTGACCAACGCCGGCCGTGCATTAGTCGGCCGGTAAATTCGTCAACAATAATTACTTGATCATCTTTAATCACATAATCACGGTCACTGAGATAATGAACTCTGGCTTTAAGGGCATTCTCAATATGATGAATGGTATCAAAGTCTTTTTCGTAAAGATTATCAATTCCCAACCGGTTCTCAATTTTCTTAATCCCATGTTCGGTTAAATTAGCGGTTCTTGTTTTCTCATCAGTCAGATAATCAGTGTCTGGTGATAAACCCTTGATTAATTCCGCGAATTGATAATATTTCTGGGTTGGTTCGGTGTCCGGGGCGGAAATAATCAGAGGCGTCCGAGCTTCATCAACTAAGATCGAATCAACTTCATCAACAATGGCAAAGTGATGACCGCGCTGAACTTGATCCTCAAACCGCAAAGCCATGTTGTCTCGCAGATAATCAAAACCAAATTCATTATTAGTCCCGTAAGTAATGTCTGCCTGATAAGCCTCCTGACGGCTGATGGGCTTTAAATGTCTTAATCTCTCATCTTCTTGTTGTTTTTCAATGTATTCAGGATCTAAAAGAAAGGCTTGTTCATGAATAATACAAGCTAAAGAAAGACCGGCAAATTGGAGAGCTTGACCATACCAACCTGTATCTCGACGAGCTAGGTAGTCATTAACAGTCACAATATGAACGCCTCTCTCGGTTAAGCCATTAAGATAAGCGGCTATTGCGGCAGATAAAGTTTTACCTTCTCCGGTTCGCTGTTCCGCAATCCGACCCTGATGAAGAGTAATCGCCGCCATTAGCTGGACATCAAAAGCCCGCTCACCCACCGTCCGTCTAATCGCTTCCCGAGCCAAAGCAAAAGCCTCGATGAGTAAATCATCAGAGGTTTCGCCATCAGCCAATCTTTTCTTAAAAGCCGCGGTTATGCCTGGAAATTCATCATCCTTGAGCTTTTTCATTTTTGGCTCAAGCTCATTGATTTTTTCCACCATTGGCAACAATTTCTTAAGCTGCTTCTCGTTGGAATCAAGGAGATGGTCAAAAAATTTAATCATTTTTACTCTGATTATTATAACTCAAATGAAGCTTAGCTTCTAGCAATGAAGAAGAGATTGGCTGGAGTTTTAATAGTCTCTATTTGGGGAAAATGTTGGCCTAATTTCTTTTCAAAGCCAATTAAATCTTCATTTGGTAAACGAAGCCGATTAAAAATAACCAAGGCTTTTTTAGAAAGAATTTTTTTAAGATTCTTTAAGAATTCATCACCCTCAGCTTGTTGGGGAAACTTAGAACCTAAATAAAAATCAATTAAAACCAAGTCAAACTTTTTATCATAATCTTTAGCTAACCATTGAAAAGCATCTTGGTTAATGATTTCCAAATTTTTAACCCTATCTAAGCCAAAAAACTGTTTACCAATCTTAATAATCTCGGAATCAATTTCAA
>CAZZHA010000043.1:0-2756 GCA_964653685.1 uncultured Gammaproteobacteria bacterium
CCTCACTTCTTCTCTATAGGTCTGTTGACAGATAATGCTAAAATACTTTATTATCAGAGACGTTGAATCTCCAACTGTCGGTGCCCTAAATTAATTAAAAATAAGTAAGTTTTAGAGTTATATGGACAATAATCAAAATAAAATTCCCATCACCAAAGAAGGTCTAGAGGGAATTAAAAAAGAATACGGTGAACTGGTTAATGCCAAAAGATTGGAAGCAGTTCAAAGAGTGGCCGAAACCAGAACGATTGGTGATTTGACTGAAGACAACGAACATATTCAGGCCAAACAGAACCTGGCTTTTATTGACGGAAAAATCAGTGAATTGGGAGAGGTAATTAATAATGCCGAAATTATTGGTCAAAAAGGCGGAGGGTCAGATAAAGTTAATTTGGGTTGTAAGGTGACCGTCGAATTTAACGGTAAGAGTCAATCCTTTCATTTAGTCGGTGAATGGGAGGCTGATCCAGCCTCCATGAGAATCTCTCATAAATCACCTTTAGGTCAGTCGCTCCTCGGTAAACAAGTCGGTGATCAAGTAGAAGTTGAAGCGCCGGCCGGCAGGATTGTTTACACGATTAAAGAAATCAATTGAGCCTCACTTTCTTTTGTGATACACTCTAAGCCAAGATGGCTAAACCTCTTGAAGAATTAAGAAAAATTCGTCTTCAAAAACTGGAAACAATTAAAAAATTAGGAATTAATCCTTATCCGGCTCGTTCTCAAAGAAACCAAACTATTACCCAGGCTTTAAAGATGATGAATAAAAAAGTGGTCGTGGCCGGGAGAGTGATGTCTGTTCGGGGCCATGGGGGGATTCAGTTTTTTGATCTTCAAGACGAATCAGGTAAAATCCAATTAGTTTTTAAATCAGAAAAGATCAAAAGGGAAAAAGCCAAGCTTTTGAGTCTTTTGGATATTGGTGATTTTCTTGATGTTCAAGGAAAAGTTTTTAAAACTGATGCTGGTGAAACCTCAATTTTAGTTGACGATTTTCATCTTTTAACTAAATCACTTCGACCCTTACCTTCTCAATGGCATGGTTTGAAGGAGGTTGAAGAAAGATATCGAAAAAGGTATTTGGATTTGATTATGAATCCCCAAATCAAGAAAACTTTTGAGATGAGGGCCAAGATCACGACGGCAGTCAGAGAATTTTTAGACAAAGAAGGTTTTGTTGAGGTCGAAACCCCAACCCTTCAACCAATTTACGGTGGAGCCAGTGCTCGACCTTTTAAAACCCATCATCACGCTTTGAATAATGATTTTTATTTGAAGATTTCCGACGAGCTTTATCTTAAGCGCTTGATTGTGGCTGGTTTTGAAAAAGTTTATGAAATTGATAAGGACTTTAGAAACGAAGGGATTGACCGGACTCATAATCCTGAATTTACCCAAATGGAATGTTATTGGGCCTACGCTGATTACCAGGACATCATGAAATTAACCGAAGAACTTTATGCTTTTGTGGCCCGTAAGGTTTTGGGGACTACTAAAACTAAATTTGGTGAGAACCTAATCGATTTTAAAACTCCTTGGAAAAGAATCACCATGAAAGAGGGTTTAAAGCAATATGCCAAAATTGATATCGATAAACTGACTGATAAGGAAATCAAGGCCTTACTAAAGAAACATAATCTAGAAGTAGAAGAAAAGCCAACTCTGACTGGCGTGGCCGCTGGTTTTAATCGCGGGGTGGCGATTGCCACTCTTTTTGAATTGGTTGAACCTTACTTGATTCAACCCACTTTTGTTTATGATTTTCCTAGAGAAACTTCAGCTCTGAGTAAACAAAAAGAAGACGAACCAACCATGATTGAAAGATTTGAACCCTACACCGCCGGATTTGAATTAGGCAATGCCTACAGTGAATTAAATGATCCTTTAACTCAAAAAAAGTTTTTTGAAGAGCAAGTCAAAGCCGCCAAATCTGGAGACGAAGAAGCCCATCCCATGGACCAAGCTTATGTTGAAGCTTTGGAGTATGGGATGCCACCGACCGGTGGTTTGGGTTTGGGAATTGACCGGATGGTGATGTTGATGACTGATAATCAAAATATTCGGGACGTCATTTTATTTCCCACTCTTCGTCCAGAAAAGAAAAAACCATGATCACTCGAGAAGACGCTCTAAAAATTCTTCAGCAAAACATGGAAAACCAAAATCTCCGGCGACATTGTTATGCGGTTGAAGTGGTGATGAGGGCTTTGGCCAAAAAGCTTGGTGGTGATCAGGAAAAGTGGGGCTTGGTTGGTCTCCTTCATGACGGTGATTACGAAAAAACCAAAGACCAACCAAAACAACACACTCTTTTGATGTTTCAATGGCTTCAAGAGGTTGGTGAAACTGATGAAGAAATTCTTCAAGCGATTCTGTCTCATAACGCCGAAATGACGGGTAAGAATAAACCCCAGACCAAAATGGAATGGGCTCTTTATTGCTGTGATGAATTAACTGGTTTGATTGTGGCCACGACTTTGATGATGCCTGATAAAAAAATTGCCAGCGTCAAAGTGGAGTCAGTTTTAAAAAAGATGAAAGACAAATCTTTTGCCGCGGCCGTTGATCGAGACCAAATCAAGCTGTGTCAAGGAAAACTCAACATTCCCTTAGAAGAATTTGTTAAAATTGCTTTAGAAGCCATGCAAGGAATTAATAAGGAATTAGGACTCTAACATGTTAGATATTAATCTCATCAAAGAAAATCCAGAAAAAGTTAAACAAGGAATCAAGAAAAAAGGCTATGACGCGAAAAT
>CAZZHA010000044.1:0-2503 GCA_964653685.1 uncultured Gammaproteobacteria bacterium
TTGGCTGGTGTTCTTATTTTTGCTGGTATTCCTCTCCTTATCAAAATGGCTATTTTTCTAGGCAATTTAAGATCAAGTTCAAAGCTTCCCGAGAAACAGGATGAAATTCCCCCCGCACCACCTCGTCTCGTTGTTCCTTTTGAAGCGACTAATAGTGCCCAATTTTCTTTAAAAGGCTACACTGAATCAGGGGCCACGGTCAAGCTTTTTAATTCCAGCCTTTCTTTTGGTGAGGTCGTAGCTGATAACGAAGGTAATTTTTCTCTTGAAGGTCTTAAGTTAACCACTGGCCGGAATGAAATCACGGCCGTAGCCATAGACTCTGAAGGCAATGAAAGTCAAGCTTCGTTGCCAGAAACCATTGATTACGATACCACTCCACCGGCCTTAGAAATTACCAGCCCGGAAAACGAAACCACGATTACTGGTTTGGAAAAGGAGTTAATAATTAGAGGTCGAACTGAAGAAGGGGTTCGGGTGACTATTAATGATCGCTTAGTGATTGTTGGTCCTGGAGGAGATTTTAACTATCAATATTCTCTCCAAGAAGGCGAAAACAGTTTTAGAATTGTTGCCCAAGATGAAGCCGGCAACCAAACCACTCAGGAATTAAAAATCACTTATTCTCCTTAAATTAAAGACAAGCTAGTAAAATCATTAACCAGCCCATAATCCAAGGATAAAACAAGGAGTTGAGAAAAAAAGAGTGAATGATAATCGCTCCTAAAGAAGCCAAAGAGATGACTCCGATTGTTTTTTTTCTTTGCCAAAAGGCTAAAGCTCCTGCTCTGGTTAAAAACCAAAGATAGCTCATTAAACCTAAAATTCCGGTGGTAGCCAAAACAAACAAGAGGCTGGAATCAGCGCCAGCTCCGGCATGACTTGCTTGCCATGAATCTTCTTTCAGAAAACCATAATCTCTTTGGGCATAGCGAAAAGCATTAAAACCCACTCCCAAGAAGAGATTGTCTTTGGCAATCGTTAGGGTGTTTTTATAATTCTCGATTCGATAATCAATTGTATAAGTTCGAGCTAATTTGCCTCCTTCCCCTTCTGGTTGGGGGAGTATTAATAAAGAAAAGAAGAGAACTAAAAGGCTAATAATCAAAATCTTAAAATTCTTTCTTAACCAGGAAACCAGGCCAATGCCGGTTAAAAAGGCTAAATAGGAACTGCGGGAATGAGTTAAGATAAGGGCCATATAAGTAACAAACATCGCTAGAATCAGCCATTTTTTATCTTCTTTTTCAAAAAGCAAATTAGCCAGGATAATCAAAGTTAAAGCTAAAACTAAACCCGTAAAACCTGGGTCAAGAAAAGTAGAAACTAAACGATAAAAATGGGGGTCCCAATGAAGAAATTCCAAAGGCTTGAGATTGGGGTAAAGAAAATATTGAACAAAGCCAAAAATAGCTAAAGCCACTCCGGTAATAGCCAAATAATCAATTAGGTTTCGCGGTTTGAGGTAGCGGTTTTTAATATCAGCAATCACAAAGTAAAAGCCAACATAGACTAACCAACGAAGAAGGTAAAGTCCAGCAACCATGACTTCCCTATTTGATAGTAGGGGAGTTGCCAGAGTAAAAGAAAGAAAACTAATCAGGGAAAATAATATTAAAGGTAAAGTGAGGGGTGGTAATTGATATTTTGTTTTTTTTCTTCTTATTCGCCAGATTCCCCAACTCAAGAGGATTGAGAAAACTAATAAATCAATTATATAGACATTCACTTCAGTCATTTGAAGCGGGATTTGGGCTAGTTGGCCAAAGGGAAAAAAGATAAAGTAAGCAAAAAGCAAGGCTAAAACAACTTTCATTTTAATTGATAAAGTTTGGCTCGAGCTAAAAAGGAATGAAAACTCATCATCAAAGCCATAATCAAACCTGGTGTACCATCCAAAAAGCCCAAACGATAAAAGTAATTCTGGAAAAATTTACCTAAAGGGTTGAAAATTAATCGAAAAAGACTAAATTTAACGCCTTCTTGCTTTAAAGCCTTAGCGTGTAAAGTAGAGTGAAAATTAATCTGGCTCAAAGTTTGAGAAATTGAAGAATGAGAATAATGAAGAATGGGATTTTTTAGCGTTTTAGTCCGCCATTTGTTTTGCCAAACTTCATGAACCGACCGAACCCATTGACCATCTTTCTTTGCCATTCTTAAGAGTCTCACTCTTGCTGTCTCACCATATTTTAAAGGCTTACCTAAAAAAAAGTCTTGTCTTTTGAAAACAAAGGCATAACGCTTATCTTTTTTAATTTCTCTTTTAATCTCATCAGCAAGAACTGGAGAAATTCTCTCATCAGCATCTAAAAACAAAGTCCACTCCCCTTTTGCCTTTTCTAAACCAAAATTTCTTTGTTGAGAAAAATCATTATTTAGATGATGTTGAAAAACCTTGGCACCTAATTCCTTTGCAATTTCTTTAGTCTTATCTTCAGAATAATCATCAATAACAATCACCTCGTTGCACCAATTAAGAGACTTTATACATTCCTCAATATTT
>CAZZHA010000045.1:0-2294 GCA_964653685.1 uncultured Gammaproteobacteria bacterium
CAAATTAATGAAGTTAAAAATGAGGATGACGATCTTCTTTCCAGTGTTAAGGTTTATCTTGATGATGTTTATCTTCATCATTACGCCCCAGAGACCTTGACTTTTTGCGATGGTTGTCAGTGCGATACTTACGTAAGTTGTGGTTTTGGTGAACACACGATTCGATTGGAGAAAACTGATTATGATGATTGGAGTGAAACAAAAACAATCCAAGCGGGTGATTTTTATGAAATCAATCCAGTGATGAATTTATCAGACTCTGATGATGATTCCTTGCTTTCTCCTTCGCCCAGTCCCTCTTCTAGCTCAACTCCCAGTCCTCAACCCGTTAAAGTCATTGGCGCAACCTTATTAGGTGAGGTTTTAGGCGAAGAAGAATCTTCTCCGGCTGGCTTTTTTCCTTGGGAAGCAACCGAAGAAGCTGAAAAACAAGAAGCCACTTCCGCTTCTAAAGGTAAACTAATCCCGATATTGTTTTTAATCATGGGCTTTGGTTTTTTGGTCGCTTCTGGTGTTTGGCTGTGGTATACTCATCACAAGGAGTTAAAACATGGAGAAAGTTAAACAAAATGTCTTTCTTTGGGCTCCAGTCATTATTTGGTGTAGTTTGATTTTTTATTTTTCTTCGATTCCCAATTTGAGAGCCGCGGAAAATCCTTTTTGGGACGAGATTATTAGAAGCTTTCTTCACCTCATTATCTATACTATTCTTTTTGTTTTATTTTTTAGAGCCCTTAACGCTCTTAAGGAAAAGAAAGATTATCTCTGGCCCTTGCTTTTGTCCATCCTTTATTCATTTTCTGATGAGATTCATCAGTCATTAATTCCTACCAGGACCTTTCAGACAAGAGATTTATTGGTCGATATTATGGGTATCTTCCTTGGGATTCTAGCGATATGGAAATTATTACCAAGAGCGCCAGCGAAACTCAAAAATTGGGCAAAAGGATTGCAGCTAGTTTAAAACCAGGCGACATTTTAGCTCTTTACGGTGAATTAGGCAGTGGCAAGACCACTTTTATTCAAGGTTTGGCTCAGGGTTTAGGAATTAGGAAAAGAGTTATTTCTCCAACCTTTATTTTTATTCGTCAGTATCCACTGCTTAAGAAAAGAGGTTTAAAAACTTTTTATCATATTGATTTGTATCGAATTAATAATGAGAGCGAAGCCGAAGGTTTGGGTTTAAAAGAAATTTTTGCTAATCAAGAGGGAATTAGTGTCATCGAATGGGCTGACAGAATTAAAGAGATTCTACCTAAAAAAAGAATTGACCTCTTTTTTGAATATCTTGATGAGGATCAGAGAAAAATTAAAATTAATGGTTTAACCGATTTATGAAACTTTATTTTGATACTGCTAATAGCCAGAAAACAATTGTTGGTTTAGATAATCAACGTTGGCAGTTTGAAACAAAGGAGTTTAAATCTCAAAAACTGCTGGTACTGATTGATCAGATTTTGAAAAAGAATAAAAAAAGTCTAAAAGACCTGACTGAAATCAAAGTCAATCTGGGGCCAGGTTCTTTTACTGGTTTGAGAGTCGGGGTGGCCGTGGCCAATACTCTGAGTTGGGCTTTAAAAATTCCTTTAAATGATAATCAGAAAGGCGAGTTAGTCGAACCTCAATATGATTAGAAAAATTGGGATACTCTTAATTATTGGTGGTTTAGTTCTGATTAGTATGATTTACCTGCCGATTGTTAAAGAAGAGTTTAATTACCAAGCCAAGGTTGCTCAATCAAGAGTCTCAGAAGAAAAAATTATTCCCAAATCCAGAGACTTTGGTTTGGTAATTCCTAGGATTCAAATTAATGAGCAAATCTTTTCCGAGATTGATCCGACCAACCCCAGTGAATATTTACCTGTTCTGACCCAGGGTGTAGCCCATGCCCGGGGTAGTGTTTTTCCTGGGAAAGAGGGTAATGTTTTCATCTTTGCCCATTCCAGCGACACCCCTTTAAACATTACCCGCTACAACGCTGTTTTTTATTTAATTGGCAAATTGAATCCTAATGATGAAATCATTATCTATTATCAAAAGAGACAATATACTTATCAAGTGACTGATAAAAAAATTTTATCGCCAAAAGAACTTGATGAATTTTTAGGAACATTGGAAGGTAGAACTTTAACCCTCCAGACTTGTTATCCACCCGGAACAACTCTTAAAAGATTAATCGTGATTGCAAAAGAAGCAGATTGAGTTTAAAAGTTCTAGTTGACTTCTGGTAACTTGACAAAATACAATATAGGCCGTTATAATACAAGCAACCTGCTCCTATTTAAATGTTTAAT
>CAZZHA010000046.1:0-2215 GCA_964653685.1 uncultured Gammaproteobacteria bacterium
GTGCTAACCCCCTTGTTTTTGTCAAGAGCTTTCTTGACTAAGGGGAGAAAGGTTAATATCCCATAATATAACAGATTTAGGGTTCTATTTCAACTTCAACAAAGACTTCATTGTCTTCTTCGTCTTTTTCGATTTTGAAAATCTTGCCTTTTTGTTTAAGAATATGGTCGGTAAAAAGAATACCGTTAAGATGATCAAATTCGTGTTGGACAAAAGTCGCTTCTTTTTCGGCAAATTTTTCTTGATGATTTTTACCTTCTAGATCTTGCCACTTTAATTTGACCGCATAAGGACGGTCAACAAAACCATAAAAGCCAGGGATGGAAAGGCAGCCTTCAAGGAGAAGCTTTTCTTTTTCTAAAACTTGGGCAAGATTTTTCTTCGATTGCCAAAGGATTTTGGGGTTGATAAAGGGGGTAAATTTATTACCTCTTTTAATGACAAAAACCCTTAATGGCTTATCTATTTGGATAGCAGAAAGACCAACCCCTTTGGGTTCTTCAGCCGCTTTGGCGGTCTCAATTAAATTCTTAACCAGTTGTTTTATTTTTTTGTCAATCTTTTTAACTGGTTTTGATTTTTGACGAAGTTTTGGATTAGGAACAGTAATAATTTTTTTAATCGCCATAAGGAAATTTTAACAGATTTAGGACTAAGAAGCTATTTTTCTTCATGCCTTTCAACCGTAAAAATTTGGAATTCAACTTTTTCTTCTGGACTAATACCCGCTTTCATTTTACAAATTTCAATTTGTTGTTCTGCAGTTTTGACATCAGAGAGAGCCGGTAGAAGCAAACCTCGGCGGCCATCCTTAGTGGACACAATCAAACCATGTTTTTGAGGATTGAGTTGTTTTTTAATTGCTTTTTTGGGTTCTGAAAGAACATCAACAGAATAGACTAGAGATGAGAGTTCGTTTTCCGTGATTGGCGGAAATCTAGGGTCTTGAGTGGCTGAAGAGACGGCATTGGTCATAATTTCTAGGCAAAGATTGGGTTTAGTCGGTAGGAAAGTACCAATACAGCCTCTAAGAGAGCCGTCTTTTTTATGAATGGAGACAAAAACACCGGCTTTTTCCTTGAGTAATTCAGAAGGTAATTTTTCTGGTAAGGGAGGAATTTGGTTGGTTTTAATGTAGGTTTCAACTGTTTCTTTGGCAAGTTTGATAACAGGATCCATGGTTAATCTATTTTAGCATTTATCTAGAGAAAAAATTAATCTGAATGATTGAGTTTTAGTGAGAAAAATAATAGAATTTATGGACAATAGAAGAGTAAAAAAGATTAAAAAAGGAGTAAAAAATGGAGAGAGTCGAAGAAAAAAGTGGTCGTTTTGAAGCTCTGGATGAAGTTAGAGAAATGGTTGGCAGAACAGGAGTTACTATGAATTCTATTCCTTTTGAAATAGAGGGAATTAGGGAAGTAAGAGGGAGAGAAAGAGTGGTAATCAGACGTCTTTTAAATCCTATATCTATAGGTAAGAAACATTATGTGATGGATCCCTTACTACCAGAAACAGTTTTGCGGCGTGTAGAACAAGGTGAGTGGATTTTAGATCTAGTCAGGGAAGAAAATTCTTGAGCCTAGATTATTTTGAAATTAGCCACGAGATAGCCAACTCCAAAAGGGGCTTCATAGGAAAGAATTTCTGGTTGCCATTTTATTTTGGCGCCTTCCAAAGCGCCTAATAATTGACAAAAACTTCTTAAACCACATTCACCGGCTTCATCCACTAATTTGGGATCCATCTTTAGGATACCGCCAATATCTTTTCTTTTAAGGAGATTAATAAATTCTTGGTCAAACTTTGGACCAGAGGGGTGGAGGCCGTAAGGACCATCTTCTTTGAGTCGGTGGCTCATATCTCCAGAAGCAATCCAGGCCAGTTTTTTAATATAGTTTAGGTTTTTAATTAATTCTTTACCTCGGTTAAAATGAACTTCAGGTGATTCCAGGTCAGTTAAATGAGCTTTGACTTCAATTCCATGAATATCTTTGGCTAGATAATGGAGAGGAACATTAAAACCCCAATCAGGATGGGGTGAGGTAATCATCAAACAATCTGGTTTTATCTTAGCTAATTGTCTACCTAGTTTTTCTAGAGAACTAATGGTTTTTTTAACTTCTTGCCTGTCTTTTTCAGAACCAACTGAAGGCAGGATAAGAGGTGGGTGAGGCGAAATGCAAGCAAAGACGAGCATAGGTTAATTATAGCA
>CAZZHA010000047.1:0-2159 GCA_964653685.1 uncultured Gammaproteobacteria bacterium
GAATTTTCCTCAATCATTGCCTGCTCTTAATTCATCATACATAATAATCTTAATTGCGTCTATTCTCCTTCAGTCTTTTTAAAAATTCTTATTTTCTATTTACTTAATAGACCTGTAAAATTCAATTCTAGGATTATAAATAGCCCAAAATTGAACCAAGAGTGTAAACGTCAAGTGGATATACTATAGGACTCATTTTTCATTAAGAACAAATGAATAACTAAACCACCAAAAAACAAAAAGCCATAAGATTGTCATAATCGCCGCCAAATAATCATGATAAACCACAGCAAATAAAGGTCGAGAATAAGCTAATAGAAGAACAACAAAAACCAAACGGAGTAAATTTACCAAGAATGTTCCTAACAAACCAATCAAGAATGTCTCAAAACTTGACCAAAAACTATAATTCCCTCTCAAGCCAAAGACAATGGTAATAAGAAAAAGCAATAAACTTTGCCAGCCCAAGCAATTCCAGGTCATACCGGCATAAATTCCATTCACCGTCATTCCATTTTGATGAGCCAAGTAGTCAATACCTAAAGGCGAAATCAAAACCCCAACCATTTTTACCTCCAGAGGGACAATCCTCTCCTGGACCCACATGTAAAAACTAAGTTTCTCAACTAGATGAGTCAAAACCTCATTAAAAGAAACCAAAAACGGCAGAATTGCCAAAAAGATAGCCAAAAGAGCAAAAATAATACCAAAGGTTTTCTTTTCTTTCATTTAATAACTTAAGACTAACTTCTCCTTTCTTTTCTTGAGCCAGAGAACCATCATAGGCACAAAAGGGGCCACTAAAAGAAATAAAGTTAGTTTTTCAGGAAAAAGAAACGAACTAATCGTAATTCGCGGTGAAGTGCTTCCACATTGATCCTCACCAAAAGCCGT
The DNA here is from genome assembly GCA_964653685.1 of uncultured Gammaproteobacteria bacterium. Taxonomy (GTDB): domain Bacteria; phylum Patescibacteriota; class Microgenomatia; order PFEM01; family JAHIFH01; genus DATKWU01. Next base: position 895 of record CAZZHA010000047.1, read on the forward strand.
ATAAGCAAGGGCGCTATTAGCCCCATTGTCAGAGCTGATATAGAAGTCAAAATAGAGATATTTCTGGTCTGCGGTAAAGGTACAACCGGCACCACAAGGATCAGTAGCAGTATCCTGTTGCACTTCTGAACCAGAAGCGGGATAAGCATCGGCGGTCGTCCCAGTGTAGCCAAAAAGAGAAGCACTTGATATCAAGGCACCACCGCTCACTTGAGCTCGATAAGCGCAAACCTGTACCCGACCAGTATTATTAGGATAAGCCGTAGTAAAATAATAGCTGAAGGTAAAATTGCCATCTAAGGCTCCGTTTGTTTTAAAAGGAGTGTCAAGAATCCAGCCATTGCCGGTGGCACTAGCAGGACAAGGACTAACAGTCCCTGCGTCAGTAGTTCTGAGTAGAGTATCTGGAATCATTTGAATCCAATAAAGCTTCTTAGCATGCTTCACCGACTGGCCCGTATCACAGGTACCTGATGAAGTTGTTCTCAACTGGTGTTTATAGTTACCGGTTAAAACCGCTGAGGCATCAGTCTCAATATAGAGAATTTGATTGGTCGTTGGTGTTGCCTGGGCAACGGAAACATTATAGCTCAGAGTATAAAGAGTAACACTAAAAATAAGGAAAACTGCGAGAACAGCTTTAGAAATCCAACGCATTCTTTTAGGTCTAATCTGAAAATTACTGAATTGATTATTGGCGGTTGCTAAAGCAAGGTAAGGATTAAAAGATAAATTTCCATTGGAAATTCGTGCAAATGCCGCAGGCGCAGTGGTTGGTTTTTTTCCTGGCAATATTCCCGATATCCATCGGTAAAACTTGCCTCGGGTGAAGATATCAGTGATCTTACCGCTCTTAGGGGTTCTAAACCAAGTTCCCTCTTCTTTCTCAATAAAACCCTTAAGACTGGCATAGGCCTGAAAAGGCACCATAATATAGGAAAGAGCGACAAAGGAAAGCAAGCCTAAATAGTCTCTTTCTTCTGACTCTTCAAGAAACAAACCAACGGCATTAACTAAAGGCAAGGCAAAAAAGTTAGTCAAAACCAAACTCCAACCCCAAAGACTAGTCCAAAAAGGTAATCTCGCTCTGAAAACTATTTCCGCCATCAACCAGCAAAAGGTACCTGTTAGAAAGAAAAAAGCCTGAAGATAATAAGGAGAAAGATAAAGAACTTCTAGTTTTTCAAGGAAAGTTAGTTTAGGCGAGACCATTAATTTAACAAACATATGTTTAATACAATTGGAATGGCCTTCAGCCCACCTCA
>CAZZHA010000048.1:0-1954 GCA_964653685.1 uncultured Gammaproteobacteria bacterium
TTGGATTTTTAAATATCTTTCCGTGTCCAGGAATAATCCAATCAGCAACCTCTAAAACTTTTTCTCGGCTTTTTTCAAGCTGTTTCTGATCCAGAGCCATTTCGTCAATTTTAGGTTCCATTGTTTCCAACCACCAAACGTCTCCAGCAATGATTACAATTTCTTTATTGGCTTTTACTTTTAATGAGGCGTGTTCGGGAGTGTGTCCAGGAGTATGAATAATTGAAACATTTGGAGATAATTTATAACCTTCTCCTTTGTGATCCAACCACTTATCTCCTTCATAAGTATACAAAAAGTCAATTATTCTCGCCTTCGGAAAAAGTCCAATATATTGAGTGTGATCAAGGTGGTAGTGAGTACAAAAAACAATATTTATATCTTTTAATTTCAACCCTTCCCTTGCCAGGGCTTTTCGGAATCGGGTAGGTTTATTTTTTCCCATTCCTGGATCAACGATAATATTTGTTTTCCCGTCTTGAATCAGGGTAGTTGTTGGTTCAACTTTTGAACCGTCACCTTTCACATATCCATAAATTAAAATCTTTACTTTTGTCATATTTATTGTTTTACCAAACAACCAAGGGTTAAAATTTTATCGGCCACTTTAATTCTCTCGCTTTTATTTTGAGGTAGATGAGATGTTTCTTTTACCAATTGGGAAATTCTGACCGAAAATCCTTGTGATTTTTTATCTTTTATCTCTCTCAAAATTTTTTGAGCATGTTGTAAAAAAATTTGATGAGTCTCTCCATCGGGATTGAGATAAAAAGAAACCGCCGAGCGCTGAAGATCAAGAAAGCAATTGTTTAATTTTTCTTTTAAAAGTTTTTTATCTGACATAGTTTTTTAAGACTTTTTTAGCGATTTTGAGAAAATCATTTCTTGTTTGGGGGTCTAAAATTTCAGGGCTGTCATTCTTGCCTGGTCTCAAATTAATAATCGCATTTGTTTCAAATTGTTTTGTTTCTAAATTGACTCCCCCGCCCCAAATATTCTCTTGTTTTGAACCTTGATTGAGGAGTAATTTTTCGGCGTCGGCATGATATTCCCCTCCCAAAGCCGCTTTCTCTTGCTCAATATCAATCGTTAATTTAATATAGCTTTCATAATCTTCTCTTGCTTTTTGAAAATCTTCTTTAGTAAGTTTATCTTCAACAAGAATAATAGCCATTGTCTTAGTTTAGCAATTTTTCGACTTAAAGAGAAGTTTTCGGAAAATTATTTTACCAGATTCGGAGGAAAATTTTAGGAAAGGGTTTAAGTTCTTTTTTTCTTCTTTTTTAAAAGCTTTTCAAATTCTTTAATACTTATACCGGCAAGTTTCAGTTGTTTACGAAGTAAAAAAGGAGCGACTTCTCTATGCCTCGGGATAGAAAGATTATAAGGACACTTATTACTTTTTAAAATAATATGGGAACCGTCATCGTTCCTAATATGAAAACCGGCCCTTTTCAAGGCCGTGACCACTTTTTCCCAAGATAAACCCACAAGTTTCATCTAGGCAGTAGCAAACGATCTGGGAAGCGCCACTCTAATATTTCTAACCTCAACCTTTTCTTTCCCTCTTTTTTCATCTTTAACCAAGACTTTTAGAAACAACCTAATTGCTTTTTCGACATTAGAAAAAGCTTCATCCTTTGTCTTTCCTTGAGATATACAACCAGGTAGATTGAGCACTTCGGCAACATAACCCTTATAGGCTTTATCGTAAGTTAATTTAATGGTGAAGGTAGAAGCCATCTTGATTAGATTCTATTCTCTTTTTAGTCTTTTGTCAAAACTATTTTACCAGATTCATGTGGAATGAGGCATTGAGAGAGGAGGGATTACTGATACCAATCTTGGGGGTCAACACCACTAACCGTCTCTCCGGCTTTGACTTCAACCAAGATAATTTTATGGGAAGGACAGTCAACCGAAAGACCACAGGTGACAAATTCGGAATAATAGG
>CAZZHA010000049.1:0-1943 GCA_964653685.1 uncultured Gammaproteobacteria bacterium
TAAGAGGTGGGTGAGGCGAAATGCAAGCAAAGACGAGCATAGGTTAATTATAGCAGATGGTTTTAAGAAAAATTAATTAATAGAAGGTTGATATCCTATAGTTTTGACTTTGGAGGATTTTCATTAGGTGTTATAATGACCTAAAGTGGACAAATATCTGGTTATTTTTGCTCTATTAATGGTGTCTTGCTTATTCTGGGCTTTCTGGGAGTCAGCCGCCGAGGGACCACATGGTGGAGGTAGAAAATTCTATGGGTTCAGATTAAAAATTAAAGGCATTACGATTACTTCCCGATATCATTTCTTTGTTATCTTGGCAATGATTCCGACTTTTTTGATGGCGATTTGGGTAGCTTCTGGTTTTGACCCCAGAATGGGTAAGATTTTACTTGGATCCTTTCCAATTATGATAGTTTTTGAAGATTTTTTATGGTTTATCGTCAACCCTTTTTATGGCTATAAAAATTTTCTACCCCAAAAGGCAAAGTGGACTTTGGGTCCCTGGGTTATTTTTGGTCCAATACACTTTCCAATTTTTTACATTCCTGCTTTAATAATAGGTTCTACGATTCTTTTTATTTAACTCTAACGCCTAACGATTCGATAACTTTCCTGCTTTTAAATTTACCCCGATTTCTATGGTAAAATTAATTTGTGAGAAGAAACCTTTCTGTTTGGCTTCTTTATGATGCTGCCAATTCTTTTTTGATGGCGGCGGTGACTGGACTTTACTTAGGTCAATGGATCGTGATTGATAATGGTTTTGATGATATTTGGTATGGTGGGACTTTTACTTTAGCTACTCTTTTGCTTCTTCTAACTTCACCTTTTTGGGGAGCTTGGTCAGATAAGCTTGGAAGGAGAAAGCCTTTTATTAATTGGATGACCATTATTTTGATTGTTTCTGGGTTTTTATTGAGTTTTATGGTCAATTCTCAATTCTCCGTGGTTTTTCGGGTAATGATGGCTTTGGCTTTTTTCTTGATTATTCAATATGTTTATCAGATAAGCCTTATTTTTTATAATAGTCTGCTTAATAAATTATCAACCTCTAAGAGTCGGGGCAAGATTTCTGGATTGGGTAGTGCTGTGGGTAGTTTTGGCTGGATTATTGGCGTGGCTCTGCTTTTACCTTTTAATGAGGGGAAAATTACTTTATTTGGTCAACCTGGTCGAACCCAGGTTTTTTTACCAGGGGTAATTTTGTTTGCTTTATTAGCCTGGCCAATGTTGATTTGGTTTAAAGAACCTGGAGTTAAGCAGATAAAAGAAAAGGTTAGTTTTAGGGAGATTTATAATAAAACGATTCAGGGTTTGAAGGATTTATTGAGAAAGAATCGAAATGTTACCTTTTTTCTTTTAGCCTTTTTCTTTATTTCTGATGGCATTCAGACAGGTGAGCTCTATTTTGCTATTTTAATGGATCAGATTTTTAAGGTTTCTGATCCAGTTAAGGTTCAGATATTGGGAATGATGTTTTTAATTGCCGTTCCAGCTGCCTACATTCTAGGAAGATTGGCAGATAGATTTGGGACTAGGAGAATCTTGCTTTTTGTTTGTCTTGATTTAATTATGATTTTTGCTCTTTGTTTTACTGCCTCTGATCCTAAGATTCTTTATCTCTTTGCTGTTTTTGCTGGCGTTGGTTGGGGTGGTTTTTATAGTATTTCTCGAGCTTTGTTAGTCAGAATCTCTCCGCGCTTACAATTAGGAGAATATTTTGGTTTTTATTCTACTTTTGAAAGATTTGCTTCAATTGTTGGTCCTTTGACTTGGGGAATCATTACCTTGATGTTAAGAGATTATGGGATTTTGAAATATCGGGTGGCTGGTTTTGGTTTGGTTTTTTTGATGATTATTGGCTTTTTGCTTTTGACTCGAGTAGAAGAAAAACCAGTGACTGCTTAATTTTCAACCTTTAAATCAGAGATAAACTAGCAATA
>CAZZHA010000050.1:0-1908 GCA_964653685.1 uncultured Gammaproteobacteria bacterium
AAGAAAAGAAAAAGACATTGCTTAACGATAACCCTTAGCTTGAAGTTCGAAAAGCTGGGCGTATCTTCCTTTTAACTTCATTAATTTTTCATGACTGCCTTCTTCAATTATTCCTCCTTTATCCACCACGCAAATTCTATCGGCTCTTCTTACAGTGGAAAAACGATGGGAAATAAGAAAAAGAATTTTCTTTTCTGCATATTTAATAATTTCCTCAAAAATCTCTTCTTCGGCCTTAGGGTCAACATGAGAAGTCGGCTCATCAAGAATAATTATTTGACTATCTTTAAAAAAGATTCTGGCTAAACCAATTCGCTGCCATTGTCCCATCGAAGGCCGAATCCCTTTTTCAAATTGAGGATCCAAAGGATTCTGGTATTTTAGTTTTAAAGATTCAATAAAACCATCTATCTTGGCTTTTTGGGCCGCTTTTTTAATCAAGTCTTTTTTATTGATTTTACTAATATCTCCATAGCCTATACTTTCTTTAGCTGAAAAAGGATAGACTTCAAAATCTTGGAAAAGAACCGATAGATTTTTCCAAAAATCTTCAATCGAATATTTCTTAAGTTCAACCCCATTCAAAAAGATTTTCCCTTTTTGAGGATCATAAAAACGACAAATTAGTTTTACTAGAGTTGACTTGCCAGCACCATTTTCACCAACAATGGCCACATTCTCTTGAGGATTAATTTTTAAATTAATATTCTTTAAAATCCAAGGGGTCTTATCACTATAGCGAAACCAAACATTTTTAAATTCAATTCCTTGTTTAAATTTCTTAGCCATCTTCTTTCCTTTTTTATCCACGATTATTCTTGGCTTAAGATTGAGGAGCCAAACAAGATCAGTTACATATAAATAATTTTCATAAAGTTCAAAAAAGTTCTTAACCAATTCAGTTAAATTTTGTCTAAAAGAAGTAATGGCTCGAAGGAGCATTTCTGCTGAACCTACGGTCAATTTCTTGGCAAAAACAAAAAAGGCAACGTAAATACTAAAAAGCAAAAGAAAGATATTTTGAGGAACTGAGCCAAAAATTTTCCAAAAAGTTTTCCTCTTTTCAAGGTTAAGTCGACCTGAAAAAATTTGATTAAAAGTCTCCATCATTCTTTTGGAAAAAGGTTGACCAAGCCCAAGAAGTTTTATCTCGAGAATATTTCTTGGCGTTAAAAGATAATGTTCGAGCCAACCAGAAATGCGATAAAGGGGCATCATTTTATTCTCAAATCGGTAATCTTCTTTAATAAATTTGGCGTCAATCCAAAAAACTGGCAGAGAAAGAAAAAGAACCACCAAAGTCACCAAAGGATTAAAAGAAAAAATAATGACCAAAGTTGAAAGTAGTCCGGCTAAAACCATCGGGGTGTTAGCCAAAGGCCAAATCATTCCCCAGGCTCTCATACCACTTTCTCTTTTGATTTTGGTAAGTTTGTCTTGAAATTCAGGATCGTCAATCATGCCGATATCAAGCTCGACATGTTTTTTCGCTATTAGGGAAATTAAATAAACATCGAAAACTCTTGACATCATTCGTCGCAAAAAGTCGGCTAATCGACTAAGAATATCTTGGCCAATACCAACCACAAACCTCAAAAATAAGATTAAGATGACTATTTTGCCAGCAGCTCCCCAAAAATCTTTTCCCACACTTTGAATTAAACCATCAATGAAAGCCTTTTCTAACCTTAGGGTAGGATAAATCAAAAGACCCACAATTGTGTTCGTCAGAATGGTTAAAAATAAAAGCCTTGGGCTAATTTGCCAAGATAATTTTAATATCTGAAAAAAGACAAACCAAACTTGACCAAGACGGCTCTCTTGGAGTTTGGGTAAAGAGACTCTTTTCATTTATTTCTTAGGAGAAATTTTCTTAAACCCAGTGTATTTCTGAAGAACCTTAGGGAT
>CAZZHA010000051.1:0-1660 GCA_964653685.1 uncultured Gammaproteobacteria bacterium
GTAACCCTCCTTTATATAGTTTGCGCCCCCACAGTAAACACAAATTTTTATATTTTTATGCTCACTGTGGGAACGCTTCTATAAGAAAAGAGGTTTTATTTACGCCCCCAAATTTTAAATGTGCCCTTATAATCTAGAATGAACTTGCTTTGGGTTCATTTAGATTAGTTAAGCTTTTTTCTAATTAATTACTGAATTTCTTAAGATAAAAACCGACTAATCCGGCTAAGAGGGAAAAAGGAATAATGATAAGCCAATTTTCAGGACCAGTCGGAGGCAATTCGGTTACACCTAAAACTTTTTTCTCAAAGCAGACTTGAGCCGTATCCTTGTCTTTTTCGTCATCAGCCCAAGTTTCCGCCGTGTTAACTTCACAGATAATTGATTTGTCATTGGGAAAGCGGTCAGCGGAAACGACTTTGACTTCCAATTCTCTTTCTTCAGTTTCATCTGGACTTAAATCTTTAATTTCAAATTCAAGATCACCAGAAACATGTTCGACTAAGTCAGGCAGATAATCACGAACATCAACCTCGCTAAAGGTTTTATCACCGACGTTTTTGATTTTGAGTTTGAATTTAATTGATTCTCCTGGAGCAAACTTGTAGTCACCAAAACCAAGGTTGTCTAACCATTTCTCGTCTTCTGGATCCCAAACCTCTTTATCAATTTGGAGTTCACCAGTTCGAACACAAACTTCTCCCCCACCATATTGGGTTTCACAACGAACCGCTGCTAAAACTGGTTTGGCCAATAAAAGAAAAGCAATGACTGCGGTTGCTAAAATGGTTAAAGTCTTTTTCATATTTTTCTTTTTTTCTTAAATAAAAACTACCTTTTTTATGGGCAGTAAAATGTAGTTTAAATTATAGGATACTATTTGTCAAGTCCCTAATTGGTTTGGCAATCACAATCAATCTTTTCCAAGCTGTTCCTGGCGGCCAGCAGGTTTGAATCACGAGTCTGTTTTGGTTATCTTCAGAGGTTAGGTATTCTAAATCATTGGCGTTAGCAATCTTTTTTTCTATGACCCGGTAATCGTAATTTTTTCCTTGATAGATGAGAATGATTTCTTGATTTTCCTCTAAATATTTAAGGGGATAAAGATAGGCACTGTAACGAGTGATGTTCCAGGGATAATCAGTTGAGTGGCCGAAAAGATAGATGGTTCCCTCTTGATCAGGATAGGCGGTGCCTTTAGCGTGAGCCACACCTTCTTTTAAAGCGGTTTCGTATTCAGTTTGGTTACTAATATCAACCATGTCGATAACTTTGGTGTTGAGTTGAATATCCGGAATAATCAGACTAAAAGACCAATCAGCTGGGGAAAGAATCCCTTTTTGGTCTAGAGAAAGAAGTTGGCCAAAACGACTCTCTTTGATTTGGGGTTGGCTTGAAATTTGTTTGGTCCGATATTTTAACTCCCCAATCAGAATAGGAATCAGAAAAAGAAGAAGGCCAATTAAAGAAAGATTAAGCAAAAGAAAACCTAGCTTCTTTTTTGGTCTTGACTCTTTGGCCAAACGAGAATCATAGATAACAAAACTCTCGCCTGCTTGATGAGTAATATATTTTGTTTCCATATTGGTAATTAAAAAAGGGCAGGGTTCTTTTTACGATTTGGCCGAATTATAGCACAAAAACGCAATTATTTGAAGAT